>CAYUSM010000423.1:0-2972 GCA_964447345.1 uncultured Sulfitobacter sp. | reverse complement strand
ATGCCTGCTGCGATGTCGAGGCTGACCTCCTGCGGCTCGGGGCTATCCCCGTCAAAAAACGCCGCCCCCATGCCATCGAACGCCACGCTCATATCGCCGCCCCCAAATCCAGCGCCTCGGCAAAGCCTTCGGCTTCGGCAAACTCATCCCGTGCCCGCTGGCTGATCAGGGGCAGCCCAAGGGTCACCGGCAAAGTGGTGGTCAAGGCCATGTGGCGCATGAGCGGGAAGGTCACGAAGGTGTTGTAAAGAACACCCCAGAGCAAAAAGAATGTCAGATACAGGATCGCAAGCGAGGTCAGCGACAGCCAGCGTGGCAGGTCGGTCATCATCTGTGCGCCCGGCGCATCGGACAGAAACCACATGTCCCCTGCAAAGAACGTGATCGCCAACAGAATGAGGGCGGTCAGACCAAAAACCAGCATCAGGTAGGCGATGAAATTGCCCAGCACATAGATCATGGTGACGCGCAGACCGCTCAGCGTGGATTTGAAATTCACGCCCGGCCCGACCTTGTGGTTGGCCATGATCCGCTTTGACACCCAGCGGTAATAGATCGCGCCAAAGAGCATGCCCGCCAGCGCCAGAGGCACCAGCAGCAGCCGTTCGGGTCGGTCAAGCTCGGTTCCCTGCCAGGCGCCGTCGATCATCTTCTCGATCTCATCGGCGATGACCTCGCCCTCAGGCAGGCCATCCGCAAAGACGGGATCAAGCTGCAAGACCCACAAGAGCGCCGCCCCCAGCGCCAGGAGGCTGACCACGAAAGGCCGTGTGGCGGGGATCAGAATTTGCCAGGTCCCTTCCTGCCGCAGCCGGGCAGAGCCAAAGAAGGTGCGGTCGGTCTTGTACTTCTCCAGCAGAAAAGTCATGCGCGGCCAGAGAAGACCCAGCGTGATGATCGTCAGGAACCAGTACCACAGCGCGCGAATGGCATAGCCCCAGGCCCCCTTTTCCAGCCCGAAACGCACCGCCCGCCAGCGGGTCCGGCCCAGCACGTAGCGCCGCGCGCGGTAGCGGGCGTAGAACCACAAAGGAATGACACCTGCAAAGCTCGCGACGTATCCGATGACCGAAGAGTTGAAGACCGAGAAGCTCACGAACATCAAGAGCAGGTTCACGATCCCGATGTAGAAGGTCAGGATCACCACGGCGATGAAGAAACCCAGTAGCTTTTCGATGGGATCACCCACGTACTCCAGAGGGTGCCCACCGGGGCGCATGGCAGACCAATACCAGCGCCGCAGACGCGTTTTCATCCAGAAGCGGTAGAACCCAAGTGTTAAGATTGTGAAGAATCCGGTCTTGAGAGCCAGCCAGAATAAAGCCCAGCGTTTTCCGGTAAACTCAACACCCATCCCGGAATCCGCCACTGTCCCCGCGGGGACAGATTTGGGCTGCGGCTGGGATTGCCAGGGGCTGTTAAGATTTGTCGTTTCACTCATCGGGCGCGGCCCTATGAGGTGAATGTGTTGTCACGGGGAAAACCGCGCGGGGCCATGCGTCCTGCCGAGGCGCGTTTGCCGGTCCACTCAGCCAGCATCACCTCTGTCCGCGTGCGCCCTGCGGGGTCCAGCCAGCTGAGCCCCTCTGCCATGTTGAACGTCGTCGCATCGGACAGACCGCCGTCCTTGTATTTCTGCAGGCGCACGCCCTTGCCGCGGCCCATTTCGGGCAGCTCTTCAACCGGGAAGATCAGCACTTTGCGGTTTTCACCCACAGTCGCAACAGTGTCCCCTGCAACCGGCTTGCAGACCAGCGCCTGCGTGTCGCCCCGCACGTTCAGCACCTGCTTGCCCGCCCGCGTCTGCGCCACAACCTCGTCTTCCGGCACGATGAACCCGTCTCCTGCAGAGGACGCCACCAGCAGCTTGCGCCCCGGCTGATGGATAAAGAGCGCCACGATTTGCGCCTCATTCGGCAGATCTACCATCAGGCGCAGTGGCTCACCCATACCCCGCCCGCCGGGCAGGTTGGAGGCAGACACGGTGTAAAAACGCCCGTTTGAGCCAAAGACCAGCAATCGGTCGGTTGTCTCCGCGTGGAAGATAAAGCGCGGCCCGTCGCCGTCTTTGAACTTCAGCTCGCGGGCCAGATCGATATGGCCGGTCATCGCCCTGATCCAGCCCATCTGCGAACAGACCACGGTGATCGGCTCGCGGTCGATCATGGCTTCAAGCGGCACTTCTTCGATTTCACCCGCTTCTGCAAAGGTCGTCCGCCGCGCGCCGCCGTCCCAATCCTTGCCGAACTGCTTTTTGGTTGCGCGTAGCTGGTCCGTGATCGCCTGCCATTGCAGGTCTTCGCTTTCCAGCAAGTCCTCAAGCCCGGCGCGCTCTTCCATCAACTCGGATTGCTCGCGCAGCAGCTCAAGCTCTTCCAGACGCCGCAAGCTCCGCAAGCGCATGTTCAGGATCGCATCGACCTGCACTTCGGAGAGTTCACCCTCCCCCGGCGCAGGCGAGACATAGTCGTTCTCGTCCATCGCGCGGACATGGTCCTTGGACCAATCCTCGCGCATCAGTGCGGCCTTAGGATCGTCATCGTACCGGATAATGTCGATCACCCGGTCGAGGTTCAGGAAGGCGACAATGAACCCTTCCAGGACCTCCAGCCGGTGGTCGATCTTTTCCATCCGGTGCTCAGAGCGGCGCTGCAAGACCTCGCGACGGAAATCAAGGAAGGCGCGCAACACTTCCTTCATCGAGCAGACGCGTGGCGTCACCCCGTCGATCAGCACGTTCATGTTGAGCGAGAAGCGCAGTTCCAGGTCGGTGTTGCGGAACATCAGCCCCATCAGCACCTCGGGATCGACATTGCGGGTGCGCGGTTCGAGAATGAGGCGCACGTCGTCGGTGCTCTCGTCGCGGACATCGCCGAGGATCGGCACCTTGCGGGTCTGGATCAGGTCGGCGATGCGCTCGATCAGCTTGGATTTCTGCACCTGGTAGGGGATTTCGGTGACGACGATCTGCC
>CAYUSM010000422.1:0-2981 GCA_964447345.1 uncultured Sulfitobacter sp. | reverse complement strand
AAGGCTTCCACCGCTTCTATCCCCGCGTGCTCTGGCAATGCCTGCGCTCGGCTTTCAGGGCCGAAGCCGACATGCTCAAACGCAAGGGCCTTCCCTGGACCGACTTTAGCAACCCGTTCTTCAAATACTGGGCGCTACAGGGTCTCTGCCTCATACTGGCCTTTGCCCTAGGCGGCTGGTCCGGGCTGGGGCTCTTCTTCATTCAGGCCGGTGTTGCCATCTGGCAGCTTGAGCTGGTCAATTACATCGAACACTACGGACTGACCCGCAAACATCTGGGCGAGGGCAAATACGAACACGTCCAGCCCCACCATTCGTGGAATGCCGCGCACAAGGCCTCAAACTGGCTGCTGATCAACCTGCAGCGCCACTCGGACCACCACTACAAACCCGACCGCCGCTTCCCGGTACTGCAGAATTACGGGCCGGACGAGGCCCCGCAACTGCCCTTCGGTTATCCCGTTATGACCATGGCCGCGATGGTGCCGCCTGTCTGGCGGCGCATCATGAACCCGCGCGTGAGAGACTGGCGGCGGACATACTACCCCGAGGTGACGGACTGGTCTGACTACAACAAGCGCCGCTTACCGATGCCGCGCTGACACTCACGCAATCTTAAAGCTTTGATGCGATGCCTGCCCTGCAACCGGATGGGGCATCCATGCATTTGGCACAGGCAACCAAACATCGGCCAGAAACCTGTCTGATCGTCGAAGACAGCGCCTTTGACCGTGAAAAGCTGACGCGGGTGATGAAACGAACCCGCGAACGCATGCGTATCGAACTGGCCCCCGATCTGCAGACCGCCCGCCGCGCGCTGGAGAAGGAAGGCATGTCGCTCATTCTGCTCGACAACAATCTGCCTGACGGGCTGGGTGCGGATTTCGCACAGGAGCTGGCCAAGGACCCCCGCCATGCGGACATCCCCGTAATCATGGTCAGCGACTGGCCTTCCCCCTTTATGTGGGAAAAGGCGGCCTCCGCCGGTGTCGCCTATGTGCTCAGCAAGACCGAATTCGATGGCCGTTACGTGCACGCCGCTTTGCGCGGCAAAAAGGTGAAGCATGTGAACTGAGGTGCTGCCATTTCCTGCCACCAACCTGGAGGGGAATTTACAGACCTCCCATACCGCCATAACCTGACCACATGCCGCTGATCCTCTGGTTCCTGAAAGCCCTGCGCGATGTCCGCACCATTGCACTATGTGCCGCATTGGCCAGCTGGCTGAGCGGGGTCGCGCAGGCTCAGATGACCGAAGTTGATCTGGAACTGGTACTGCTGGTCGATGTCTCCCGTTCCATGTCAGAGGCCGAGCTGGAGCTGCAAAGGCGCGGCTATGCCGAAGCGCTCGGCTCAGATGAGGTTTTCAAGGCGGTCCAGTCCGGTCTTCTGCAAAATGTCGCACTGACCTACGTCGAATGGGCGGGCTCTCAACAGATCGTTGTCGACTGGCGCATCATCCAGACCAAGGCCGATCTCAACGATTTTGCCCGCCAACTGACCGTGAAGTTTGACCCGGCTCTGCGCCGCACCTCGATCTCAAACGCGCTCGCCTTCGCGACGGATCATTTCGACACCAATCAGGTGCGCGGTCTGCGGCGGGTCATCGACATCTCTGGCGATGGCCCCAACAACCTCGGCCCCCTCGTGACCCGCGCGCGGGACGCCACCATCGCCCAAGGGATCACCATCAACGGCCTGCCGCTGATGACCGATGACGGGGCATTCTCTGCCTTCCACCTGCCCGACCTTGATGTCTATTACCGCACCTGTGTGATCGGCGGACCGGGAGCCTTTGTCATCCCCGTCTATGTCTGGCCCGACTTTGCCGATGCGGTGAAGCGCAAACTGGTGCTGGAAATCGCAGGCTACACACCTCCCGCACGCATCATCCCGGCGCAGGCCAGCGGTCGCGATCCGACCGATTGCACGGTAGGCGAAAAGATCTGGCGGGAGTTCCAGCAGAACCGGTTCTTTGTGCCTTAATCAGACAGTCTTTCGACAAACTGCCGCAACGCGGCCAATGCCTCCTCGGGCTTGTCAGCCACAACCCCGTGACCGCAGTCAGCGTATTTCAGATAAGTCACCTGATCAGCACTCAAATGGGCGACGATCTCGTCGCTGAATTCCCAAGGCGTGATCGGGTCTTCCTCCCCGACCATGACCAGTACCGGACAGGGGACCTCTGCCAGCGCTGACCGGAAGTCCATTCGTCCATGTTCATTTCCGGGGCCGTTGAACCAAAGCGCGGTCTCAGGCTTCATGATCGTCCGGGCAATCCATTCTGTCGATCTCGTCCGAGTATAGAACGGCACACAGCGCTCCTTGAATAACTCACGACGCTCCGTTGTGGGCTCATCCCAATAGGCCTTTGCAATCTCACCCACCTCCTTGCCGCCAATCCGCTCGAACGCCTTGTAGATGGTGGGAAAATCGACCTTGGCCGCTGTGCTGATCAAAACCAGCCCCGCGGCATGATCCGGAAACTGCGATGCGTAAGAAAGGGTTACAAAGCCGCCGAAAGACGTTCCCATGACGATTGGTTTCTCAATCCCCAGCGCATCGCAGAGGCCCTTCAAGTCCGCCCCCCATTGTGCCAGCGTCCAGGTCTCTTCGTCACAGAAGTCACTGCGCCCATTGCCCCGATGGTCATAATAGACGACCTGCGCCAGATCAGTGAGTTGCGAGAAATACGGCTTGTAGATCGCGTGGTCCGCCCCCGGTCCGCCATGGACCATGATGACAGTCGGTTTCTGTCGCATCCGGTTGCCGTCGGGGGTCAACCCCTCGCCGTCCACGTCAAAATAGAGTTTGGCCCCGTTTACGGTCACATGCATGGCATCTGCCTCCTTCGCGCCTCGCAGTCAGAGGCGAAATCCCGGTCAGATACAAGTGTCTGCATTAAAGTTGCTCCCGCACTCGCCACAAAAAAGGCCCCGCCACAAGGGCGGGGCTTAAGGTAAGTGCCTGTTGGGCAACCT
>CAYUSM010000421.1:0-2996 GCA_964447345.1 uncultured Sulfitobacter sp. | reverse complement strand
CTCCAGATCATGTAAGCCAGAAGGGCGAGGCCAACAGGCCAGAAGAAGATGAAGCCAAGGACCATGGCGGCGATCCAGGCACCCTTGCCCTTGTCGTCAAGCCAGTTCTCGGTACGTGCAAACCAGTTGGGCCGGGGGGCATAGGTCTGCTCAGAAGTCATCGTGGTCATAGGTCGAGCCTTTCGTGCGGTGTAGGCCTGACTGCGGCCTCTCTGTCCTAAAAGGTCTTATGTGAATGCCTTTTACATCATTCAAGATGGCCATTCACCCCGCACTTGCAAGAGGTGATGTGAAACGTTTTTACATTTATTTGGATTACTGAATGAAATCAGCTATTTGCACGCCTGAGATTTCTGCCATTTCGTCCGGTTTCATGCCGAAAACATGATGCGGCGTGCCCGCCGCAGCCCAAATCAGGTCGAACTTCAGCAGCGTTTCGTCGAACCATTTGCGGCTTTCGGTGACATGCCCGACCGGCGAGACGCCCCCGATGGCGAACCCGGTCTGTGCACGGATCAGCGCTGCGTCAGCCTTGCCAAGCGGCTCTCCGGCAAGCGCTGCAGCCTTCTCCAGATCCACCTGCTGACCACCTGCGGTCACAAAGAGCAGGGCTTCACCCGAGCTCTCGCCCCGCAGGATGATAGATTTGGCGATCTGGTCCACGGCGCACCCCAGCGCCGCGGCGGCATCGGCTGCGGTGCGTGAAAGGGCGGTCTCGCGCAGGTCTGCGTCTGCATTGGCGGCCTCAAGGGCGGCACGGACTCGTTTCAGGCTCTTGCTCATGGGCGGACACTGGCGCAAAGCTGACGACATGACAACCAGCCTTGCCTCCGCCATCCAACAGACCCCGCGCACCTTTGATGAAACCCGTGCAGCGGATGCCGAGGCACTGGTTTCGCAAGCCGCACCAGAGGTTCGGGCGCTGATCAGCGGGGCGGCCTCGTGCTCTCCATACCTGATGGGGCTTTTGGGGAAGGAGCGGGACTGGCTGCTCCCGGCGATTGATGATCCCATGGACGCGGTTGAGGCCGAAATCGCTGCCGCACAGGCGTTGGAGCCAGCAGATGTCGGCAGTCCATTGCGGCGCGCAAAGCGTCGGGTCGCCCTGATGGCGGCATTGGCAGACCTTGGCGGCGCCTGGGAGCTGGAGCAGGTAACAGGCGTCCTGACGCGCTTTGCCGATGCGGCCTGTGGCGCGGCCTTGCGTGCGGGGCTGGCACCACAGATCAAGCGGGGCAAGCTGCCTGGCATGGGCATGGATGATCTTGCCGATGCGGGCGGCATGACCGTGCTTGCCATGGGTAAGATGGGCGCGTTCGAACTTAACTATTCCTCTGACATCGACCTCATCTGCCTCTTCGATGAAACCCGGTTCGATCCGGACGACTTCCATGACGCGCGCACCGCCTTTGTCAAAGCCACCCGCGCAATGTCTGCGACACTCAGTGACCTGACCGGTGAGGGATATGTCTTTCGCACTGATCTCAGGCTGCGGCCCGATCCGGCGGTCACACCCGTCTGCATGGCGATGGAAGCGGCGGAGCGGTACTACGAAAGTCTGGGCCGGACATGGGAACGCGCGGCCTACATCAAGGCGCGGGCCTGTGCGGGCGACATTGAGGCGGGCAGCCGGTTCATCGACACCTTGCGCCCCTTTGTCTGGCGCAGGCACCTCGATTTTGCGGCCATTCAGGACGCTCATGACATGCGTCTGGCCATCAGGGAGCATAAAGGGCTGGGCGGGCCGATCACACTGCCCGGACACAATATGAAGCTGGGGCGCGGGGGCATCCGCGAGATCGAGTTCTTTACGCAGACCCGCCAGTTGATCGCCGGGGGGCGGGACAAAGCCTTGCGCCTGCGCGGGACGTGCGAAGGGCTGCAAGTGCTGGCACGCAAGGGATGGGTGCCCGAGGACGCCGCCACCAGACTCACCGATCACTACCGCGCGCACCGTATGGTGGAACATCGCATCCAGATGGTGCGCGATGCACAGACCCACGATCTGCCGCAGAGCGATGAAGGGTTCACGCGGTTGGCAGCCATGATGGACATGGACGTGGCGGCCCTGAAGGATGACCTGAAGCAGCGGTTGTCCGACGTGCACGAGATCACCGAGGGTTTCTTTGCCGCCTCCCGCGCCCCGGCCAAGACAGAACCCGCCCAGCACAGCTTTGATACCGCTGTTCTGGATCGCTGGTTGAGCTATCCCGCGCTGCGGTCTGATCGGGGTGCCGAGGTGTTTGAAAGGCTGAAGCCTGACCTGCTGGACAGACTGGCCGGTGCGGCCAAACCGGATGAGGCCCTGCTGGCCTTCGACGGGTTCATGGCAGGGCTGCCTGCCGGGGTGCAGCTTTTTTCCTTGCTCAAGGCGAACCCGCAACTGGCGGACCTCTTGATCGACATCGTCAGCACCTCGCCCGCTCTGGCGATGCACCTGTCGCGTAATGCTGGCGTGTTTGACGCGGTGATCGGCGGCGACTTCTTCAGTGACTGGCCTGGAGAGGCGGGGCTGACCGAAGCCTTAACCGCTGTGCTCTCGGCCGAGCAAAGCTATGAAGCGCAGCTGGATGGCACGCGACGCTGGGCGCGGGAGTGGCATTTTCGGATCGGCGTGCACCTTCTGCGCGGATTGATCGACGCTGAGACAGCGGGGCGTCAATACGCCGATCTTGCGCGCGCGGTGCTTGCTGCGCTCTGGCCGCAGGTGATTGCCCAGTTTGCCACCCGTCACGGGCCGCCGCCGGGGCGTGGGGCTGTGCTGCTGGGCATGGGGTCACTCGGGGCAGGACGGCTGACCGCGACATCGGATCTGGATTTGCTGGTGATCTATGACCCTGCGGGTCAGGAAAGCTCTGAGGGAAAGCGTCCTCTGGCCACCCGCGCTTACTACGCACGTCTGACGCAGGCAATGATCACCGCGATGACAGCCCCGATGGCACAGGGCAAGCTTTACGAGATCGACATGCGCCTGCGCCCTTCGGGCAATCAGGGGC
>CAYUSM010000420.1:0-2998 GCA_964447345.1 uncultured Sulfitobacter sp. | reverse complement strand
CTCAAACTGTCGGACAAGGAAAGATGTAGCGTGAATCTCATACTCCCCCCCAAACGACAGCTACTATGGTGTTTTTGTTACACATTTTGTTTTGGCGGGTGTGGCGCGCTCAGGGGCGGACCCGGCCCCGGGGGGCACCAAATGTCTTGCAGGTGCAGAAAAATATGCGTTTGACACTGATAAGTCTTTGTTTTCAAATTAAACTTTATTGTGTCGGATCAGCGGCTTTTTCGGCTATACAGTGATTTTTATACCCTCAGGCCATATTTTTCGCTGTCGTTTGACAGTGCCGCGAAATTTGCTGAGAACTCCCCGATCACCGCGCAAACTGTGTCAAAATCACCCCCGACTCGCCGCCGCACCCGTCTTTTTTCATCGGTCTCACACTCCATGACCCCCACGTCTTCCGCCGCTTTGCAGACCGCCGCCCTGCCCTTCATCCTGCCCTGGAAAGGGCTGGTCCAGGGTCTTGATGTCGTCTCTCTGGGACCCGCGCCGGAGGGGTGGAAACGGCTGCTGGCCGGGCAGGGCATCGCCCTGCGCGAAAGCAGCCGGGACGCGGTGCCGCAGGGGTGCCGGGTGGCGAGCGGTTTTGACCGGCTCGACGGGCTGACGGAAAGCGATCTTGCGGCCTGGGCCAAAGCCGCGCTGGAAGCCCTGACACCGGGAGGCATTCTGGTGCTGGGCGGCACAGAACCCGAAATGGCCCCCGCCGGACAGGCAGCGCTTTCCGCCCTGCGCGCCGCCCATCTGCTGGAGGCGGAGGGATTTGCCCGCACGCGGGTCCTGTCGCCCGCCGCTCCTTTTTATGCCGTTGTGGTACAGGCTCCCGCCCGGGGTGCCGCCTTTGACGTCTTCTCGCCCGTCTTTCTGGCCACGCCGCCCCCGGCAGAAAGCACCGCCTTGGCCCGCAGCGAAGCGGCCCTGCACCAACGCCTGCAGCAGCTTGAACACCACCTGCAAAGGCGTGCCGACCGCACCGAGGCCGATCTGCGCGACCAGCTGCAGCGGGCCGAGGCACGCCTGAACGATCAGGCGCAAGAAATAGAGGGCCTGCGCGCCACCATCGCGGCGCTGCAGCGCCTGACCCGGCGGCGGGGCCTGCGCAAACTGGCCCACAAGATCAAACAAGCCCGGCGCAAGGACAAAGAGGCTGCCGCCCTGCCCCCGGCACCCGCGTCGACGCCACCAGCCGCCGCCCTGCCCGCGCCTACAGAACACACCACACCTCCCCCGGCCAACCCCACCCCGCTTTCGGTGCGTGAAACCGCGCTGCGCGCACAGCTCTTTGACAGCGGGAACACATAGGACATGCGGTTTCTCATCGATCTGCAATGCGCGCAAAGCGGCAGCCGGACCCGGGGCATCGGGCGCTATGCGCTGAGCCTTTTGGACGCGCTCCTGCCCGCAGGACAGGCGCAGGGGCACGAGATACACCTCCTGCTCAACAGCGCCCTGCCCGCCAGCATCCCCGATCTGCAGCGCCGCTATCCGGACCTGCATGCGGCAGGACATATCCATGTCTTTCACGGGCTGACGGGCAGCGGAGAGGGCGTGCAAAACGGCGCCTGGCGGGCCGCGGCCTCGGCCTGTCTGCGCGACATGGCCATCGCGGGGCTCTGCCCGGACGCGGTCTTTTGCCCCAGTCTTTTCGAAGGCGACCGCGAGAATGTGGCCCTCGGCCCGCTCACCCTCTCGCAGACCCCGGTGATCGGCGCGCAACATGATCTGATCCCCGCGCAGCTGCCCGAGATCTATTTCGACAATAACCCCGCCTACAAAGCCTTCTACACCGCACGCATGCAGGACGCGCGCCGCTGTGCCGCCCTCATCTGCGTCTCGGAGGCGACGCGCGCCGAAACCCGGACGCTGCTGGCCTACCCGCCAGCCGATCTGCACGTGGTGCTGGAAGACGCCGATGCGCGTTTTGCCCCGCCCGATGCCATGTCGCTTGAGGACATGACCGCACTGCGCGCCCGCCACGGGCTGATGCGCCCCTATCTGCTTTACGTGGGCTCGGGCGAGCCGCGCAAGAATCTGGCCAGCCTGGTCAAGGCCTATGCCGCCCTGCCGCGCGGACTGATCGACAGCCATGATCTGGTGATCGCGGGCAATGTGACACCCTATGAGACAGCGGACCTGCATCAACTGGCCCGCGACCACCGGCTGAACCCCGGCCACATCCGCCTGCTGGGGCAGGTGCCGGATGCCGATCTGCCGGGGCTTTACGGGCTGGCAGCACTTTTCGTGTTGCCCTCCTTGCGCGAAGGCTTTGGCCTGCCCGCACTGGAGGCCATCCGCTGTGGCACGCTCACGCTGGGGGCGGGTACCACCAGCGTGCCGGAGGTGATCGGCACAAGGGAGGCGCTTTTTGCCCCCACGGATGTGCCTGCCCTCACCGCGCTGATCACCCGCGCGCTGACCGATGCGGCGTTTCGCGACGATCTGATCGCGCGCCAGGCGGCCCATGCGGCGGATTTCTCCTGGGACAAGGCAGCAAAAGAAACCCTCGCCGTCTTTACGAGGTACGCCGAAGAGACCGCGCCCGAAACCGGCTGGCCGCAGGTGCAATCCCGCCTCGACGATCTGGAAGCGCGCACCGTGGCCGCCCTGCGCGCCCTGCCCGAGGAAGGGCTTACGGACCGCGACCGCGATGACATCTCCCGCGCGCTGGCCCAGACCCGGCTGGCCATCGAGGGGGCCTGGCGCCCCCGCGCCCTGCCGGGCAACGGTCTCCTCTGGCGGCTCGAAGGCCCGTTCGACAGCAGCTACAGCCTGGCCTCGGTCAACCGCGAAACCGCACAGGCCCTTGAAGCAGAAGGCGTGGAAGTCGCGCTGATCTCTGCCGAAGGCCCCGGCCCCTTTGACGCTGATCCGGATTTCCTGGCCGCCCATCCAGACCTCGCCGCGCAACACGCCAAGGGCCAGCACACCCCCGAGGAAACAGCCCATGTCCTCAGCCGCAACATGTTCCCGCCGCGCGTGGCGGACATGCGCG
>CAYUSM010000419.1:0-3001 GCA_964447345.1 uncultured Sulfitobacter sp. | reverse complement strand
GCGAGCAGGCGCATGAGGCGATCCGGCGGGCGCGGCAGAAGGGGATGCGGGTTTACGGCGAGCCGCTGATCCAGTTCCTGACGCTGGATGAGACGGAATACTTCAATAAGGACTGGGATCATGCGGCGCGGCGAGTGATGTCGCCGCCGTTCCGCTCAAAGGATCACCAGGATTCTTTGTGGGCAGGCCTGCAGGCAGGCTCGTTGCAGGTGGTGGCGACGGATCATGCGGCGTTCAATACCGAACAGAAGCGTGCAGGGCGGGATGATTTCCGGATCATTCCCAATGGCTCGAACGGGTTGGAGGAGCGTCTTGGCGTGCTCTGGACCGAAGGGGTTGAAACCGGGCGGCTGACGCCGAATGAATTTGTTGCGGCGACCTCGACCAATGTAGCGAAGATCCTCAATATCTACCCCAGGAAGGGTGCGATTGTGGAAGGCGCGGATGCGGATATCGTGGTGTGGGACCCGAAGATCACCAAGACGATTTCACCAGCGAACCATCATTCGATTTTGGACTACAACGTGTTTGAGGGCTTCGAGGTGACCGCGAATGCGCGATACACGCTGAGCCGTGGCGATGTAATCTGGGCTTGGGGGCAGAACTCTCAACCACAACCCGGTCGGGGCAAGTTCATTCCGCGTCCGGCGTTCCCATCGGCGAATGTGGCATTGTCGAAGTGGAAAGCACTGACAAGTCCGAAGATGATCAAGCGCGATCCGTTGAATATTCCGGCGGGGATCTAGGCCCTTTGGCATGGACGGTACATATCGCCGATGCGTCAGGCGTCCTGCGCCCTTTCGTGCAGAGGATCACGCAATCCATCCTGGCCGCTGAAGACAGGGTTGGTCATGTGATCGCGCTTCCCGACGTGGATGTGGTCGTGCAGAACGTTCCGGGCCGCGTGATCCAAGAACTTGGCTATGTGGGTTATGCGCCTACAGGATCGCTGGTGCACCTGAGCTTTGACGCAGACAACGATCATCTTCCTGACACGCTGGGTGAGGCACTGGAGCGTCAGGTCGCACATGAGGCCAATCACGTGATGCGCTGGAGGGGGCCGGGTTATGGCAGAACCCTTGGTGCCGCATTGATGAGTGAGGGTTTGGCCGGGCAATTTACCCGTCAGCTTTACCTCAATGCGCCGGAGCCCTGGGAGGTCCCCGCAGAGGAGGACCTGAGCTTCCTTCCCGAAGTGGTATCGCAATGGGAAGAGCCCTATGACCATGTTGAGTGGTTCTTTGGCGGCAACAAGCGTCCACATTGGTTGGGGTATCGCCTGGGATACCGCCTTGTGGGACGGCATATTGATAAGACTGGAAAGACGGCAGCTGAATTGACGATGGAACCTGCAAAGGCATTCTTGCCAACCGTGGCGGAGATGGCTGCATGACGCAGAACGCGGTGATCTCCGCCAAATCTCTCGACCTGACCTTTCAAACCAACGATGGCCCGGTGCATGCCCTCAAGGACGTGAACCTTGAGATCGAGGCGGGGGACTTTGTGTCTTTCATCGGCCCGTCTGGCTGCGGCAAGACGACGTTCCTGCGTGTCATGGCGGATCTGGAGCAGCCTACCGGCGGCAGCGTGACCGTGAACGGTGTCTCACCCGAAGAGGCACGGCGCAATCGGGCTTATGGCTACGTCTTTCAGGCCGCCGGGCTTTATCCTTGGCGGACAATTGGCGGGAACATTCGCTTGCCGCTAGAGATCATGGGCGTGCCGAAGGTCGAGCAGGCGGAGCGGGTGCAACGGGTCCTGGAGCTGGTCGATCTCGCAGGCTTTGAGCGCAAGTTCCCCTGGCAGCTTTCAGGAGGCATGCAACAACGGGCCAGCATTGCGCGGGCGCTCAGTTTCGACGCGGACATCCTGTTGATGGACGAGCCTTTTGGGGCGCTCGATGAAATCGTGCGGGACCATCTGAACGAACAGCTGCTCAAGCTTTGGGCGCGGACGGAGAAGACGATTGCCTTTGTCACGCACTCCATTCCGGAGGCGGTGTATCTGAGTACCAAGATTGTCGTCATGTCGCCGCGGCCGGGACGGATTACGGATGTCATTGAGAGCCCGTTGCCAAAGGAGCGGCCCTTGGACATTCGCGACACGCCCGAGTTTCTGGAAATTGCGCATCGAGTGCGTGAAGGGCTGCGGGCGGGGCATTCCTATGATGATTGAGCGGGTGTTCATACCGCACCTGTCGGGGGATGCCAGACAGGGCGAGGTCTGTGTTGGGGGCAGCCTTGGATGAATTGTATTGGAAAGATGAAGCGAGGGGGTGGCGTGTGAAGCCGCGGCGGGCAGAGATTGTGGATGCCGGGGATTGTGCGGCAATTGTACGCGCGTGGCTGGATGGGCTTGACTGGATGCCGGGAGGTGGACCTTCGGTGGAGGAGCTGACCGTCGTGATTGCGGAAGGGATTCCGAAGCGGGAGTTTTGGGTCGTGGGAGATCCGGTGGCGGGATACCTGTCGTTCAAGGAGGATGAGAACCTGATTGCCGGGCTTTACACGGCGGTCCCCGGCTCCGGGCATGGCAAGGCGCTGGTGGATGCGGTGAAAGCGGGGCGCGACTACGTGCAGCTTTGGACGCATGAAGCCAATGTGGCGGCGCATCGGTTCTACCATCGTGAAGGATTTGAAACCGTGGAGCGCAAGGCCGAGGGGCGGGGCGACGGAATCCCGGAGTTGCGGATGGAGTGGCGCGCGTGAAGTCGATCCTGCCTGTCCTGACGGTTGTTGCGGCCATCATTGGCTTTTGGCTGCTGGCCGTGATCCCGATGAATATGCATCTGGTTGCCGATCAGGCACAGCGCGACGGGCTGGCCGTCACGCCAGAGGCGCCTGCGGACCGGCAGGAGGTGAGCGGCGTCGGGCTGGCCTTGCGCAACACGCATCTCATTCCGCTGACCTATGACTTCGTGCGCCCGCGTCTGCCCGCACCGCAGCAGGTGGCGGGGGAGTTGTGGGCGACGACGGTTGAGAAGAAGATCACCTCGAAACGG
>CAYUSM010000418.1:0-3002 GCA_964447345.1 uncultured Sulfitobacter sp. | reverse complement strand
CTGCTGAAGAAGGTCATCAAGGAAATGAAGAAAGAGGTCAAAGAGGCCGAGAAGATGCGTAAGGAAGTCATGAAACTGAAGATTGCAGCCTAGGCCCTGACGATCAGCCCTGATGGGCAGAAATCCGCAGTCTGATATCGCATATCAGCCCGATGCGCCCTATGTCGTGATCAGCAACGATATACAGGTACTTCTCATGCGTTTACTTCGATCTGCCCTTTTTGGTCTTGGTCTGGCCCTGACCCTCCCTTTGGCTGCGACGGCGCAAAAGCTGCCGCTGAATGACATTTCCGCCTATTTGAACAAGCTTCAGACGGCGAAGGGGGAATTCACGCAGATCAACGACGACGGTTCCATCAGCACCGGCACGATTTACATCAAACGCCCCGGCAAGGTGCGGTTTGAGTATAACCCACCCGAGACAGCGCTGGTTGTCGCAGGCTCCAACACGGTTGTGATCTATGATGGCAAGTCGAACCAGCCCCCTGAGAGCTATCCGCTCAGCCGCACACCGCTGTCGATCATTCTGGCGCGGAATGTGAACCTGGGTGCTGCAAATATGGTGACGGGTCATTCCTTTGACGGCACCGCCACGGTGGTGACAGCGCAGGACCCGCAAAACCCGGAGTACGGCAACATCCAGATGAAGTTCACCGGCAATCCGGTCGAGCTGCGCCAATGGGTCATCAATGACGGCAACGGCTCGCAAACGACCGTCGTGCTGGGCGATCTGCAAAAAGGGGCAAATCTGCCCAACCGCCTCTTCGACGTGGGCAGCCCCGGTCAGGTCAACCGCTGACCTGTGCCCCGCTTCATCTTTCCCCTATAATTCTGGGGAGTTTGAGGGGCAAAGCCCCTCATCAAAAGAATGCAATCGCGGCTTTGTCGCGGCCAATTGAAACCGCTCAGCGTCGCAACCGGCAGGCGCCGATCTGGTCGCGGTACATGGCAGATCGGGCATCCACCTTGGCCGCCACGCCCACCAGCCAGGCCTTGCGGTTGTAACTGCCACGCGCAAAGCCCGTATGCCCCTCGTGATAGGCCAGATATTGGTTGCGGGCGTCACTGAGGGCCACGCCGTTTCGGTCCCGGGTCTGGTTCATGTACCAGCCCATGAAATCCGTGGCGTCGTTGATCCGGTCCCGGCGCGCGGAGCGGCGGTTCTGGTCATCGCGGTATTCATCCCAAGTGCCATCGAGCGCCTGTGAATAGCCGTAGGCACTTGATTGCCGCCCCATGGGAATCACACCAAGTGTGTATTTAAAGGGCGTGCGGGCATCTGCGACGAATTTGCTCTCTTGATGGATCGTGGCCATCATGACGTGCATCGGCACGCCCCATTTGCGTTCCACGCTGCGGAATGCCTTGAGGTATTGTGGGCGCTCTTTGAGAATCGCGCAGGCGTTGTCCAGATTGCGCGGCGCAGACGTCTGTCCACCTCCGCAGGATGCCACCAGCAGAACAATTATCATGGCGCGAAGGGTCTTGCTCATCTGCCTCTCGCTTTTTTGTTTTCTTATTTTGCGGCAGTTTACCCCATTTTGCGGGCGCGTCACATCACATTTTTCACAACAGAACCGCCAGCAACAGCGGCAACGCGCCGATCGACATCACTGTGGAAACCACAACCAGCCCTGCCACAGCCTGCGCATCCGCACCGTATTTCTCGGCCAGCATGTAGGCGGTGACCGCAACGGGCGTGGCCACCTGCAGGACGAGTATCCCAAAGGCGACCTTGTCGAGCGCGAACCAATCCGCAACAAGCCAGGCAGAGCCGACACAGACGACAAGCTTTGCAGCGGACAGCACCACGGCCCGGCCAATCCCTTTGGGAGAAAGCCGTGCGACGGCAACACCCAGGGTGATCAGCATCAGCGGGATCGCCATCTGCCCGATCAGGCCCAGCGTGTTGTCCAGAAAGCGTGGCAGCCTCCACCCTTGCCACAAAAACAGCGCCCCCAGCACGGTGGCCCACATCAGCGGTTCCTTGAGTGCCTTTGTGAAAGATCCAGCACCCGCAACCAGCCAGATGCCATAGGTGAAAGACAAAAGCGCCATGACCGCAAAGACGACAACGGCATATTCCAGCCCGATTTCACCAAATGCGAAGAGCGCCAGCGGCAGACCAAGGTTTCCCGTGTTGCCAAAAATGAGAGGGGCCGCAAAAGTCCTTTGATCGAGGCGCGCCAACTGCACCATGCTCAGCACAACGACCGAAACCAGCGCATATGCGGCGATGGCGGCGAGGCTTAAGGTGGTGAGCGCCGCCGGATCAAGCGTGGTGTTTACGAGGGCTGTGAAGATCAGGCAGGGCACCGCCATGGTCATGGCCAAGCGTGTGACAAACTGCAATCGATACTCAAATCCGAGCTTGACCCAGCCAAAGCCAACAGCGGCCAGCAGGAACACCGGCGCCACGATTTCCAGTACCGTCAGAACAAGGGTCAACAGTCTGTTTCCTCTTAAACAAAGGCGAGGATTGGACAAAACCCCCTTGAACCGAGTACTAACGAAAGGTAGGGGCTGCAATGTTATGCTACGCACGCGCGCGAAATATCACCTCGGCCAGGTCGTCAGGCACAAGAAACATCCCTTTCGGGGGGTCATTTTTGATGTCGATCCGGAGTTTGCAAACACCGAGGAGTGGTACGAAGCCATCCCCGAAGAAAGCCGTCCGGTAAAAGACCAGCCTTTCTACCATTTGCTCGCTGAAAACGACCAAAGCTACTACGTGGCCTATGTGTCCGAGCAGAACCTGGTAGCGGATTACTCTGGTGAACCGGTCGATCACCCCGACATCCCGGATCTTTTCGGCCCATTCACCGATGGGGCCTACCCCCTGCATTTTCAGCTCAACTGATTTTTTCGCTTTGTCTTAACGCTTTGCGCGCCTCGCATCCCTTCGGTTGCGACGCGTCTTGATGCGGTAAGAAAGGCGTCGACACCGCGCACTGGGTGGGGGCTATTAAACGCGGTGCCGACGGAAGCCATATGCAGCTACA
>CAYUSM010000417.1:0-3003 GCA_964447345.1 uncultured Sulfitobacter sp. | reverse complement strand
TCGGCCAGTGCGATGATCGGGTCGCAGTGGCGCATCACAAGGTCCATGTCGTGTTCGATGATGACAAAGGTGGTGCCCTGCCGGTTCAGCTCCTCGATCTTGCCGATCAGGGTTTCGGTCAGCACCGGGTTCACCCCGGCGGCGGGTTCGTCCAGCAGGATCAGCTTGGGATCGCCCATCAACACACGGGCAAGCTCCAGAAGCTTCATCTGTCCACCCGATATCTTGCCCGCAGGGTGATCGGCCAGCGCACCAAGGGTGACAAAGTTCAGCACCTCCATCGCCTTGTCCCTGATTTGGCGCTCCTGTGTTGCCATGCGTCTACGCGACAGGAAGGGGCCGGAGATGGTTTCGCCCACCTGTCCGGTGGGGGCGAGCATGACGTTTTCCAATACGCTCATCCGCGCAAAGGGGCGGGGGATCTGAAAGGTCCGGCCCATGCCCTGTTCGAAAAGCTGCGATGGGGGCAGGCCGGTGATATCCTGTCCTGCAAGGGTGACAGTCCCCCTGTCAGGTTTCAGCGCACCGGTCAGCAGGTTGAAGAAGGTCGATTTGCCCGCGCCGTTCGGGCCAATGAGCCCCGTGATGGTGCCGCGTGCAACCTCCAGGGAAACGTCATCGACAGCCTTGAAAGGGCCAAAGCTGCGGCTCAGCCCCTGCGTTGACAGCAGTGGTTCACCCATCGGCGTCGCCCAGCACCTTGTCATCCGGCCGGGTGTTGAGGTTGTATTTCATGATCCGCCCGTGCCGCCCGTTGCGGTCGCGCTCAAGGCCAAAAACCGGGCCTTGCGGGCCGGGCGACTCGTCAAGCAGCGCCTGAATGGCGGCGTTGTCCTCGGCGTCCAGCGTGAAACGAAAGACCTCCAGCGTCATTGGCAGGTGCCGCGCCGTGCGCGCGCCGACAATGGCCGCGGCAACCTGCGGCTGGTCCAACACCCAGCGCGTGGCGACAGAGGCGAGCGAGACACCATGTTTGTCGCCGATGTGCTGCAGCAGACGCAGCAACTCCTGAAACCGCTCCCAGGGACCAAATTCGTCGATGATCAGCCGGTATTTGACGAGGCTGCGGTTTTCAAAGGCAAAACCGGGGTCGGGTTCTCCGAGCCATTTCTTGGTCAGGAACCCGCCCGCCAGCGTGCCGTAACACAAAAGCTGCATGTCGTTGGCACCGGCCCAGTCTGTCAGACCGTTCGTCGGGCGACGATCCAGAACGGAGTACTGCACCTGTGTCGAGACAAGATCAAAACCTGCGTCAATGAAGGGTTTGGTATCCGCCACATCCCAGTTCGTTGTGCCGAGATAGGCGATCTTGCCCTTCTTCTGGCAGTCTTTGAGAACCTCGAAACCATCCTGCGCATTGCCCTGGCTCAGGTCCCACCAGTAGAACTGCACCAGATGCAACTGATCAATCTGCAGCCGCTTCAGCGAACGATCGATGATCGCCTCGACATCCGACGGTTTGATGTCTGCAAGCAGCCCCAGATCCGGCACCAGCTTGGTATGCACCTGCGCGCGGGAAGCCACCTCGGCCCCGCGCCGCTGGCGCACATCCGCGATGAAGTCGCCGATCATCTCTTCGACGCCGGTGTAAATATCCGCACAGTCAAACGTCGTGATCCCGGCGTCCAGAAATGCCTCCATATCCCGGATGGATTCCGTACGGTCCACCGGGCCGTGATCCCCGGCCAGTTGCCAACCGCCTTTGATCACCCGAGATATGGTGTAGCCCGGACGCAGACTTGTCGTCTCAACGCTCATGTCTGCTCGCCTTCCTGCCAGTAGGGGGTACCGCGTGCTTCGGGCAGGCCGGTGGTTCCCGCGTGGCTGAACCAGCGCTTCTCCGGCAGCCGCGTGATGCGGAACCGCGCGCCGCAATGGGGATCGGGGCAGGCGACCTCGGCATCGGTGCTGATCCAGTCATCGGGATCGGTCATGCGCTGTTTCACCGGGAGGAGGGGAAGGAGGGCGGCCATGGCATACATGGAGACACGCGAGCCGGGTTCAAAGACAAGGTTTTCGCCTTCAACGACAAAGCTTTCGCCCTCGATATGGCGACAGACCGGCGTGCGACCTTCCAGCACCGTCTCGACCTTCAGATCGTAAAGCCAGAAGCCCCGTTCCCCGTCTTCGTCTTGCATCCCGCCCCTTCCGCTGGACGGGCTGTCCCGTCCGTCGTATCGATGATCATGTTAACCAAAGTTGCGCCACCCTCAAGGGTTATCGCGTGACAGCAAGGAGTTGCCGCCATGCCGATCCCCGACCGCCCAGACCGTATGCAGCTTTCTGACCGGCTGGAGATTTCGCGGGTACTGACCGGGCTTTGGCAGGTGGCAGACATCGAAAAGGACGGGGCGTTGATTGACCCGGCGGTCGGCGCGGGCTGGCTTGCGGCCTATGCCGAGCGGGGCTTTGATACCTTTGACATGGCCGACCACTACGGCACGGCCGAGATCATCACCGGCCGGCTGCTTGCGCAATCTGATGGCCCGCGCCCGCTGGCTTTCACCAAATGGTGCCCTAGCCCCGGCCCCATGACCCGCGAAGTGGTGCGCGCCGGGGTGCAGGAACGGCTCGACCGGCTGGGGGTGGACCGCATCGACCTGCTGCAGTTTCACTGGTGGGGCTTTCAGCACCCCGCCTGGCTCGATGCCCTGCACGAACTCAAGGCGCTGCGCGACGAGGGGCTGATTGCCGAGCTGGGTGTGACGAACTTCGACGCAGCGCATCTGGCACTGGCCCATGCGGACGGGATCCCGCTATTGACCAATCAGGTGTCCTTTTCCCTGATCGACCGCCGCGCGGCGGGCGACCTCTCGGCGCTTTGCGGACGGACGGGCATGAAGCTTCTCGCCTATGGCACGCTCTGTGGCGGCTTTTTGTCAGAGCGCTGGCTGGGTCAGCCGGAACCTGCCGAGATCGCCGATTGGTCCAAGATGAAATACAAGCGCTTCATCGATGTCACCGGCGGCTGGGACGCCTTTCAGGGCATCCTCTCCGCCGCCG
>CAYUSM010000416.1:0-3008 GCA_964447345.1 uncultured Sulfitobacter sp. | reverse complement strand
GGCATGAACGAAAACAACCTGCGCAAGATGCGCCGCGCGATGTACGAGGTCGTCAATGACCGCCGCGGCACGGCTTACCGCAGCCGCATCATAGCCGACGAATGGCGCATGGCGGGCAAGACCGGCACGTCCCAGGTGCGCAACATCACCGCCGCCGAACGCGCGCGTGGTGTGACCCGCAACGAGGACCTGCCGTGGGAGCGGCGCGATCACGCGCTCTTTGTGGCCTTTGCACCCTACGAAGCGCCCCGCTATGCGGTGTCTGTTTTGGTGGAACATGGTGGCGGCGGCTCCAAGGCCGCGGCGCCCATCGCGCGCGATGTCATGCTGCAGGCGCTTGCCGGGGGTGATCCCCCGCTTGAAGCCTACCCCAAAGGCGACCGCGCCCGCATCGAGGCCCAGCAGGAACGCCTGCGCGAAGTCCAGCCGCAAGCGGCCATCGACGGGAAAGACCGCGCATGAGCTATCTTGAGTATACTGTCAAATCGGTCCCGACGGGGTTTCGCAAAATCCTGCATCTGAACTGGCCACTGATCCTGTTGCTTGCCTCTGTCAGCGGTGTGGGCTTCTTGATGCTCTATTCCGTCGCCGGTGGCTCCATGTCGCCCTGGGCCGAGCCGCAGATGAAGCGCTTTGGCCTTGGAATTGCGCTGATGCTCTTTGTCGCGATGGTGCCCATCTGGCTGTGGCGCAATCTGTCGGGCCTCGCCTATGCCGTCTCGCTCCTGCTGCTGGTCGCGGTGGCGCTGGTCGGGGATGAGCGCAACGGGTCACAACGCTGGCTGGACCTGGGGTTCATGGACCTGCAGCCGTCGGAACTGATGAAGATCACGATGGTGATGTTTCTGGCAGCCTATTATGACTGGCTGCCAGCCAAGAAAGTCTCTCGACCCTTCTGGGTCTTGCTGCCGGTGATCCTGATCATTTTGCCGACGGCTTTTGTGCTGGAGCAGCCCGATCTCGGCACCTCGATCCTGCTGCTGGCGGCGGGCGGTGGCCTGATGTTTTTGGCCGGCGTCCATTGGGCCTATTTCGCGGTTGTCATCGCATCCGGCGTCGGCCTTGTCACCGCCGTGCTGCAATCGCGCGGCACCACGTGGCAGCTGCTGAACGACTACCAGTACCGCCGGATCGATACCTTCCTTGACCCTGCTGCTGACCCTTTGGGCGCGGGATACCACATCACCCAATCCAAGATCGCCCTGGGTTCGGGTGGCTGGACAGGACGGGGCTTCATGCAGGGCACGCAGTCACGCCTGAACTTCCTGCCGGAAAAGCACACCGACTTCATCTTCACCACGCTGGCCGAAGAATTCGGCTTTGTCGGGGCCTTCTCCCTTTTGGGCCTCTATGCCCTCATCATCGTCTTCTGCGTTGTCACGGCGATCATGAACAAGGACCGGTTCTCCTCCCTTCTGACCCTCGGCATTGCGCTCAACTTCTTTTTGTTCTTCGCCGTGAACATGTCGATGGTCATGGGCCTTGCCCCTGTTGTCGGGGTGCCCCTGCCTCTGGTCAGCTATGGCGGCTCGGCGATGCTGGTGCTTCTGCTTGCCTTCGGCCTTGTGCAATCGGCCCACGTCCACAGACCAAGGTAGCCCATGCCCCTCAATATCCTCTTCGCAGCCCGCCCAGAGCGGTGGCGCACCTACGAGCAGCCCCTGCGCGATGCCTTTACCGCTGCCGGGCTGGACACCCATCTCGCGCAGGAGATCGCACCGGAGGACGTGGATTACATCGTCTACGCCCCCAACAGCGATCTGCAGGATTTCACCCCCTATACGCGCGCCAAGGCCGTGCTGAACCTCTGGGCCGGGGTAGAGCAGATCGTGGGTAATGAGACGCTCAAGATACCGCTGGCACGGATGGTTGATCCCGGTCTCACCAAGGGGATGGTGGAATGGGTCACCGCCCACACCCTGCGCTATCATCTGGGCATCGACACCGACATCCTGCGCAGCGACGCGACATGGAAACCGCGCTTGCCGCCCTTGGCGACGGAGCGGCGGGTGACAATCCTGGGTCTGGGCGCACTGGGGGCATCGGTTGCAGAAACGCTGATAAATCTGGGCTTTGACGTCACCGGCTGGTCGCGCAGCCCGAAGTCCGTGGAGGGGGCGACGTGTCTACACGGCGCGGACGGGTTGCGCCAAGCGCTCTGCGTCGCGGAAATCCTGATCCTGCTTCTGCCAGACACGCCCGCGACAGAAAACACGCTGAACGCCGAGACGCTGGCGCTGATGCCCAAGGGGGCGTTCATCATCAATCCCGGCCGGGGTCCGCTGATTGACGATGAGGCGCTGCTGGCCGCACTGAATGCGGGCCAGATCGCCCATGCCACGCTGGACGTGTTCCGGGTCGAGCCCTTGCCAGCCGGGCATCCCTATTGGGCGCATCCGCAGGTCACTGTCACACCCCACATCGCAGCGGAGACGCGGGCGCGCACCGCGTCACAGGTCATTGCAGAGAATGTGCGGCGGGGAGAAGCCGGTGAGCCGTTTCTCAATCTGGTGGACCGGGCGCTGGGGTACTGACCGCGCCTAATCCCTAATTGAGTGTTAAGCCTGCCGTAACCCATTGAAGGCGCAGCGATTACGCTCCCTGTCCCCGCAGGGACACCTGTAGGATGGGTGCTTGCACCCATCATTGATCGACGTGCGGAAGATGGGTGCAAGCACCCATCCTACCGCCCAATCAAACGTAGGGTGCGCATTTACTGCGCACCGTCATGGCTCGCCGCTGTCACAAGGTGCGCATTTACTGCGCACCCTACGCCGCCAAACCCCGGCCTTTGAGCAACGCTTCCACACCCGGCAAACGCCCCCGGAAGGCCACATAAAGCTCTGCGGCATCCCGTGAGCCACCGGTGGACAGAATGTGCTCTTCCAGCGCCCGCGCCCGCTCTGCATCAAAGGCCCCCCCGGCCTCCTCAAACGCCTCAAAGGCATCCGCATCCATCACCTCGGACCACATGTAGCTGTAGTACCCGCTGGAGTATCCGTCGCCCG
>CAYUSM010000415.1:0-3009 GCA_964447345.1 uncultured Sulfitobacter sp. | reverse complement strand
ATCATCGCGCCAGAGGTTGGCGACAAGTTCGATCCGCAGCACCACCAAGCGATGTTCGAGGCACCTGTCCCGGGAACCAAAGCGGGCGACATCATTCAGGTCGCTGCCGAAGGTTTCATGCTGCACGACCGTTTGCTGCGCCCGGCGCAGGTTGGCGTATCCTCGCAACCTGCTTCATAGAATTTGCAGATTTAGCGTCATGCGGGGGCGGTCAGGATTTGGCCGCCTCTTTCAATTTGTAAAGCAGGTCGAGCGCTTCACGCGGCGTCAGCTCGTCTGGGATGATGTCGGCGAGTTTCTCCTCGATGGCAGATGTCTTTTGCACCGGGGGCGGCGGCGTGGAGACGGCGGAAAAGAGCGGCAAGTCATCAATCAGCGTCTTCTGTGTGGCGCCACCTTCGCGCTCGCCTTTTTCCAACGCATCCAGAACGACACGCGCGCGGGCGATCACGCTGTCCGGCAACCCGGCCAGCTGCGCGACTTGCACACCGTAGGACCGATCAGCAGCCCCTTTGCGCACCTCATGCAGGAAGATCACCTCGCCCTCCCATTCTTTGACAGCAACTGTGGCGTTGTCGACGCCATCGAGCTTTCCGGCCAGCGCCGTCATCTCGTGGTAGTGCGTGGCAAACAGTGCACGTGATTTGTTGACGTCATGCAAATGTTCCAACGTGGCCCATGCGATGGAAAGACCGTCATAGGTGGCCGTACCGCGTCCGATCTCATCGAGAATAACAAGTGCCCGGTCGTCCGCCTGGTTCAGGATTGCAGCCGTTTCCACCATCTCAACCATGAAAGTGGATCGTCCTCTGGCCAGATCATCGGACGCACCAACACGGCTGAAAAGTTGTGAAACGATGCCGATGTGCGCTTCTGCGGCGGGCACAAAGCTGCCCATCTGTGCCATCAGCGCAATCAGTGCGTTTTGCCTCAGAAAGGTCGATTTGCCCGCCATGTTCGGTCCGGTCAGAAGCCAGACATTGGCCGCATCCGGTTCCGCGCTCAAATCGCAATCATTGGCGATGAAAGGTTCGCCCGATTGCTGCGCCAATGCACGTTCGACCACGGGATGTCTGCCGCCGGAAATCTCGAAAGCGCGGCTCTCATCAACCTTGGGTCGTACCCAGTTTTCGGAAATCGCGAGATCCGCCAATGACAGAGACAAATCAATCTCAGCAATGGCTGAGGAGGTCTGATTGATATCCGCAGCATTTTTTAGGATCGAGGACTTTAATCCTTCATAGAGACGCTTTTCGATCTCCAGCGCATGGTTTCCCGCGTTCAGGATCTTCGTCTCTAACTCAGAAAGTTCCACAGTGGTGAACCGCACTTGGTTGGCGGTGGTCTGACGGTGGATGAATGTTTCGGACAAGGGCGGCGACAGCATCTTTTCGGCGTGCGTTGCTGTCGTTTCGATGAAGTAGCCCAGCACATTGTTGTGTTTGATCTTGAGCGAAGAAATCCCCGTGTCAGAGACGAACTGCTGCTGCATTGCTGCGATCACACCACGGCCCTCGTCGCGCAGCTTGCGCGACTCGTCGAGCTCTTCATCATATCCCGGCGCAATGAAGCCCCCGTCGCGTGCAAGCAGGGGCGGTTCTGCCACCAGAGCATCATCCAAAAGAGTGATCAGCTTCTCATGTCCGGTGAGCTCGCTGGCGGCATCTCTCAGCAGGTCTGGCAAGGTTTCCGCTTCCAGGCGGTCGCTCAACCGCGCCGCTTCGGCAAGCCCGTTTCGAATGGCCGCCAGGTCGCGTGGCCCACCGCGATCCAGCGAAAGGCGTGACAATGCGCGGTCCAGATCAGGGACCTTACGCAGCGTTTCACGTAATTCCTGTGTGAGTCTGGCGTCGTCGTAGCCGAAACTGACCGCATCAAGACGCTTTGTTATGACATCGACCACGCGCGACGGGCTGGAAATGCGCCGCTCCAGCAGCCGCGCGCCGGGGGCGGTGCAGGTCCTGTCCATCAGCGCCAGCAGCGATCCGTTGCGGCCGCCGCTTAGGCTGTGGGTCAATTCCAGATTACGCCGGGTTGCGGCATCGATTTGGACGGACCGCGCTTCGCTTTCCTTTTGCGGTGGGCGCAGCAGTGGGAGTTTACCCTTCTGGGTGATCTCCAGATATTGGATCAGCGCGCCCATCGCGGAAACCTCCGCGCGACTGAAAGTCCCGAAGGCGTCCAATGTGGCAATCGCAAACAGATCACGGATTCGCTTTTCGGCGCTTGTGCTGTCAAAAGCAGATCGGCCCAAACCGGTGAGCGCAGTGCCGAATTCAGACACTAACTCGAACAGTTCAGCCTCTTTTGCCTCGGAAACAATCAGCTCGGACGGCGAGAGCCGCGCAAGTTCTGGGCCGAGCCGTACGGTCGGCAGCGGCATCACGTGAAATGCACCCGTCGAGATGTCGACCCATGCCAGTGCGCTGGCATCGCGCACTTCGGAAAACGCGGCCAGAAAGTTGTGCCGCCGCGCTTCGAGCAAGGATTCTTCGGTCAGTGTGCCCGGTGTGACCAACCGGACCACATCGCGTTTCACGACGGCCTTGTACCCCCGCTTCTTCGCTTCTGCCGGGCTTTCGAGCTGTTCGCAGACAGCCACGCGGAACCCTTTGCGGATGAGCGTCAGAAGATAGCCTTCTGCCGCATGCACCGGCACGCCGCACATCGGGATGTCTTCGCCACTGTGTTTGCCGCGTTTGGTGAGCGCGATGTCCAGTGCTTCCGCCGCAGCGACGGCATCCTCAAAGAACATCTCGTAGAAATCGCCCATGCGATAGAACAAGAGCGCACCGGGATGCGCCGCCTTGATCTCAAGATATTGCGCCATCATTGGCGTGGTTTTTGCGTCGCTCACGCTGATCCCCCCGTGCCCTTTCGTCTGTACAAAACGCGGCAAGCGGGGGAAAGGGGCGCTGCGCGATCAGGCTCCGGTTATTGACGTTTGGGCAGTTTCCCCCTGATTGTGCGTCTTCGCGATCAAAGCTATTAGTCGCAAAACAAAGGAAT
>CAYUSM010000414.1:0-3009 GCA_964447345.1 uncultured Sulfitobacter sp. | reverse complement strand
GGTTGATCTTGCGCAGGTTCAGCGCGTTCTTGACCGTGGCTTGTTTGGCAACGGAGGCCTTTGACGGAATGTTGGGTTGAACAACCCGCGGCGCAACAGCGGCGGCGCTGGCGACGCGCACTTCTTGATTGTCAGTGTTGCGCTGGGCGCGCTGCACGATCCGAGAGAAGTTGCGCGGCCGTGTGTCGGGCCTGATCGAAGCCTGGACCGCGAATTTCGTGGCATTCTCAACGGCTGATGGTGTGGCAAGCGCTGCGGCAACGGCGGCATCCGTGTTCACGGCTGGTGTCTCAACCTCAGCTGCCGCTTCGGCCTGCTGCTGCAAGGACTGTGGGCGGAGGGCAGGGCGGAACGATGCAAGCTCCGTGCGGGTCAGACCGTCGAGCTGGGCCCGCTCGGTATTTTCTACCAAATCCTGTGGGCGCGGCTGCGGGCGGAGCGCTGCCAGTGCAGAACGGATTGCGGTGTCCTGCGGTTCGGACTGGAACCGCGTGGGGGTTGTCGGCGGCACCAGAGGCGGGCGACCCAGGTAGACGGTGAAGCCATCCGGGCTAAGCGCGCCGGCGGCGGTCGGGATCACCAAACCCGCTGCATCAAGCGCAAACTGCGTACCTGCTGCCGGGGGGGATGACACGGCAGCAAGTACCGTGTCGGTGTCAAAAACGGTTACTGCAGGCAAGGCGATGGCGTCAGAAGCTGTGCTGACCGGGTCAATGCTCGTGAGGTAAAGATCATCGATATTGACCAGCCCGGCTGGTTCAGGCGGTGTTTGTGGTGCGACAGGCCAGATGCCGGTTGCCGCATATTGCGCCAGCAGCTCTTCTTCGGTTGGCTCCACAGGCGTTTGAGGTTCGACAGGTTCGCTCAGCGCGTCGAGAACTGCGGCGTCTTCTTCGGACAATGTTGGGCTAAGCGATGCTGTAACGACACCGGGGTCAGGCTCAGGCTCAGGCTGGGTGATTTGGGGCACCACAACCGGTGGAGGGAGGGTTGAGGCTGCGACCTGCGGCTCCCGCTCGCCAAAGAGGCGCGATAGTTTCAGGCCATCGTCCAGAAAGACGGAGGCCCAGGCCGCAACTCCTGCAAGAAAGACCAACAGGGCGGCTGTCAGGATCAGACCAAGAAAGCGCGGTTTGCCGCCCACATCGGATTTGCGCGCACCGAAAATCGTCATGCGGTCCTGCTCTGAGCCTTCGCTCTGCGCAAGGACCGGCGCGGGAGGCGCTGAGATCACGGTTGGTTTCGGCGCGGCTGGTTCGACCCTTGTCTTGGTCTTGCGCCTGCTCAGAAAACCGGAGCGGGCGGGCGGTTCAGCTGCCGCTGCCACGTGTTGAAAGGTGGGGCTTTCAGGCTCAACCGCGATCTTGCCTGCCGTAACAGAGCCGGTCTGCGTGAGCGGAATTGGCTCAGGCCGTGGATTTGTGCTTGCGACAGGTGCCGCGGGGCCACGACGCGCGCCGCCAAGCTCGGGTGTCTTGGCGGCATCCGGTGTCCGGCGGCTGGCAAATCCGACTGTCGGAGGGGGGGCAGGGACCTCCGTTACTGTTGGCGCAGGCCGCTCTTTCTCTGCCTCCATCGCAGGCATGACATTTGGTTTCTCGGTCTCTGTCGGCTCCTGCGATACTTCGGGCTCTGGGTCTTCCGCCAGTCTTTCCGCTGCAACAGGGTCGAGGGCGGGCGCCGCGGTCTCTTCGCTTGCTGCAACATCCACGATTGCTTCCGCGAGTTCAGCATCTTCCGTGGTCGGCGCTTCGTGCACTGCATCGACAACTGGCGCCGGGTCCTCGTCCACCACCGGGCCCGTCGGTACGTCGACGTCACCGATCACCACGACAGCGATGCCATCCGGCTCCACCGTCTCGTCCGGGCCAAGAAGCTCTGCTGCGGTCTCTGTCACGCCAAAGAAAGGCTCGCCCAGATAGGCCTGATCGCCGGGAACGGCTGCAAAGCTGACGGGATGAAAGCGATGCTCAACCGCAAAAGCCTCTGCCTCTGCCAATGTCTCCTTGGCCACCGCTGCGATATGGGTCTGCTCGCCCTCTGCGCTGATGTCAAAGGCCAGATCAGACACCGCGTAGGGTGTGGCACCTTCCAGCGCATCTTCCGCTGCCGCATGGCGCGCGGCATTGTCCATGCCGGGGGTATCAATGGTCAGGAACTTGATCTGCTCGTTCGGCAGCAAAACCTTGGCGCGCACGCCACCCGGTTCAAGCGCGGATGCTGTTTTGCGCAGCACCTCAAGCTCACCGGCCATATCTGCCGCGTCGAGTGCCACTTCACCCACAACGCGCCACCCGCCCGCGGCCCGGTGCAACAGCCGGATGCCATCAAAGGAAAGCGACAGGGCAAAACTTGGTCTCATCGCGACGACTCTAACACAAGGAGGGGCGGATTAAAGGTAGCCGCCGACTGGTTAAAGAATAGCGCGTGACCCCGCGCAAGGAAAGCCTTGCAGCGGCTGATCTTACTGCCACCGTCCACATTTAGCTGCGGCAAAATGGTGGAGCGGCAGCTGCGCCCCCAGCCGGTCAAGGCGGAGGCGCAGAAGGCCTAACTTGAGGCCTTGCTCAGCGCCTGATCAAGGTCTGCGATCAGGTCATCAGCGTCCTCTGTTCCGATGGAAAGACGCACAACATTGGGCCCGGCACCAGCGGCTTCTTGCTGCTCTGCCGACAGCTGTCGGTGCGTGGTCGAGGCGGAGTGGATCACGAGGCTGCGCGCATCGCCAAGGTTGGCCACATGGCTGAAGATCTCGAGCGCATTGACCAGCTTCACGCAAGCCTCATAGCCGCCCTTGACCGCGATGGTGAAGAGGGCACCCGCACCACGCGGGCAGACCTTCTTGACCCGGTCGAAATACGGAGAGGATTTGAGACCCGCGTAGGTCACCTTTTCGATCCGGTCGTCTTTCTCTAGCCATTCAGCGATTTTCTTGGCGTTCTCCACATGCCGCTCCATCCGCAGCGACAGGGTTTCGGTGCCCATCAGCGTGTAATGTGCCGCCTGTGG
>CAYUSM010000413.1:0-3021 GCA_964447345.1 uncultured Sulfitobacter sp. | reverse complement strand
GTCTCGAAATCACTGAAGAAATACGGCTATGACGCCGCACCGATCCACGGCGATCTGGACCAGAGCCAGCGGACCAAAACTCTTGACGGCTTTCGCGAAGGGGCGCTGCGGTTCCTTGTGGCCTCTGATGTGGCCGCACGTGGCCTCGACGTGCCGTCGGTCTCCCATGTCTTCAACTTCGATGTGCCCAGCCACGCCGAAGACTACGTGCACCGCATCGGCCGCACGGGGCGCGCTGGCCGCGACGGCAAAGCGATCATGATCTGCGTGCCGCGCGACGAAAAGAACCTCGCGGATGTTGAACGGCTGGTGCAGCGCGAAATCCCACGGATCGAGAACCCACTCGCTCAGGGCGCCTCTGACGAGGCGGCAAAGCCCACGGATGATGAAAAGCCCAAGAAGACCACGCGCTCCCGCAGTCGCAAGCCGGATGAGACCAAAACAGGCACATCATCGGCCAAGACCGACCGACCTCAACACCACGAGGCTCGGAGCGAGAAGCGCGACAGCGGTAAGAGTGACAATCGCTCGCGCAAAGACAGCCGCGGGGGTCGCAACAATGACCGCGGTGGCAACAAGGTGGTGGGCCTGGGCGATCACACCCCGGAATTCATCGGCCTGAGCTTCGCCGACCGCCGCGACAGCTGACAGCCCTTCCCAACGCCTTGGTTTCGGAGCCGCCGTTGCGTGAGACCGGGCGGACATCAGGCAGACCGGTTGCCAAGCTGAATTGCCGAGGGACCCGGCTTTGCCGGGAGACGGCCATTCTGCTTGGGAAGCGGGCGGGCTGATGTCAGACAGGGATCATGCAAGGGCGGGTCTGAAACCATTTGGTTTTGGTGAGCCAGCAGCGCCACCACGCCCTCAGCTGCTGCCCACTTCAGATGTTCCCACACCCCGGGCGATGAGCGGCAGCGAAGAGCCCCCGCGCCAGATCAACTCAACCGGCTGACAACCACCGTCACTTCCGGTTTCTTGCCAATCTCGTTCTGCGCCGACTGCCGGGTGATCCGCCGCAGCTCGTCATTGAGCTTCTCATCATCCCGCATTGTGGCCGCCTTGGCCCGCCCCAGAAACTGGCTCAGGTCTTCCTCCAGCACATCCACGAGTGGCGCGTTGTTGCGTCCGGTTTCCGGCAGCCCCATCACATCCACCCAGGGCTCACCCAAAGGTTCGTCTTCCTCGTCCACAATCACGGTCACGGTCACATGCCCGTTCAGCGCCATGCGGATACGGTCCCGGACCACGCCATCCAGCGCGCCAATCTGCACCGAACCGTCCAGATAGGTCCTCCCGGTCTCGACGTACTCCGTCACCTTGGGCGTGTTGCCGCTGAGATCGATCATCATGCCGTTCACAGCCAACACTCCTGTCATCCCCCGCGCTTCCGCGAGCTTCACGTGCTCACGCAGATGTCGGTGCTCCCCGTGCATCGGGATGATGACCTGCGGTTTTACCACGTCATGCAAGGTCTCCAGATCAGGCCGGTTCGCGTGACCCGATACGTGATACTTGCCGGTGCTGTCATCAACCACATCGACCCCCATTTCGGAGAACTGGTTGATAATGCGGATGACACCCTTTTCATTGCCCGGGATCGTCTTTGAGGAGAAGAGAAACAGGTCCCCCTCCTTCATCTCGATCCCCTGATACTTGCCCCGGGCCAGCTGGGCAGAGGCCGCACGGCGTTCGCCCTGACTGCCTGTCACCAGCAACATCAAATTCTCGCGCGGGATCGCGCGGGCGTCTTCAGGGCTCACCACCTTGGGGAAGTCCTTCATCACGCCAGTCTCTAGTGCCGCTTCCACCATGCGACGCATCGCGCGGCCCAGCAGGACAATGGACCGCCCTGCCTTTTGCCCCGCTGTCGCCAGGGTCTTTACCCGGGCAACATTGGACGCAAAGGTGGTCGCCACAACCATGCCTTCGGCATTACTGACAAGTTCCTCAATGGCGGGACCCAGCGTGGCCTCTGACCGGCCAGGCTCAGGCGAGAAGACATTGGTGCTGTCGCAAACCAGTGCCTTGACCCCATCCTTGCAGACCTCGGCCCAAAGCGCCGGGTCAAAGGGTTCGCCCACGCCGGGTGTCAGGTCGATCTTGAAATCACCGGAGTGGATCACACGGCCTTCAGGCGTGTCGATCACCAGTGCAGAACTTTCCGGAATGGAGTGCGAGATCGGCAGGAAGCCCACCTGAAACGGCCCCGCTCCTTGCTGGTGCGGCCATGGGCCGACGGTCTGCACCGCATCCTCGGGATGCCCGTGCTCGTCCATCTTGCGCCGCGCAATGTTCGCGGTGAATGTCCGCGCATATATCGGCGCGCCGAGATGTTCATAGGTATGCGCCACGGCCCCCACATGGTCTTCATGGGCATGTGTGATAAAGATCGCCTCGATGTCATTCTTCCGTTCGCGCAGCCAGGCGATGTCGGGCAGGATCAAGTCAACGCCCGGAGAGGTGTCCATGTCGGGAAAGGCCACGCCAAGGTCGACGACAATCAGCCTCTCCTTGCCGGGTTTTCCATAGCCATAGACATAGGCGTTCATGCCTATTTCACCCGCCCCACCAAGGGGAAGGTAGATCAATCTTTCACTGCTCATGTCAGTTATCGTTTTCCTTGTTATACGTATGGATGACGGTCAGGCCGTGCATCGTCAGGTCATCTTCGATGACGTCAAATAAGTCTTCTGTCTGCGCAAACAACGGGGCCAGCCCGCCGGTTGCCACAATCTTCATGCTTTGCGCGCGTTCGGCCTTGATGCGCGCGCAGATCTCCTTGACCAGCCCGACATACCCCCAGAACACGCCCGACTGCATGCAGGCCACGGTGTTGGTGCCTACTACACGCTGGGGTTTGGTAATGTCCACATGCGGCAGGGCGGCTGCGGCCATGTGCAGCGCCTCCAGTGACAGGTTCACACCCGGCGCGATCACCCCGCCCACATAGGCCCCATCCCCGCCCGCGACGTCAAAGGTGGTCGCCGTGCCGAAATCCACCACGATCAGGTTGCCGCCATG
>CAYUSM010000412.1:0-3032 GCA_964447345.1 uncultured Sulfitobacter sp. | reverse complement strand
TTGAAGATGTTCAGCCCCTTGTTTTCCATCGCGCCCATGTTGAAGTCATCAACCGCAACGATGTTGAACAGGTCGAGATCGTATTCGCGCCCGTATACCTCTTCATCCCATTTCATGGACTTTTTCAGCGCCTCCATGCCGAAAGCGCATTTGCCTTCGTCGCCGGGGCGGACGTAGAGGTTGAGATCGACATGCTTGCCGGACATGGTGGTGAAGCTGTCCGAACGGGCGACCAGATCGCCCGCAACCAGTGCGAACAGGTAGGCAGGTTTGGGCCAGGGGTCATGCCATTCGGCGTGGTGCTCCCCGGTTTTGACCGGATTGCCGTTGGACAGCAGCACGGGGTGCGGGCCGTTGATGGTAACGTTGAAGGTCGCCATCACGTCCGGCCGGTCAGGGTAGTAGGTGATCTTGCGAAAGCCTTCCGCCTCGCATTGGGTGCAATACATCCCATTGGACATGTAGAGCCCTTCGAGGGCCGTGTTGCCCGCCGGATCAATCTCGACCTCGGCCTCCCAGACAAAGGGCGCGTCGGGGACAGCGCAGGTCAGGCCCTCGTCGGTCTGTTCCGTGTTGACCGGCTGCCCATCGATTGCGGCTGAGATCAGCTTCAGCTTTTCTCCATGCAGAAAGAAGGTGCGGTCCTCGGCCTCCGGGTTGGGGCGAAAGCTGATCCGGCTTTTGACGCGGGTTGCATGGGGGTCCAGATCAAAGGCCAAAGACACCTCATCCACGATGAAGCCAAAGGGTGTGTAGTCCGACAGATAGATCGTTTTCGGAGCGGCATCGCGCATGGGGGGCACCTTTTGTTGGGAACTCAGCGTCTGCTCGCACGTTATCTTTGCAACCAAGGACCCTCAACGGGTCAATTTGCACGCATATTAAGGAGAGACAGATGTCTGCACCTGACACGAATATCGAAAAGCAAGAGCAACGCCATAAGCCTTCGCTGTTTGGCATCAAAGGAGCCGTGGTGTTTGGCGCGCTCATGCTTTTGCTGGTCATTTTCTTCAGCGTCGCGCGTGGTGGCGACACGACGATTGGCGAAGTCTATGACGGTGACGTCGAACAGACGGAAACGACAGTCGGCTTTGACACCTATGAGCCGGGGACCAATCAAACGAATTGATACATCTGGGGTGAGATGTGGAAGACTGAGCGGCGCCAAGGTGATTGGCGCCGCTTTTGCGTGAGGGGATGGAGCAGTGGCAAAGATGCGCAAGAAGGGCGATTTGCCCAGCAAGACCTGCCAAACCTGCGGGCGTCCTTTTGTCTGGCGGCGGAAATGGGCCAAGGTTTGGGAGGACGTTAAGTACTGTTCGGACCGGTGCAGACGTGAGCGGGTGTCGGCGCGCTAGCGTATTGGTCAAATTATTTTACCAAAACGCCTTGTGACAAAATGTCTTTCGCTCTAAGTGTTTCCGAAAGGAAACTTCGGAGGGATTTTCATCATGTCAGGCAGAATAGATAAGCACGGATTGCAGGTCGATCCGGTCCTTGCCGACTTTATTGAAGACCGTGCGCTGCCCGGCACAGGGGTGGATGTTGATCACTTCTGGTCCGAGTTTTCGGCCTTGGTGCATGATCTGGGCCCCAAGAACCGCGCGCTGTTGCAAAAGCGCGAAGACATACAGGCCCGGATCGACGGCTGGCACCGAGACCGGGCAGGGCAGCCGCATGATGCCGAAGCCTATACTTCATTCCTCAAGGAGATCGGCTATCTGGTGGAAGAAGGGCCGGACTTTGAAATCGACACGGCCAATGTTGATCCCGAAATTGCAACTGTGCCTGGCCCGCAACTTGTGGTGCCAATCACCAACGCGCGCTTTGCTTTGAACGCAGCCAATGCGCGCTGGGGCAGCCTTTATGATGCCTACTATGGCACTGACGCGCTGGGCGATCTGCCCTCGGGCGGCGGCTACGATCCTGCGCGCGGCAGGCGCGTGGTTGCGGCGGCCAAGGCATTTCTCGATCAGACCGTCCCGCTCATGTCCGGCAGCCACACGCAGCTGGTGGGATACCGGGTTGTCGGCGGTGCGCTCGAAGGGGTGATCTTGAATGATCAGGACCATCGTGGCGGCGCGGTGACCGGGGGTGCAGAGACGCCGGGCGTGCTGCACGGCATTGCGTTGGCCGACCCTGCCCAGTTTGCGGGCTTTAAGGGAACGTCAGAGGCGCCGACGGCGATTTTGTTCAGAAACAACGGTCTGCACGTCGAAGTTCAGATCGATGCCGACCATCCCATCGGCAAGACGGACCCGGCACATGTGTCAGATATCGTGGTTGAATCCGCGCTGTCGACGATCATGGATTGTGAAGACAGTGTCGCGGCGGTGGATGCCGAGGACAAGGTCGTGGCCTACGGCAACTGGTTGGGCCTGATGAAAGGCGATCTGGCGGAGACCTTTGAAAAAGGCGGTCAGCAGATGACGCGGGTGATGAACCCTGATCGCATTTACATGGGAGCCGAGGGTGAAGAGCTGCGCCTGAAGGGCCGGGCGCTGATGCTGATCCGCAATGTGGGCCATCTGATGACCAACCCGGCGGTTCTGGACCGTGACGGTGCGGAAGTGGGCGAAGGCCTCATGGATGCGATGATCACCACGCTGATTGCCATGCATGATCTGGCGCGGGACGGCGGCAATTCGGTCACGGGGTCGGTCTATGTCGTGAAACCCAAGATGCACGGGCCGGAAGAGGTCAGCTTCTCGGACGAGATATTTACCCGGGTCGAGACAGCGCTGGGTCTGCCCGCAAACACTGTTAAGATGGGTATCATGGACGAGGAACGCCGCACTTCTGCGAACCTCAAGGAATGCATTCGCGCCGCAAAATCGCGCGTGGCCTTCATCAACACAGGGTTTCTTGATCGTACGGGGGATGAAATCCATACCTCAATGGAAGCTGGGCCCATGGTGCCCAAGGGCGAGATGAAGAACGCCGCCTGGATCAAGGCCTATGAGGACCGCAATGTGGACATTGGTCTGGCCTGCGGCCTGCAGGGCCGTGCGCAGATCGGCAAGGGCATGTGG
>CAYUSM010000411.1:0-3051 GCA_964447345.1 uncultured Sulfitobacter sp. | reverse complement strand
TCTTTGACGGGTCCTCATGATTGATCCAGGGCTGGCGGACCCTCGCGTTCCCGATGCCTGCAGCATTGGACCTGACCCATGATACGTTAACGTTAGCGACTCGGCGTGATTTTGCGCAATGGCATGGTGCGCAATACGACAAATTGCGCAAAGTTACGAATTGATGTATCCCTGAGGATGAAATGAGAGGGACGTTGGCAGGATATGCCAAATGTCTGCGACTTTTGTCCGAGGGGTCTGAGACGTGACTAAGGGACGCCCGAAACGCCTGAAGCTCGAAGAACGGATCGCGCTGGCGCGGCGCTATCATGCGGGTGAAACGCCGAAGGTGCTGGCAGAGGCCTATGGCGTCTCGCGGCGGCACGTGACGCGGATTGCCAAGGAAGAGAAAGGCGAGGGTCAGGACGTCCGCGACCCATCCGTTGCGGTGAGTTTCCGGACGGCAGAGTCCGATCTCAACGCCTTCGATGCCGAATGGCAGGGCCTTGGGTTTGCAAACCGGAGCCAGGCCTTGCAGGCGATGGTGCGGGCACGGTGTGGGGTGCTGTCGCTGATGCAGCGGGACCTGCAGGCTTTCGCGGAGACGGTGCAACGGGCACAGGATCTGTCGGACGCGGCGCGCGTTCTGGCAAAGGCGGTCCATCGCGGACAGCTGCACCTTGCGGTAGCAGATCGTCAGCTTCTGTCAGCTCTTCTCGAGCTGGCTCAGGGAACGCATCGTGACCTCGCATCCTTGAAGGTGGCGGCGCATCGGCGACGCGGCGAGAGGTGGGATCCCACAAAAGCGGTCTCCAAAAAACAGGTTGCGGAGGTCCTGACAAATGTCTGAGCCATTGGCCCTCTATCATGCCGTGATGGGCAAGCTCTGGGAGACAAATCGTATTCAGGGGCAGCGCCAGGCGCGGGTGGAGGCGCGTCTTGCGGGCCGACGGCAGGGGCGCAGCTATCAGCGCACCGGACGCGCCTCGGCGCGTAACCTGCTCAAGTCCGCGATGCCGGAGAGCCGTGCCGCGGTCTTCAAACGGATCAGGGCAGGGGGATGCAAGACGAAGGCGAGCCTTGGCAACCAGCTGGCTTATGTGAACGACAAGGCGGTCTACAGCTACTCCACAATGACCAACCCCTTGAGCAGTGAGGCGGTCCTGACCGAGGACCAGAAGGCCGAGATCGTCGAGGCCTGGTCGGAGACGTGGCACGGGACGACGAAGCTCGGGTTCACCTCGCATATGCTGCTCTCGTTCCCGACGGATGTCAGCGTGGATCAGGTCCGCGACATCACCCTCGACTGGGCGGAGCACTTCTTTGAAAGTGGCGATTTCGGCGATCAGTGGGATTACGTGCTCAGCGTGCATGACGACCGGGCGCATAAACACGCGCATATCATTCTCAACAATCGCGGCCTCAACAACGGGACCTGGTTCTCGTGCTGGGCCGAGGGTGTGATGTCGCCGCAGCTCATGCGTGAGAAGCAGGCAGAGATTGCTGAAAGCTACGGCGTTGTCCTGGAAGCCACGACCCGTCTCGAACGCGGCATCTTCGAGAAGGCGCCTGGCATCGAGGAAATCTACCGGGCCAAGGAAGAGGCGCGCCTGCCGCGCGAGATCGCGCTGACGGGGCAAGAGCGGTCCATTGCCAAGGCGCAGGTTGTGGGTTTCGCGAAAGACTATCGGGACCTTGCGGACGTGCTTGATCGCATGGACCAGAAACACCTCGCCTATGCGATGCGGCGGATGGCGGCATCGTTGGGCGCGTCCGCCACGCTCGGGTCCGAGACATCCCACATCTTCACCGCAGGAGAGATCGACATGGAGACCATTCGAACGGTCGGTGATGCCATCGACTATGCCGAGAAGACCATCGAAGCCTTGCGCCTCAAGGCCGAGGAACTGGACCCGATCGCGCGTCCAGCCTTTGAGACCAAGGCGGCAGATGTCGTCCGCGATCTGTCACAGATGGTGCCCGATCCCGATCTGCGGGCCCGGTTCGGGCGTGAGTTGGCGGAGCCCTTCCCACCGGGGTCCGGCGACACGCGTCTGAGCGACGCGATGTCTTCCGGTGAGGATCGTGTTCTCGAAGCTTTGAAAGCGGATGCGGCGGCAGCGGGTCTCGACGCAGATGAGCTGGTCGCGCGGATCGAGGCGGGCGGCACCACGAATTACGGGCTTGCACAGGATTGGGTGGAACGCGACATGGCCGCCGTTCTCGGCAAGGACGGCGTCGATCTCTCAAAGGCCAGCGAAGCGCAACAGGACCAGGCGCTGGAGACGGTCGATGGTCTCATGGACCGCCTGTTGGACCGGGCAAAGGAGCTTGGCGTCGCCACGGATCTGTCCCGGGCCTCAGACGAATTGCAGCTGATCGATGATGACGACCCGGGGTTCGATCCATGGCCCAACCCCTATCTGCAGGATCTGGCCGATATGCTGCGGGACGGCCAATTGTCGGACAGTCAGGAAGACACCGTCGAGCGGACGCTCCAGTCGGAGCTCTTCAAGGAGCTGGGCGAAGACGGGCTCGCGGAACTCCGCCGCGGCAATTACGAAGTCCTGGCCGAGGTGCTGCCCAATCGGATCGATCAGATCACGGTCACCCAGGAATTTCTTGAGCTGACCCATGAGCAAACGGGTGATCAGATGTTCACCGACCGCGCCGCAGCTTTGCAGCAGGACAAGGCCAATGCGATGGCCCAGGAAACCAGCCTTGAGTTGCAGCGCGGCAGGGGTTTGGACACCGGCCGGGATCTGTCCCGCGATCTCGATGACGAGATCAGTTTCTGATGAGTACCCGTCTGCCACTCTGGGCTGCCGTGCCCATGGGCTCGCTGTGCGGGGCGGCCCTCGGCACCATTGTGGCCAGTTTCTATCTCGCTTTGGCTCTCAAGACGGGTATGACCGACTTTGATATGTTTGCGGTTTGGACCGCGAGTGCGGGACTGCGGGCAGCGCATCCCGAGGCGTTTCAGGTCGCCTTTGGCGCGGTCGGATTTGGGGCTGTCGGACTGGCGGTGCTGGCCTTCAGCTGGACCTGGGCGCAGGACCGCGATGATTACGG
>CAYUSM010000410.1:0-3065 GCA_964447345.1 uncultured Sulfitobacter sp. | reverse complement strand
GTCGGGCGCTGCACCTTCGCCTTGTCGATCACGACAATCGAGTCGTGAATGTGCAACCCATTGAATTCCTGCCCAAGCTCCGGCAAAGCCAGCTCCTTTTTGCCGTGATACCAGCTATGCATGTCATCGACCATACGGCGCAGGGTATTAAAGAAATTGCCCGGCGCACGAAAGCCACCCCCAAACCGCGGATAGTAAGCGGTGTGCAGATCCTCAATCATGTAAGTGCCACCATCACTCAACATCGGAAAAAGCACGCGCAGAGACTTCTCAACATGCGGCATGCGGTGGCTGCCGTCGTCCAGCACCACATCGACACCCCCCATTTCCGAGACCACCTTAGCCAGGAAGTCAGGATCGTCCTGCGATCCGATCCGTACCAAGCCTGACTGACCATCGTATTGGGCACAATCAGGATTGATATCGATCCCGCAAAGCACGGCATCAGGCCCAAGATATCTGCGCCACATCTGCAGGCTGCCGCCATTGTTCACACCGATCTCAAGGAATTTGACCGCCGAACCCCGGTAACGGCCGAAGTAACGATCATAGAGCGGCAGGTAATGGTGCCATTTGTGGACCTTGACCCCTTCGTTGCCCGCATAGATGTCCAACAGATCGCCTTCAAAACCGTAACGCTCGCGAATGTCCGCCGCAACGTCACCGTCTTCGGGAAACCTGAACTTCTTCACTTACGCCTCCTGCCCCGGTCGGGTTATCCCGTTTCCCTTCGTATCGGCGAAATCAAGGCATCAGGCAACAGCAGCCTGTCGGCACCCGTGGGTCTGGTGCATGGTCGCCGCACGCAGATGGTCCCAGCCGAAGGCGTGTTCACTGTCACCATGCGCGTTGAGATGGGCCAACCGGTCCAGCGCCTCTTCCAGCGAAGGGTGATGCCCAACTGGCACCCACCACATCACGAAATGCATTGATCCAAGCACCTCGAACCATTCCTGACGACGTTCGTAGAACTGCTTGTGGATCGTGCCCCAGACAAACTTTTCCAGGGTCTCGACGCTTTCCCAAACACTCAGGTTTGGGATAAACAGCGGATCGCCATCAATGGCGGTGTCTGTATTCCCAGCGCCGCTTTCACCTTCCATCATCCATTGAAAGCCCGGCATCCGCTTGGCCAATCCATTGATCCGATCAAGGTTTGCCATGAACTCAGCCACGCGTGGGTCATCTTGCGGTGCCACCAGACGCCCCACGTTGAGTTCCGCCAAATGCATGTCTTTCATCGTCTTTTCCTCTCGCGCAGCGGTGCCACACCGTCCAATGCCTTGCGCAGAAACGCAATCGTCAGGTTCCCGCCGACGAACACCAGCCCCACAACCGCAGCATAGGCCCAGATCGGCACGATCCCGTAGGTGATCGCCTGATGCGTGGCCCAAATGGGCACGCCGAAAACGCCCAACGTCAGCAGCGCAGCGATCAGGCTCAGCGTGCCATCCCAAATATTCTTCAGAAAACCCATCCGACTATCCGCAGGCCTTGGTTTGCCAAAGCTGCGCCTCTTTCAAGTGCTGCCAGCCAAAGGCGTGGTCTGTTGGTCCATGAGCCTCAAGATGGCGAAACCGCGCCATCGCCTCGGACATGTCCGGGCGATGCCCCACGGGCACCCACCACATTGCGAGGCGCAACACCGCCCCCATGTCGTACCATTCCGACTTCCGGTCATAGAAGCGTTTATGAACAGTATTCCAGACAAAATGCTCCAGGCTCGCCACGTCTTCCCAGACACTCAGCGTTGAGGCCAGCCGTGGATGCGCATCCATTGGACCTTCGGGGTCATTCTGGGCTTTTTCCATTTCGTCTTCTGGCATCATCCAGACAAAACCGGGGCTGCGCATTGCCGCCCCGTTCACCAGATCGAGGCCATTGACGAAATCCTGTACGCGGGGGTCGTCCCAGTCGTACTTGAGGATACCCAGGTTCAACTCTGCAAGATGATGACCCGCAGGCTGTCTCACTGTCCCGACACTTCCAACAATTGCCCCAGTGCCGTCCCCTCTCTTGCCTCCGCAGCGCCGGCGGCGCAGAAAGCTGCATCGGGGCTCTCTTCTTTGAGGCCATACTTGTGCATCAGCGCGTCAAAAAAGGGCTCGTAGCCTTCTGGCGGGATCGGTGCAAAGGCTTGATCAATCTTGTCAGTTCGATAGCCCCGCTCAGCATACTCCGCCAAAAGCGCCTGCTGATGCCGATTAAAGGCCGCCTCATCAAAGCTCAAAACCGTGCAGTCTCGGGCGAACAAACGGGCCACGATCTCTTCGAAGCTGGCTTTGATCGCGAATTCCGGCGCAGGTGCCTGTTCATCTGCCAAAGCGCTTCCCGCGCTCAGTCCAAGGCAGAGGCAGAGAGCGCCGCGCATCTCAGATAAAGACAGCGTAAAGCGCCGTCACCGCCATGAAAATGATCATCAACCAGCCAAATCCAAAACAAGCCGAGCGGAGCGGCTGGTTTTCAGTCCGGATATGGACAAAGGCCATGGCGATCCGGGACAGCAGAAAGACGCTTGCAAAGATGTTCACCAGGAGCGGCGACGCACCAGCAAGGATCGCGGCAAGTGTTGTGGCCAGAAACGCAGGTGAGGTTTCAACCGCATTCTGGAACGCCCGCTCTCGCCGGTAGACAGGCTCACTGTAATCACGTTTGGGCTTGCCGCAATCGCAGCGCTTCTCAGGTGTCCGCCCACGGGTGGAGATCATCGACAGCGCGATCATCAACAGGCCCCAGAGCGCGAGCGATGCGATGGCGTGGCTGTAGGCGTCAAAGATTTCCATTAGCCTTCTACCAGATCCAGGCGTTTTTCGATACGCGTGACGCGCGCATCCAGCCGATCAAGGCGCTGATTGATCAAGGCCTGCCCTTCTTCCAGATGCGAAATACGACGGTTCATCGCCTGCAGTTCGTCCCTCATATCATGCATATCCGCCCGCATGTCTGCCAGCGTGCGCTCAAACTTGCGCATGTATTCCAGGATGGGGCTGGCGTTGTCGTCGGTCATGGCTACTCCGCCGCCACAGCAGAAACGCGGCCCGTCCGCTTGTGCTTGATCCGGTCCT
>CAYUSM010000409.1:0-3079 GCA_964447345.1 uncultured Sulfitobacter sp. | reverse complement strand
GGCGCGTCCAGATCACGCACGCGACAATTCAGTTTCTCGTCAACAGTATCCAGCGCCCGCTGCGCCACTTGCGTCAGCTCATCCGCACTGACGTCGCCGCTTTTGACCAGAGCAGCCAATGCAGTTGCATCCTTGGATGCGTATTCCTTTACGTCCATGGTTCTCTCCCGATTTGAGTGTCAGGAGAGACTAGGGGCAGCCGCCGTGCCCGGGTATTGTCAGGTTGACCAATACCCATTTTCTGAAAACGTCAGGCCGAGAGGCTCGGGAAGTAGTCTTCGCAACCGCCCTCGCGGTAGACATCCGCCGTGCAGCAATGCAGCCCACCGCCAAAGGCGTAGGCGTCGCGCAGGTCAACTTCGACTACTTCCATGCCAAGTTTGTCCATCTGTTCGGCCTGATAGACCTCGGATTTCTCCACACAAACCGTCTTTGGATCCAGCACCAGCACGTTCATCGAAAGCCAGGTTGAGGAATAGCACAGCGGCGGCGGCGTGTTATGCGCCGGTTGCGCGGCGTCCACGATCTCCCAATCGTTGTCCTCGAACATCCCGCGTTGATCTTCGGGCAGGCGCCGTTGCGGGTTGTTCAGGATCAGACCGGGCCGCAGCGGCGTAAAGGTCGCATCAATGTGGATCGGGTAGGGGTCACCGGGAAAGTTGACCGTATGCACCCGATGTTCCGGGAAATGACGGCGCAGCCATTCGATCCCCTTGAGGTTGGTCGTAAACCCGTGCTGCACCACAAGGTCCTTGCCAAATCGCAGCACGTCGGCGGCGTCGAAAAGCGGCTCTTCCTCGGTTGTGACAAAGAACTTCTCCGCCGCCCATTGCAGCCGCTTCTCCACCCCGATCTTGTCGCTCAGATAATCGGGATGGTAATCCGCATCTGTCAGCCGCGGCTTGGGCGCGCTCTCGTGACGGAAGTTCGGGTCCTCGTCAAAATACTTCTGCATCAGCGGACGATAATTCAGGTACTCAAACCACCGGCAGCGGTAAGACATCGTGGCTTCCAGCATCTCGGACCCGACGGTCAACAGCACGTCGCGCGGCGGCATGCAGCCAAACTGGCTGTCGGTGTGGAAGTCCGGTGTGGTGGCGGGCAGCGAATGATCAATTGGTGTGGGCCGGTCCACCCGGACACCCCGCGCCTCAAGCTGTGCAGCAAAAGTGTCAAGCAGCTCATTCGCCCGGTCAATCGTCTCTTGCGGCCTCCGCCCCCACTGGCCGCGCATGTCGCTGTCCTCGGGCACCTTGGCGTCCAGCGCTGGCTCTTCTGGTGGGATATGGCAATCGTCTGCCCTCCCCACGATCACATGTTTCAACGGGTCCCACTCGTTCCAGCTGTTCACTATCGTTTTTTGCATGCGCCTCTCCCGTGACGTCCGAAATCCGACAAGGCGTAGAGCCAAAGTTGAACCTGTGCAAGCCACAGAGATCGTGCCAGTTTGTGGCAAAGGGGAAGGCTGCCATGGAACTCTACAACCTCACCGCGACCGAAACCGCCAAGCGTATCCGGGACGGAGACGTCACCGCGCGCGCGGTTTGCGAAGCTGTCCTGGCCCGCATGGATGCGGTGAACCCGGCCATCAACGCAGTTGTTGCCCGTAATGATGAAGAGGCGTTGCGCGCCGCAGATGCCGTTGATGCGGCCCGTGCAAGGGGCGATGCGCTGGGACCAATGGCAGGCGTGCCGGTGACGACAAAGGAAAATGTGGATCAAACCGGTTTCGCAACCACCAACGGGTTGCGCCTGCAGAAGGACCTTATTGCCCAGACGGACAACCCTGTGGTTGCCAGCCTCAAGCGCGCCGGGGCCGTGATTGTTGGACGCACCAACACGCCAGCCTTTTCCCTGCGTTGGTTCACCCGGAATTCCCTGCACGGCCATACCCGCAATCCCCACAATCCAGCCATTACGCCGGGTGGGTCTTCCGGTGGCGCAGCGGCCGCCACGGCGGCAGGTATCGGTGCGATGGGTCACGGCACAGACATTGGAGGCTCCATCCGCTACCCGGCATACGCCTGCGGTCTGCAAGGCATTCGGCCGACCTTGGGGCGTGTCGCGGCTCGAAACGCCTCGGCCCCGGATCGTCATATTGGTGCGCAACTGATGGCCGTGTCCGGCCCGCATGCGCGATCGGTCGCAGACCTTGCACTGACCCTGAACGTCATGGCGACCCCAAACCTCGAAGACCCGTGGCACGCGCCCGTCCCGATGCAGGGGCCCGACTATCCCCGGCGCGCAGCTTTGTGTGTGGCGCCCGAAGGGCTCAACACGCATCCGCTTGTAGAGAAAGCGCTGCGCGATGCCGCAGGCCGCCTGACAGATGCAGGTTGGGAGGTGACAGAGACGGATTGCCCGCCTTTCCGCGAACCCGCCCGACTGCAAGCGCAACTCTGGCTGGCCGAAATGGACCGCGGGGCAAAGGCGGCCTTTGCCGAGGAAGCTGATCCCGACGCATTGCACGTATTGGCCGAGATGCAGAAGCTGACCCCCGTGCCCGACCGCGACGAAGTTCTTGATGCGCTACAGGCCCGTTTGGGTTTTCTGCGCAACTGGCAGATGTTTCTTGCCCAATACCCGGTTCTGATCTGCCCGGTCTCCGCCGAGCCACCTTTCCCCGACCTCCTCGATCTTGAAGACTTCCCGCGTGTCATCGAAGCGCAGCTCACGCAAGTGGGCCTGCCGCTGATGGGATTGCCGGGATTGTCGGTCTTTACGGGCTTTGGTGACAGTGATGCAGGCCGGGTGCCTCTTGGCGCGCAACTGGTTGCTGGCCGGTATCGCGAGGATATCCTGCTGGACGCTGCTGCCGCGATTGAGGCGCGCAGCCCCCCAATCAAGGTCGTCACCCCGTAGGGTGCGCATTTATTGCGCACCTTCATGAACACAAAAACCCTCGCTGCTGCACCGCAAACGCCCACCCCAAGAAAAAACCGCGCCCAAATCGGACGCGGTTTCTCAACAAATTCTCTGGCAACGTCTTAGCGGCGAATGCCCAGACGCTTGATCAGGTCCTGGTAACGGCCCTCATCCTTGCTCTTGAGGTAGTCCAGCAGCTTGCGGCGGCGGGCAA
>CAYUSM010000408.1:0-3091 GCA_964447345.1 uncultured Sulfitobacter sp. | reverse complement strand
CGGGGAACATCCAGCCGGGGTTGGCGATGGGCATGTAGGGGAAGGCCTGGCCGATGACGGCAATCTTGGTGCCGCCGCGTTCAAACATTTTGTAGGGCGGGAAAAGCTCGGTTGGCTCATCCCATTCGGCATCAAAGATGTTTTGGCCAAGGGCTGCAAACGGCAGGCTTTCGACCAATTCGTTCACGCGGTCAGAGCCCAGTGTGAACTCCCAATGGAAGGTCATAGCGTCGGGGTTCAACGCGTTCATGACGTTGACCATGTCCTGCCCCTGGGTCTTGAGGCAGGTGTAGGAGCCGTGCCAGGTATCGCCGCCGTCGAGCAGGATGGCGTCCGGCCGATCGGCGCGGATCGCCTTGATCACAGTCGCCACTCGGTCCAAGCCACCGACGCGGCCGTATTCCTTGGCGAGCGCCGAGAAGTCGCCGGAGCTTAGCGCGTAGTGGCTCGGGCTGCCGTCTTCAATTCCATAGAGCTTGCGGAAATCTGCGCCAGTCAGGTGCGGCACGGCGCCCTTGTTGCCACCCACACCAATGTTCACCGAAGGCTCGCGGAAGTAGATCGGCTTAAGCTGGGCGTGAATGTCCGTGACGTGGATCAGGGAGACATTGCCGAAGGTATCAAACTCAAGCAACTGGTCCTGTGTCAGACGTTGCTGAGCGGCCAGCCGCGCCCACTGGCCAAAACCCGAAGCCCCGTAGAGGGCTGAGGCCGCCATGCCAACCTGAAGGAAATCGCGCCGCGAGATCATATGTGTTCCTGCTCCATTACATATGCGCATGTTTGAATTTGATGCGCCGGAAAAAGCCCCACCCGAAAACCGGACGGGGCTTTTGATTGTTTAGTTGCGGACCGAGGGGCCCTCGACGCTCAGACCATTGCCACGCGAGCCGACATAAAGCTCAAGGGCAACAAACTCGGGCGAGCCGGGCTTGAAGGTCTCAGCACGCGTGTCCCGCACACAGCCTTTGAAACGGGCATGGACCGAATTCAGCTTGGTGTTTTTCAAGCGGTAAGTCGGGAAGCCGTTGATCTGGCCCTGGCTGAGGTGATCGGCACGGATCATCATGCCATAACTGTCTTCGTGGCAGTTGGCACAAGACAGTTCCAGCTGGCCAAAACGGGTGTAGTACAGCTCTTTGCCCTTTTCCCATGTTGACTGCGCGGGACCATCAATGGCGATATCAACGGGCATGCCGCGCGAAACGGATGAGATCAGGCCAACCATCGCCGCCATGGAGCCGCCGGTGTACTTCCACTTTTCGGCACCCATCTGGTTTTCGCGACAGTCGTTAATCTGCATCTCAAGCGTGCGCACCTCGCCCGCCTTTTCGTTCCACTTCGGGTACACAGCACGCACGCCTTTGAGCGATTCCACGTCCTCGTGGCACGAGGAACAGGATTTGCCCTCAGAGCCATCCGCTGCGTCCCATGCTTCGGCGGCTGCCTCCACAAAGATCATCGCGGGGTTGTCAAAGTCGTCCATCTGGACGGCTTGGGTCTCATCCGACCGGAAGCGCCAGCCTGAATAGATGGTATCGACGTTTTCCATATGCGCAGGTGCCGCCGTTTCGGTGACAATCTCGATCTCTTCGTTGATCACGAGGCTGTCTTCGTCGGGGTCCGCCCATGTGGCAGTCGCCAGACCGGCAACGGCCGCTATCGCCAATGCGCTTGTGAGTTTAGTCGTTGTTTTCATTGTCCCTCCCTGACGCGCAGGCTTTACCCGATCGCGATCTTTTTTGTCTCGGTATAGACGTCGCCATCATCGTCGTACCACGTGAACGTGAACTCACCGGCTTCCGGGACGAGCGAGTCGAACTGAAAGTAAGGGTTCGTGGAAATCGCCGGTTCAAGCGTGACGTCGATCACGTTCTCGCCGTTAAAATCCGCCGTGAAACGATTGATGATCGAGCGCGGGATGGTGTTGCCATCGTCGTCTTTGCGCTGACCGCTTTCCATCTTGTGGGAAATTAGGGTTTTGATCGTGATTGTATCGCCAGCAGCCGCTTTCTTGGGGACTTTGACGCGGGGTTTTACACCAGATGCCATGTTTTCTCTCCTCGTGTCAGGTTAGCCGCCGCAGCCGCCGATGGTGACTTTGACGTTTGCTGATGCCTTCTGGAAGGAACCGTCTTCCATCTGGGCGACCGCGATCACGTTCTGCGTACCCGCCAGACGAATCCGGGTGGAGGCCGCATGTGTCGGGTTAAGCGGGCCGAACTTGATCGTCGCGACCTTCGGGGTTGGGTTGCCATCAGCAAACAGGGCGACCATGACCGCGCCAGGTGCGTCGACCTCGATTGGCACGGTATTCCCGTTCTCGGCAATCTCGGGCGCGGTCAGCGTCACTGCCCCCTCGCCCATTTCCATGCCACCGGTCACCTTGGCAATTTCGTCTTCGGTCATCGAGGCGAAGGCAGGCAGCGCGCCGAGTGCGGCAAGCAGTCCTGCGCTCGATCCGAGGACCAGCATGTTGCGCCTGTTCAGTTCCATGTTGTTCTCCTCTTGGGGGACGCTATTCGTCTTGCAGCGTCATCAGGTAGGCCACCACGTCTTCGACCTGTTGGGCCGTCAGCAGTGGTTCGGGATTACCCGGGTGCGCTTCGCCGGTGTAGGCGTCGCCCAAGCGGATGAACCCTTCGGTTTTGTAAAACGAGGGCATCATCGTGTCCTCGAACATGATCTTGGCATTGGCCACGATCCCACGCAGCTCAGCCTCGGACCAGCGGCTGCCGGCGCCATCCAGCGACGGGCCAATCTCACCGTGGAAGGCCAGATGCTGCAAAGCCGTGACCTGGTGGCAGGCAATGCAGTTGCCCGCGCCTTTGTTCATGATCTCTTCACCCGCCTTCGGATCGCCGGGTGTGCCCGATAGCGATGTTGCCACCGCGCCATCATCGTAAACGACTTTGGTAGGTGCGACAGTCTCCGCCACTCCTGCAGTCGCCAGCATCGTGGCAAAGGCCACGCTCGTGCCGATAATCTTCATGAGACCTCCCTTGGTTTTCCGGTACACTAAGGCACACAATCCGATTCACGCAACAACAAATTCAAGTAAGTGAATTTTTAGATTTGTTTGCAGGCGCAG
>CAYUSM010000407.1:0-3098 GCA_964447345.1 uncultured Sulfitobacter sp. | reverse complement strand
CATCAAACGCCGTGTATTTGGTCAAATGCGACTCGGCCATCCGCGCCATTGCACCACGCGCGCGGTTCAGAAGGGCTGTGTCATCAAGCGGATGTGTGGCGAGCAATTCTTCCAGATCGGACGGGGTACTGGGGTCGAAATGCGCGGTCTTGTGATCGATCAACAGGCCCATTGGCGGCTCGCCTTTGCGGCCCGGATGCAACGATCGGAGCAATGCGTCCTCGACACGCACCACGGGCGCATTGCGTTTCTCCGCAACAGCGAGACCTCGGTGCGCGGTCGGTGAGTTGCCCCAGATCGCAATCGCATCCCCTTCCTTGGGAAGCCCCAGATGCACAGAGTAGCCAGAGAGCTGCAAGATACGCCGCACGCGGCGCTGGGTCAGAAAACCGCCGTTGTAGACGAAAAGCCGCCGGTCCTTTTCGGGACCGGCGGCAGGGGTGTCATATGTCTCAGGCCCCAGGGCCAAAGGGTCAGCCGCCGCCGATGGACGACAGGCCGCCCACGGTGGTCGCCGTGCCGGTAATGGCCGAGATGACCTTGTTCCACTGGGTAAAGGGCGCTTCGGTGACATAGATCGTATCGCCATCGCGAATGACAAAGTCACGCGCCATGAACATGCCGTTGGGCTTGGTCAGGTCCAGCACATAGACAAGACGCTGCGCGCCCACCAGATCGCTGCGGCCCAGTACCTGAGCGGCCACCTCTGCCGGTTCATTGCGGAACACAAAAACGCCAGTTGGGTCGGCGGTGCCTGCGTTCAGGCCACCGACCTGCGCAATACCTTCCAAGGCAGAGAGGGTTTGGGATTCAAACGGCACCTGCGCCTGACCGCCGGTCGCCCCAAGCGCTGTGAAGGATCGTGTGTCTTCTTCGACAAGGATACGGTCTCCGCCGCGCAGCGCGATATCAAGCTCTGGGTGTTCATAGAGGTCTTCAAGCCAGATCTTGCCGCGATGGGTGCCACGGATCACGGTGATCTGCGCAATCTCCGGTTCAATCGTCACGCCACCGGCCTGTGCCAGCATCGTGCCCAGCGTCCGGGTGGGACGCTCAATGGCATAGACGCCCTGCGCACCAATCGAGCCAATCAGCGAGACGGTAGAGCCGTCACCGGCCGCGCGGCGGACCTCAACCTGCGGATCAGGAGTCTGTTCGCCCAGCTTGTTGGTAATGATACGCCGGATCGCGTCAGGCGTGTTGCCCGACGCCTTGATGCGGCCCGCATAGGGGATAAAGATGAAGCCAGCACCGTCGACCTGCACCTCTTCCAATACAGTGGCGGGGGAGCCTTCAACACCCAGCAGCGGATCATCAACGTTCTCGTAGACCGTGATGCCCAATACGTCGCCTGGACGGATCGTGTCAGAGCCCAGAGGTGCTGCGTTCTTGAAAGCGTTCGAGAAACCAAGAGCCGGGACCACGGCAGTTGCCCGCGTCACCCGGTCATTGACCGAAACGATAAAGGCATCGCCCTCTTGCTGAACCGACCCTGAAAAGATCTGCCGTTTGTTGGGACCGACCTGCGGCAGTCCACAAGACGAAACAACGGCCAAAGCCGTCACTGCTGCGATGGGACGCGCCCACCGGGAAAATACGGATGTCACTGCCCGGTCTCCTCGACCTGATTAACTCTGCCTCATAACTCGCCGGTTTTCCGACGTAATTGCGCCAAGGCTAGCTCAGGTCGAATTGAAAATCCAGTCAGACGCGCCTGGCGGGTCAGGTGACAACGCGCAACTGTTGCCGTGGGGCCGCGGTGCCCGATTGCAGCGCGTCGTAGGGGTCTTCTGATGACAGCATCATATCGACCACCTGCCGCAGCAGTTGGCGACGGCCCCGCGCGGAGTAAAACCCGCCCGGAATTTGTGATGTTTCAAGGAGATACCGGCGGTAGTCCTTATAGGCTTTGTTGTCGGGCCGTGAGGCCCCAGCAAAGAACTCCGGTAGCGACTGGTCCGAGACGAACTCCGGCTGCGCATAGACCGCCCGACCAAAGACTTTCAGCGGAATTCCGCGCCACAGAACCTGCTGCCCGGCGGTCGAATTCACCGTGACCGCAGAACGCGCATCGTTCAAGAGCTGCGCCAGTTTACCACCTCGAACGTAATGCACGCGGTTGGAGACGCCCAGCTTTCGGGCCAGGCGCCTCAACTCGCGCCTCACAGGCACGCGGCCATCCTCAAGGGGGTGCGCCTTGACCACAAGGTGATGGTGTTTCGGCGCGCCCTTGGCAAAGCCCTCGATCACCAGTTCCAGGAAATCCGACATCGTGTCGAAAGGCGAATGCATCTGAAACGAACTGTCGTGTTCCAGCTGCAGCAGCGCCAAGTGATAGGGAAAGCCGCCCATCCGAATGCGCAACGTCGCGATCAACCGGTCTGCCCAGAGGATCGGCATCAGGACCAGCCGCTTGACGTAGAGGGCAAATTCCTTGGTCACCGGCAGGCTGCGGTGCGGCCGGAAGTTGCGATAGTCCCCGTTCCGGAACATCACGAACCAATGATAAAGCGCGCCGTAGAAAATGTGCTGGCGCATGTCGCCCCAATGTCCGGGGGGCAGGGGCGCTTCCATGTCGGATTGCGCCAAAGCGGTCTGCATCTGGGGGATGGTCATCTCCATCAGACGCGAATTGCCATTAGACCCGCCGCGTTCATAGGTCACCCAATAGGGCCGCATGTACCCTTCTTCAAAGACATGCACCGTAACGCCGCGCGCCTTGGCTTCTGCTACGGCTTCCGCGTGGATGGGCCGCGTATCCCCATAAAGCACGATGTCGGTTACGTTCTTCTCGGCCAGCAAGGCGGTAAAGGACGCGCGCCAGTCAGGTGCGGTGCCGCGATAAGGAATGTAGCTGCGCGGATGAAACCAGAACGCCCGGTCGCCCGCGTTAAAACCCACGCGCCACACTTCGGCTCCCGCCAGCCGCAGCATCTTGCCCAGCCGGTTGAAAAAGGGTCCATGCGGCCCCTGCAGGAACAGAAAAACCCTGCGTTCATGTGGTATCGCGCTCATCGCATTCCTTGCTACGCGGTCATTTGCGGCAGTTAAATCCCATAATATCGGCGAAAATGTGGCGTCAGCAGAGCTTGCACAGG
>CAYUSM010000406.1:0-3102 GCA_964447345.1 uncultured Sulfitobacter sp. | reverse complement strand
CCGAAGGAGCCGGCCGCAGGATCAAAGGGTGACGTCTTTAGAACGTGTATTCCACAAAGTCGGTGTTGGAGAGACCCACGGTATCGACCAGGCTTTCGATGTTGTCGAAGGTCACAACCTGGTTGCGCCCGCCGGACGTTGACCAGTCGCTGTCATACCACAGCTCTGCCTTGTCGGTGTCGGTGTTGTAGACCAGCACAAAGGCATCAACCGAGGCCGAGCTGGTGTTGTTGGCAATCTGGTTGGCCGAGGCCCCGGATTGCAATTCAACCAGCGTGTTGTCTTCGGCCGAGCTGAGGTTGGCGATGGAGGTGACGTTCTCGATGTAATCCGCCGAGGACAGGGTTGTGCCTGCCGCGGTGGCATTGGTGTTGCCAAAGTTCACCTCGTTGAGGCCCACCTTGTCGGTGCCGACGGTAAAGTCGGTGATGGTCTCGCTGTCGCTGAACCAGTCAGAGAAACGGAACTGGTCCGACCCGTCATTACCGGTCAGCTGGTTTTCACCACCCAGACCATAGATGATGTCATTGCCCGACCCGCCTGCAATCGCATCATCGGTGCCCGAGCCTGCGATGCGCAGATCACCGGTGAAATCGGAGGCATCGAAATTGACCGATTCCGTGAAGCCGCGCAGGTCTGAGGAGGCATTGAGGTTGAAACCTTCCCGCGCGGTGATCGTCAGATCATTGTCCCCGCTGAGCATGAATTCATTGACACCGTCGTCATTGTCAAAGGCGAAGTAATTGTTGCTGCCATTGTCCGTTGCCAGGATTTCGTTGGCATTGTTGGTGGCACCGGTAGAGACCAGCCTGACTTCATCAACGTTGTCGCCAAAGCCGATTGCCGCACTGCTGCTGGAGCCCGTGGCCGTGATCAGCGTCCCGTCAGAGCCCTCCTCATGGGTGACCTCGATGGTGATGTCGGTGCCCACCACCTCACCGGCAAAGCGCAATGTCTCATCCGTGTGGGACATGTCCGCGGAAAAGACGAAACGGTCTTCGGTTTCGGCATCCGTGATGTTTGTCCGGCCAGAGCTGCGCGCCGTTGAGAAGAGGAATTCGTCGATGTTGGTGAAGGCATTGGCATCCAGCGTCGACGCCGAGGACGAGACGTTTTCAAGCACTTCGAAACCGCTCGCCGCGTTCACCGCGGAGGCGATGGAAGAACTTGAGGTTGTCGTCGCCAGCGTGTCTTTGCCGTCGCCACCGCTGAGGGACAGATCGTTCCCGTTGGTCAGCAACGAGCTGCTGAGGCCGATCCGGTCATTGCCTTCAGAGCCCATGAACATGAAGTTCGACGCCGTGGCGTTGAAGGCACTCACATCCGTCCCACCGGTGTTGCCAGAGGCATCGACGCTCTCAAGACCGGCAAAGTTGCTCTGTTCAAACAGCGCCAGCGCCGCGTCCCCCGTGACGGTGATGTCCCGCAGGGACATCGTGTCAAACTGCACCTTTGATGCCGCCCCTGTCGAGGTGATGTTGACCACCTCAAAGCCGCTTTCCGTGCTGCCGTTGGTCTCAACGGTCGCAAAGAAGGCCGGGTTGGTGGATGTGTCGCCCGCACCGTTGAAGACGGCCGAGAAACTGTCATTCGACCCGCTCAGGTCGCCCTTGTAGTTGATGGCGTAAAACCCGTCATAGTTCTCCAGACCGGCGGTTGTGCCCATGTCGACATTGCTGGCCATGAAGGCGGCGTTTTCGCCGGAGTTGACACCCCAGACCTGCTCTTCGCCGGTGATCGCGGCAAAATCGAGCGTGTAGATGGTGCTGGTGTCCTGCACGGTGACAAAGAAGTTCTCAAGGCTGGTGGCCGAGGGCGAGACGGTGGTCGTGGCCCCCTGCAGGTCAACCACGCGCAGGTTCAGCGTGTCGGTGCCGCCCCCTGCCGCGATGCTGTCTGCATTGTTGAGCGTGGCCTGACCTGGCCCGAAGAAGACCTCAAACGCGCCCACCGCTTCATAGGTATCGGCGTTTGCCGTGCCTTGCGTATCGGCGACACCGCCCGCCCCGCCGGGCTGATCGGCACCGGTGGTCAGGTTGATCGTCACCCCCGGCGTGCTGCCTGCGCGGTCCTCGACAAAGTCTTCTGTCTTGGCAAGTGCTGGCGCGACGGTATCAGGATCGGAAGTAACATCCTTCAGCAGGGAGGTGGCCACCTCGCGCGCCTCATCGTCAAAGACAAAGCCCTCGATCGCATTGGTCTTTTCAAAGAAATCGACCGAGACCTGCACCTTGTTGTCGATGGTCTGCTTGTCGGTGCCGGAGTTCGCGCCGTTGATGATATCAAGGATCGCCTCGCCGACGGTGCGCTCGCCGGAAATGATCTGGCCCGAGTAGTATTCCAGACCTGCCTCCTGAATGGGGCGGCCCAGCACGTTCATGAACACGTCATTGAGGAAGGGCTGAAGGGAGTCCTTGGTGAACTGGCTGGGGTCCCGGTCGTCGGAATCCAGCAACGGATAAAGCGACGTCGTCTCGTTCTGCACCGAGAAGCTTTCGGCGATCTCGGCCCAGGTCATGGCCGGGCCTTCCTCGCTCGCCTCAAACCGGCCGGTCCAGTAGTTGGTGCCGCCGGGCGCCGGGGCGCGGTCAAAGTAGCCAATAAATAGTTTTATGATCTGTTCGACTTGCTCTTGGGTAGCCATGGTACAATGGTCCTCTTGAAACTATGCGATCCGAAAAAAGCATTTTTAAAATTCAACGGCGCAAGCCGCCTGCGAGAGTTTAGGCATAAAGCCTTGCCCGGAATCTGCATTTTTGCAAGGATTCCATGCACGCACGCCGGTTCGAAAAATCCGCTATCCCATTGTTCTAGCTCAGGTTGTGGGCTTCGCCTGAGGGTGGTGTTCGGACCAGGGCACATTTTCAACATTTACATAACAGGGACTATGCGATCTGTGATTTGGCTCACAGAAGGCCCCGCAAAGAGCGCCCCCTTGCCGCGCCGCGCCAGCCGCATTGCACCTGCAGGGCGCGCCCTATACATGGCGAGGCGCACTCACAGGCGGCTGGCACAGCATATGATCAAGCTCAATCCGTTCAAAAAGAAGGACGACAGCGAACGGCGCCCCCTCTTTACCGAGCGGGACAAGGAGAACATCTC
>CAYUSM010000405.1:0-3110 GCA_964447345.1 uncultured Sulfitobacter sp. | reverse complement strand
TGACCGAGGAAGAAGTGATTTCTATGAACCGGCGTATGTCGGGCGGGGATGCCTCCTTGAACGCGCAGGTCGGGTCCGAAGGTGAAGGCACGATGCAATGGCAGGATTGGCTGGAAGACGAAGATGCTGATCAGGCAGGCGACTATGCCGAGCGGGACGAGCTTGAGACCCGCCGCGAGATGCTGGCCGAGGCGCTGGACGTGCTGAACGACCGCGAGAAGGATATCCTGACGCAGCGCCGTCTCAGCGATGAGACCATCACGCTGGAGGACCTGAGTTCAAAGTACGACGTCAGCCGCGAGCGTATCCGCCAGATCGAGGTGCGCGCGTTCGAAAAGCTGCAGAAAAAGATGCGCGAACTGGCGAAAGAGAAAGGGATGATGGCGACTGCCTGATTTCACCCTTCTTGACGAGGTACAAACCCTGCCCACATCATTGGGCAGGGTTTTTTGTTGGAGACAGATATGGCTGGCGGATGGGCGAAGGACGGCGCGGTCAGCGAACAGATCGAGGCATCGATAGAGGATGAGCTGGCGCGCATGAAAGCGCGACGTGCGCCGGTGGGCGATAGCTTGAGCCACTGCGCGGAATGCGAAGAGCCGATCCCGGAGGCACGGCGAAAGGCCATTCCAGGCGTGAAACTTTGTGTGGATTGCGTGGCCGAACGCGATGCGCAGTTCAAGGCGCGCGGTGGGATCAACCGGCGGGGGTCGAAAGACAGCCAGTTAAAGTAACGATGACCTGTGCGGCAGGTTCTGCGTGTGCTTTGCATTCTGATATATGAATATTTGGAGGTTTAGTGAAACGCGGGTACACTCAAGGTTCAACATCTTGGGAGGATATCATGTTGAAAGCGTTTCTTGTCGCGGCTTTCGCCGCCATTTTTGCCCTTTCGGGCGTTGCGGATGCGGAGACATCTGACCGCTATGGCAAGCAAAAGGTCGTCTATCACATCAACTATGACGGCGGACCCGACTCCAAGAAATACAAAGGTGCGATGCGCAATATTCAGAACCATATCAATGCGGTCGGGGCGGAGAACATGGAGATCAAGGTCGTGCTGCACGGCAATGGTCTGGGCGTGCTGATGAGCGCCAAGGAGGACGACAAGCTTCAGACAGCGGTGTCATCGCTGAAGGGCCAGAACGTCAGCTTTCACGTCTGCAACAACACGCTAAAAGGGCGTAAGATCAGCTATTCGGATGATCTCTATGACGTGTGGGAAGAGGACATAGTACCTTCTGGTGTCGCTGAGCTGTCTTATCTGCAACAGCAGGGATATACCTATATCAAGCCGTAAGGCGCGCAATCTGACAAAAGTGAGGGGGCGATTTACGCCCCCTTTTTTGATGGGTCGGACCCCCTTTGACTGAGTGCGCGTAGCGGCGTGGCGTATTCTCTGGTAGGCTGGTTGGCATTTGAGATGACCATTGCCGACCCCAATTGGAAACCGCTGCTGATGTTGTGCCGATCCTTTCTACCGTTGCTTTTGTTGCTCTCACTTGCCGCACCATTGCGGGCCGGTCCCGCTTGTCAGGCGCACAGCGGGATGACCGCGATTGATGCCTCCCACCCTCTGACCGAACTGACGGCGCGAAACGGCAAGCCGGGGCTGGCGGCGCTGCGCGATCTTGGGGTGAACACAGTCATCCGCTATTACGATAACGTGGCCGAGACGCTGCCCTGCAAGACGCTGGTGCCAGAAGAAACGCGCGCGCTTTTGCAGGCGGGGTTCAGCGTGCTGGCGGTGTTCCAGCATCACAATGACAACCCGATGACGTTTCTCACGCCGGGGCGCGGCACGCTGGACGCGCAGCGCGCAATTGAACTGGCGCTGGCCAATGGGCAGCCGACAGGATCGGCGATCTATTTCGGGGTCGACGGCGTGGACGGGGCTCTGGAATCGGCCAACTATGAGTACGCCAAAAGCGCAGGCGGCCCGATCAGCGCGACCAGAGAGGCGACTTTGCAAAAGAGCATGGGGGCAGGGGCCTACAAAAAGCACAAGGCTTTCTATGACATCTACCGTGAAGAAGGGGCGGCGCTTTTTGGCGGGGCATTGGGAAAGCATCGTGGGCAGGACATGCTGCCGCACATCGAGAGCTATTTTCGCGATCTGACGCAGGTCTTCACCAATTTCGGCAATCAGACGGGCATCCGGTTCAAGCTGGGCGCCTATGGCGGCGGCATGGTCTGTGATCACCTGCTCACTGCAGGTCTCGCGGAGATGTGTTGGTTGTCGCAATCCAAGGGGCTGCCAGGATATGACAGCTTTAACGCATCAAACCGCTGGGTGATGCGGCAGGAACTGACGACGGTCTGTTCGGGGTGGAAGTTTCGCACGGGTGGCGATTTTCAGTTTGATTTCAACGTAGTGAATGCGCGGACCCCGGATTTTGGCCAATGGCGCACGCAGACCGACTATGCGATCCCTTTCAGCAGGCCCCTGAAACGTGAGGGCGTGGGGTGTTATGCCTGGACCGATTGACGGCTGAGTCCGGCCTTGCCTGATCCCTCCGGCAGGTTAGGCTGCCGGGACACCATCAAAGAGAGGGGCCGCCCCATGTCCGACGTGCCAAACATCGCCCAGAAATCTCCGTTTCGTGTGGAGGTGGAGGCCGGAAAGGCTTATTTCTATTGCTCTTGCGGGCAGTCTTCGACCCAGCCGTTCTGTGACGGTTCCCACAAGGGCAGCACCTTTGCCCCGGTGAAATACGAAGCGACCGAGAGCAAGCCGGTCTTCTTTTGCGGATGCAAACACAGTGCGCGTGCCCCGCTCTGCGACGGGACACACGCCAAGATCTGAAGGGCCTCAGCCCTCCATCGCTTCCAGCTCGTCGATGAAGCCTGAAATCATGCTCAGGCCCTTGTCCCAGAAGGCGGGGTCCGAGGCATCGAGGCCGAAGGGGGCCAGCAACTCCTTGTGGTGCTTGGACCCACCTGCCTTGAGCATGTCGAAATACTTCTCTTCAAAGCCTTCTTCGCCCTCGGCGTAGACCGCATAGAGCGCGTTCACCAGGCCGTCACCAAAGGCGTAGGCGTAGACGTAGAAGGGTGAATGCACGAAGTGCGGGATGTAGGCCCAGAAAGTCTCGTAGCCTTCCATGAAC
>CAYUSM010000404.1:0-3137 GCA_964447345.1 uncultured Sulfitobacter sp. | reverse complement strand
TTTTGCCGACAAAGGCCCAAGCGACTGGTAACGAACACCACTTCCCCTCGGTGAAACTAAGCCTCCGGTGTCCTTCATGGCGATCGGAGGTCTTTTTGCGTCAACGGGTCTATTCAGTGCCCAGCAAAACAACCTCAACACGCCGATTGGCATCGCGCCCGGCCTGTTCAAGGTTACTGGCCACGGGGGCAAGATACCCCATACCTTCCGCCTCCATCCGGTCACCATCTACGGCATAGCGGTCGATCAATCGTTGACGAACGGACCGCGCGCGGGCGCGGGAAATGCCGATGTTGGGCTCCAGCCCGCCGACGGTATCGGTATGGCCGACCAGCGCGATGCGCATGGTCGGCTGGGCCTCCATGAACGCGGCAAGCGCCATAAGCGTGTCGAAAGGCCCTTCGCCAAGATCGGTACTGCCCACATCAAAGTCGAGGTCCGAGAGCACCAGATGTCCCCCGCGCAGAAGCTGCGTTGCAAAGTCTTCCTCTGCACCGGTTTCCGTCGTGACCGGCAGGTCCGCGGTTGTGTCGACCGTCGCTGTTCTTTCTCCCAGACTGCCTGCATGGATGATCTGCACATAGGCAGAGGTGGCAGAAGTGCTGGCCAGCAAGGTCACCACCTCTTCGGCACCGTCCTCCCCTTCGCGCAAACCGGTCACGAAATGAAATGCACGGATGTTCACGTACATGTTGGGGCCGGGCAGCGTTTCGGCAGCAAAGCGGAAATCAAACCCGCCACAGCGTTTGGCCGCGCAATCGAGGACCAGCTCAAAGCCAGCCTCAACAAGTTGTTCACGCAGCGGTCGCATCACCTGAAAGGGTGTCAGCCCCGGCGAATCGAGCCGCCATGCCGCGCGCCGCACATCACCTTCCACCACGCGCGTGGGCACCTGACCGTTCTCAAAAACACCGATTGGGGCGGCATAGGTATCGGGTGATGTGTTGCGTTCCACCGTCTGCCGCGCCGTGGCAGGCAAGGAAAAATCCAAGGCCGCAGCCGGGGCTGCCCAAAGCAACAGAAAGACGGTGGCGGCGCGGATCATCTGGCCTGTGCGTGGTATTCAGGATTGGGGCGCATGTCGGTGCCGCTGGCCACGCGGTTGGTCATGTTGAAGAACGCAGCAACAGATGCAATGTCCCAGATGTCCCGATCAGAATAGCCGTGGTCCCGCAGACGCTGGCGGTCGGCCTCTTCGACGCTGGCGCTTTCCTTGGTCAGCTGTACTGCGAAGTCCAGCATGGCGCGCTGCTTGTCGGTGATCTTGGCGACTTTGTAGTTCATCACAAGTGCCTCTCCCAACGCGGGATCACCCGAAAGCTCCCGCACCGCAGCACCATGGGCGACAAGGCAGTAGTAGCATTTGTTTACAGAAGATACGGCGACTGCGATCATCTCGCGCTCCAGCTTGCTCAGGCTGCTGTCACCCAGCATCAGATCATTGTACATCGCGGTGAACGCGTTGAGTTTTTCCACGTCAAACGCATACGCCCGCAGCACATTCGGGATCATGCCAAGCTTTTCCTGACAGATGTCGAAATACTTCTGCGTGGCCTCTGGCAGCGGGTCCGCCATGGGCAGGTTAAGGGCGGTTGGCATGTCGTTGGACATTGGTCTTTCCTTTATTCGGGTCTTACCCGGTAATGGTATCCGCCCACCGCCTCAAAGCCCAGCGCCCGGTAGAGCGCATTCGCCGCCTCATTGGCGGTCACGCACAGCACCGAGATATGCGTAGCACCCTGCGCCTGCCCCCAGAACGCGGCACGGCGCATCATCCATTCCGCCACCCCCTGCCGCCGCTGGTGGGGCAGCACGACAACGCCGTGGACCATGCAGATGCGCTGGTGAATACCGACAAAGGCGGCACCAGCGGGTCTTTCGTTCCAGCGCGCGAGCACACCGGTTTTGCAGGCCGCACGCTCCATCACCGCCAACCGTGCGGGACCGATCCCATCGGTGGCCCAGATTTCTTTCATGATCGCAAGAGGTTCCCAGATCGTAAACGCCGTGACGCGGGGGATCGGTTTGTCGGTCAATCGCTCGATCGGCAGCACGTAGACGGTTGTGGGGTCCTTGATGAGGTACCCACGTACTGCGAGTGCGTCATCCAGTTCCGGCGTATCACCGCGTTCGCAGAAGATCGGTTGCTGTCCGATGGCGCGCATGGCCTGCTCGGCGGCGGTGATCTGCGCCTCTGTCACCGGCCCAAGCGCTGTCGCGGCTGACACCCGCTGCCCGCCACCTTGTCCATCCCGCAGGGTAAAACCGTCCTGCTCCCACATGCGGGCCGCTGGCCAGGTGCCCTCGGACGCGGCGAACAGATCGGCCAGCGATGGCGTCATGCAAAGACCGCCTCAAGCTTGCCAAGTGCCGCGTCGATCTGGTCTGCGTCATTGCCCCGGACCACCACATGCGCCCCGTATCTGCCATCCTTCTGAAAAGGGTATGAGCCGAATGACAGCAGCGGAAACTCTTGTGCCACTGCACCCAGCGGCCCTGCAATATCCCCTTCACCACGCTCGATGCGCATGGTCTTGCTGATCAGCGGAGCACCGCCGGTAAGGGTTGGAATGACCGAGGCAACCATGGCCTGAAACACCGAAGGGACACCGGCCATGACGTGCACATTTTCCAACCGGAAACCCGGTGCGGCGGAAACGGGGTTCTCGATCAGCTCAGCCCCCTCCGGAATGCGCGCCATGCGCAGGCGCGCGGCGTTCAGCTCAGTCGCGGACTTGGCGTAGTGTTCTTCCAGAATGGCCCGCGCATCGTCACGGATATCAATGGCGGCATCAAAGGAGGCCGCGATGCAGTCGGCAGTGATATCGTCATGCGTCGGGCCAATGCCACCGCTTGTGAAGACATAGTCATAGGCCTGCGACATCGCCTGTACGGCGGCGATGATGGTCCCCCGCTCGTCCCCGACAACGCGGACTTCCTTGAGGTCGACCCCGACCTCCGTCAGTTGACCCGCAAGGTAGTGCATGTTGCTGTCCCGCGTGCGGCCCGACAGAATTTCATCTCCGATCACGATCATGGCAGCGGTGGGGTTGGACACGGGGGCAATCTCCTTGAGCGGTGCGTCGCATCGGTATAGGCCCTGCCCCATGCGCTTTCAAACCGAACTTGTCCCCGCC
>CAYUSM010000403.1:0-3151 GCA_964447345.1 uncultured Sulfitobacter sp. | reverse complement strand
ATATCAAATCCACGCACCCCAAACGGAAGTGTGAACCTGAGCCAGTCCTTGCGTATGGCCGTGCAGCACCCAGTGGTAAATGTTTCATCTCGGTAGCCGCGGGCGCGGCGACGGGCCAAACGGGATACGCCTTCGTGGCTGAGGTCTTCTCTTGCGTTGATTTGATCATTACAAATCACTTGAATTCTAGATCTGCGAGTGAAAATATCCTGAATTCTTTCGAGCTTGTTCTCAAACCAGAAGTCATCCTGGTCACTCATGAATAAAATATCTCCATTGCAGAGAGACAGTGCTTTTTCAAAATTACGGCCTACTCCAAGATTTTCAGAGTTCTCGAATATATTTACTTTGAATGGTGCATCCTCTTGAAATTTATATAATATTTCCAAAGTCTGATCGGTTGACCCATCGTCGCATACAACAAGCTCATCTGGCTGTCGTGTCTGTTTTGAAAAGCTTTCCAGTTGCTCAAATAGAAATTTAGATCCATTAAAGGTTGCCATGGCGATCGATATTCTGGTCTTATCCAATTTTGGCCTCACTATATTTTAATTCGGCATTCGCCGAGTAGTACGTCCTCCAATCCACGTCGCAGGCATTTTGCACACTGATCAGGTGTCATAAATCCGCTGTGCCTTGGCTTTGGTATCTGAAGCGCAAAAGGAGCATGATTTAAAGCGTCTGTGGCAGAGGTTGATCCGGGTTTGAAACGAAACGGTCCCTCATTTGGCAGACTAGTCGATCCGAGTTCGTTCCGGTTTTGCCAGTGACACAGTCGTGTTGGAACCGGCGGCGCACGCAGCCGTTGGAAGGATGCACCATCCTTCGGATTATAGGCCATATGCTTGTTCCTCTCAAGTACCTCATGCGCCTTGATAGAGTTGGAGTTTTTATAGGGGTAGATATATCTAATTTATACTCAGGGAATTAGCGATCCAGATATTTGATATTAAATTTCAATATTGCGAATATCACTTGCATTTTCCTCTGTATTAGTAACTGGTATGTCAGTTTTCATTTTCGTTTCAAGATCCATATTTTCCCTATCCCGCCAGGTTTGTTTTCAAATTATAATTTAGTGGAACCATGCCATAACCGCCGCATTGATTTTCTTGAACTTTGGCTATGATTTTACGGACCCCTATTCGGTTTGGCTTGAGTTCTGGATTTGTTACATCAACGAGTAATGGAAAGAACCTTTTCATCACAGCCGCAGATCACTTTCTTCTACACCAAAGACGCTTTTCAGATCGCAAAACACGTGGGTGTCGCGCGTATAGCCGCGCAGGGCGGACAAGCCTTGCTCTCGGAACTCGTCATGCGCGACGGCCAGGATCACGCCGTCGTAGGCACCGGTTTCGGGGCTCTCGGTCAGCGCAAACCCATATTCGTTCAGGGCCTCTTGCGGATCGACCCAGGGGTCTTGCACATCGACTTCGATACCATAGTCTTTTAGCTCTGACACCACGTCGACGACGCGGGTGTTCCGCAAGTCTGGGCAGTTTTCCTTGAAGCTCAATCCCAAAACCAGCACGCGAGCGCCCTTTATGGTGATGCCCTTGCGGATCATCGCCTTGACCATCTCGCTGGCCATGTAGGCGCCCATGCCGTCGTTGATCCGGCGGCCGGCCAGGATGACCTGCGGGTGATAGCCGATCGCCTCGGCCTTGTGCGTGAGGTAATAGGGATCGACACCGATGCAGTGCCCGCCGACAAGGCCGGGGCGGAAGGGCAGGAAGTTCCACTTGGTGCCTGCGGCCTTCAGCACGGCTTCGGTGTCGATGCCGATCTTGTTGAAGATCATCGCAAGTTCGTTCACCAGCGCGATGTTGAGATCGCGCTGCGTGTTTTCGATCACCTTTGCGGCTTCAGCGACACGGATGTTTTCGGCCTTGTAGGTGCCTGCGGTGACGATGCCGCCATAAAGCGCATCGATCGTCTCGGCGGCCTCCGGCGTCGAACCCGCAGTGACCTTGGTGATTGTGGTCAATCGATGCAGCTTGTCGCCGGGATTGATGCGCTCCGGCGAGTAGCCACAGAAGAAATCCACGTTGAACGTCAGGCCTGAAACGCGCTCCAGAACCGGCACACAGTCTTCCTCGGTGGCACCGGGATAAACCGTGCTTTCATAGATGACGATATCGCCTTTCTTGAGCACCTGCCCGACGGTCTCAGAGGCCTTGAGCAGGGGGGTCAGATCGGGGCGCTTATGGGCGTCAATCGGAGTAGGGACCGTGACAATATAGATATGCGCGTCCCGAATACCCTCGAGATCCGCCGTATAGATCAGCTGCGTTGCCTCAGTGAGCTCGGCTGGCTCCACTTCGCGCGTGCGGTCATGCCCGGACTTGAGTTCAGCGATACGCGTCGCGTTGATGTCAAAGCCGATGGTCTTGCGGTGCTTGCCGAACTCGACAGCAAGCGGGAGGCCGACATAGCCAAGGCCGATGATTGCAAGGGCGCTGTTATTCGTATTCATTTGCTTTCCATGATAATTTCGGAGCCAAGCTGCGAACGGTGCGATGGGGTCCTCGTAAAATATCTGCGGAAGATTGCCCGCCAGCCCTCATGAAACTCCACACTGACCGGTGGGAGAATGGGTTGCTGGTCGCACGTGTGGTGGTTGCAACGATCAGTGCGTGCCGTCGTTTTCCTGCGGTGTTGGCATGCTGCCTGTGACATCGATCTTCATTCACTCAAAGAGTCGGGGCACCTGAGCCTTCAGGAATGTTTCTGCAACGGCAGACATGTAGATCATGAAAGACTTGGTCAGATGCCCGCGGTCACGATACATCAACCGACCGTCGAAAAAGGCTGGACATTGTGTGGTGTCGCAAAAGAGATCCGATAGGTCCACAAACCAAAAGTTGTCATGATCTTTCAAATGAGTACTGCCCTCTGACAGCCCTGCGTCAAAGGTATCGGGCCTCGGCGTACTGCATCTTTCTGCAGTCGAGAGGTTTCGCCAAAGGCATTCAACCGGATGTTGAGCGTGGCGGGGTGTGTCCCGTAAGCCAATCACGTGGATATTGGCATCCAAAAGCTTCTCTATTTGCTCGACGTAGGGCCGTGGAACATATTCAACGACGGTCTTGCCTTGGTCTGCCACACCTCCTGCGACCCGCGTCGCATTCGCCACGACGAAGTCGGG
>CAYUSM010000402.1:0-3152 GCA_964447345.1 uncultured Sulfitobacter sp. | reverse complement strand
GGAAACACCCGCCGCTGCAGGTAGGTGGTGGCCGTCTTGGCAAGGCCGAAGTGCAAAAGCGTGCGGGTCATGGGCGAGACGCCATATAAATATTACATATCAATATGTTAATGGGGATCACAGCGCCAGCACCGCGCAGGTGTTGCCATGCGCCCCCAGCGAGATGTGTTTCACGAAAGTACCTTCACGCAGATCGAAGACCGCGAGCATCGCCTCGCTGTCCATCCGGTCGGCGCGGTCCTCGTTAAAGCCGTAGCTCACCACCAGCATGTCGCCGCAGATGTCGATGCCGCGCGGGAAGGGGATGTCCTTGGTGCCCCGGTCCCTGTCCTTCGGGGCCACGATCCCGAACCGCTCTTTCGCGCCCGTCTCCACATCGACCCGCACCAGCGCCGACCCGCCGCTGTCGAGCGTCCAGAAATGATCCCCCGCCGGGATGATATCGTGACAGCAAAAACCGAGGTCCTCGTAGCGCCGGGTCAGTTCCATCCGTCCGGCCCGTGCGGCCGCGAGCGACATGCGCAGTGCGAAACTCGGCTGGTCCCAGTTGTGTGCAAGTGCCATCAGCTGGTCCCCGTCCACCGCCACGGAATTGATGTGATAGGCATCGTGGTTGTGGTCGTTCTCGCGGATGTAAGGCGCTGGCACACCGCCCCGGATGTCGATGCCGCGCCGCCCGCCGATGCTCAGGCTCTTGCGAAAGAGAAAGGGGAATTTCGCCGAGGTGACAAAGAGCCAGCCGCGGTCATAGGCGATCTGGTGCAGGTCGTCGAAGGCCTTGCTGGTATAGCGGATGGGCGTGCGCCGGATGCGCCCCCCCGGCCCTTTGAGATAGACCCGGATCGCATCGCGCGGCACGCCCGGCGTGATCGTCTCTTTGTGGATGTCGAGATTGCGTTCGGCCACGAAAATGAACGGCCCCCGGCGCTGCAGGCCAAAGTAGACACCGTGGCCCTCGTCAATTGTTTCGCTGCGCACAAGATCGCCCGCCGGGCTCAAATCCACGCTCAGCAATCTGCGAAAGGTCGAGACAAGGAAACGGGGCATAGGCGGGGCGGGTCACATGGTCCTGTCGGGGTGACCATGGGGCACGGTCATCAACGCCGGCCAAAAGGTAAACGAGCCCTGAGAGGGGCACAAGACATAACGGATTTCCGCCTGGACGGAGGGCTCCGGGCGGTTCGCTTGCCAAGCCAAAACCAATCTGCCAATACGCCGCAGTCTTTGGCAGGGTGCGGTATATTTTCATGAGCAAGATCATTTTCGACGTCACCGACCTGCGCTCTTACATCTCCCGCTTTGCCCATCTCAGCGGCATCCAGCGCGTGATGGTCATGATGATCGACGAGGTTGCCGCCCAGACCGGGGCCGAGCGCATCTGGCTGGGCTATGCCAGTGCCGATGGCCGGGACTATCGGATCAGGCCGTATGCGGGGCTGGGCAAGGCCGGCATGTCCGATCTGAAGGCGCTGGCGCGGCTTCTGGGCAAGTCCATGCCGCCCCTCACGCGCCCCTCCCTGCAGCGCTATGCGGACAAGCCCATAAAGCGCGCCTTTCACACGATGATCCGCGACCGCAAGGCGGCACAGGGGGATGCGGCGTATTTTGCGAAACGCGGCACCACGATCGAGGCCTGGCGCGCCTCCGCCCCCAAGGCTGGCGGGACCAGTGCCGCCCTGCCCGATGCCCCCGACGCGATGGAGGTCTGCGGGCCGGGCGACTGGGTGGTGATGCTGGACGCGGGCTGGGCCGATCCCAGCTGGCGCAACGAGGACAACGCGCGCGAACGGCTGCGCAGGCGCGGGGTGCAAAGTGCGGTGCTGGTGCATGATCTCATCCAGATCCAGAACCCCGAATACATCCCCGGCACCAATCCGATGACCTTTTACAAGTGGCTGCGCAGCACGCTGGCCACCACTGATCTCTACCTCGCCAATTCCAGGGCCACGGCGGCGGATCTGCAGGTCTTTCTGGATGCCCATCAGGCCAGTCAGCCGCTGCACATCCTGCCGCTGGCCCAGGAGCCGCTGAAGCCGCCGCAGCCTCATGTGCCGGATGCCGAAGCGCCGCGGGACATTCCGGCGGTCTATGACCGGCTGGCCCGGACCTGGGACGTGACCGACGAGGTGCGCGCGCTTTTGAAATGGCCCTATGTGCTTTGCGTGGGCACGATGGACATCCGCAAGAACCTCTGGGCCCTGGCGCAGGTCTGGCAGCGTCTGGGCCAGAACCGCGAGATCACCCTGCCCAAGCTGGTCTTTGCCGGCCGTCCGGGATCGTTCAACGAGGATTTCAACCGGCTGATGAAGGCCACCGGCAACCTCGGTGGCTGGGTGGAAATCCTGACCGATGCCTCGGACCATGATCTGGATTTTCTCTACCGCAACTGTCTGTTCACCGTGATGGTCAGCCAGTACGAAGGCTGGGGCCTGCCCATCGGGGAGAGCCTGAGCTATGGCAAGACCGGGGTGGTGTCGGACCGGTCCTCCATGCCGGAGGTGGGCGGCGACCTGGTGGAATATTGCGACCCCTACGACATGAATGCCATTGAAGCGGCCTGCCTGAAGCTGATCGCGGAACCGGCCCACCGGGAGGCGCTGGAGGCACGGATTGCCGGGACGCAGTTGCGCAGCTGGGCGGACGTCAGCCGGGATTTTCTCAAACAGCTTTACACCTGAGCGGGGGCCAAATGTTTCGCGCGCGAAACATTTGAGCCCGCCGCCCCAACCCATTTGTTTCGCGCGCGAAACATTTTCGGGCCCTCTTTCACCGAAATCGACACCCCGCCCCTGCGCGGAATCAAGGTCGCTTGCGACCGCCCCGCGGTCCGGCGATGCACGGCGCGCGTGGTTTCGAGATGGCTGGCAGGCACCGCCCAGTCTCTGATCTTGTCGTTTTACTGCCGGTTTTCAGCGCGGGGCTGATCCCAAATGTTTCGCGCGCGAAACATTTTCAGCGCGCTGAGAGCATCTCCCGGATGCGCGCGATGACCTCTTCAGTGACGCCGGGACCAATCAGCGACAGGCTCGATGTACCCGCAACCAGGCGGATGCCCGGCGCGATGTCCTCGCCCTTGGGACCCTCCGGGGCAGGGGGCCTGGGTGCCTCTGCGGCCACAGGCGCGGCCCCTTCAAGAACCCGGGCGATCAGCG
>CAYUSM010000401.1:0-3154 GCA_964447345.1 uncultured Sulfitobacter sp. | reverse complement strand
TTGGTGACACCTGCGTCCTCGTATTCGCGCAGGACGGCCCATTCTTTGGCACCGGCAAAGAGTTGTGTTGCGACTTCGGTTGTGGCCCCTGCGGCAACAGTCTGCGTGGGCAGGCGGGTGACAGCGCGGTAGATGTCGCTGCGCGCGTCATAGGTGAGCGCCTGATCAAAGGTCTGGCCCGCGCCGGGGATCAGGATTGCCTGCCAGAAGTGGTCGGTAAAACCGATCCAGCCCTCGTTGACGCCGGATTGCACGATGGCTTGACGGCCCCATGTGGCGTTGACTTCTGCTTCGGCGATGTCATCCCAGTCAGTCTCGATCAGTTCCTCATCCGCGATGGCGACGGCGCCTTCGTGCAGGATGAAGAAGTTCTCCAGATCGTCCGGTTCCGTGTGCTGTACGATCATGCCGTAGGGTGCCAGTGTGACAGGGGCATCAGCGTTGTTGGTGACCGTCTGGGTCAGGTTGAACATGTAGTCGGCATCGACCGAGATGGTGCGGCCAAAGATCTGCCCCGCGCCGTTGTCCCATGTCAGTGTGATGGGGCTGTCGACGCCCAGGGTTTCGCCACTGGTGAGGCGCCATTCGGTCTCGGGGCCGGGGACCGCGTCCGGCTCCAGACCGGTGCCTGCAGCCCAGCCTTGCAGCGCATAATAGGCGTCGGTTGTGCCCTGCGGGGACAGCATGGTGACGATTGGCGCGTCGTCATCAACTGTGGTGCGGTAGTCCTTGAGCTTGAGGTCATCAATGCGGCCGCCCACAAGGGAGATCGACCCTGTCAGGCGGGGTGTTTCAATTGCAACCCGAGGTGCGTTTTCGATGCTTCCAGCACCTGCCTGGGCCGGGGTATCGACGCCAGCGGGAGCAGTGCCGGTGGTCGGACCTGCGGGCACGGTTGCATCAGTGGTTGCATCAGCCGTGCTTTGCACAGTGCCGTCGATGGGCGTGTCGGGTTCGGGTGGCGGGAAGAGAACAAACCAGACCAAAATCACCACAAAGCTGAGCGCTGTTGCGAGGATGAGATTCTTGTTCTGATCGTCCATGGGGACCGCCACCTGCATGTCACTAGAAAACTAGGCTGGTTCAACAGAGTGCGGACCTAAAGGTCAAGCGGATTCGGGCGATTTGCGACGCTTGGCGCCGACAGATCGTCGGAATGGACAGGATTTGGTGCCGATCTATTCGGCCGGGGAATTCTGAGGCCGGGCGGAGCGCTCAACGGCTCTTGTTGTTCATGATCCGGGGCACGTCCTGAAGCTTGGCTGTGTGTTTGTCGATCCAGTCCAGGGTCTGTTCAAACGGCATGGGGCGGGCAATGCCAAACCCCTGCACATGATCGCAGCCCAGTTGAGCCAGTAGTACGTGTTCGCCAACGGTTTCGACGCCTTCGGCCAGGGTTTCCACTTGCAGACGTTCGGCCATGGTCAGAATGGCACTGATCATCCGCTGCTGTTCGGGGTCGCGGTCGGCTTTCATCACGAAGGAGCGGTCAATCTTGATCCTGCTGACTGAAAACCGCCGGATGGATGCGATTGAGGCATGCCCGGTGCCAAAATCATCAAGATCGATACGGCAGCCCAGTTTGCCAAGCGCATTGATGTTCATGGTGACGGTGTCATCGGGGGAGCTTGCCACAACTGTTTCCAGGACTTCGACGGCGAGCCGGTTGGGCGTGAGGTCAAAGCGATCAAGCTCCCACTTTATCTTTTCGACCAGCTTTGGATTCGAAAGCTCTGATCCGGCAAAGTTTACGCCGACTTGCGGCACATCCACCCCGGCACTGTCCCATGCTTTGAGCGCGGCAAAGGAGTGATAGACCATGACCTCTGCCAGTCGTTCAAGCTGGCCTGCCTGTTCGACGGCGGGCAGAAACTCGGACGGGGCGATCATGCCGCGGTCTGGATGGCTCCACCGTGCGAGGGCTTCGAACCCGGTGACCTGTCCTGTGTCGGTGGAAATCTGCGGCTGAAACCATGGCTGAAACTGGCCCTGTTCCAAGGCGGCAACGACATCCTCCCGCAGTTCGGCGCGGGCTTGGGTGTCAAGGCGCATCTGGTCGGAAAACGCGCGTACGGCGGACGGCCCACGGCGATGTGCTTCTCGCAAGGCGGTGTCTGCCGCTTGCAACCATGCCATGCCGTTTGGGGCAGGGGCGCGGTTGTGCTGGCAAAATCCGATGGACGCGGTGACATAGATGCTGATCCCATCTATCGAGATCGGCTCTTCCAAAGCTGTCTGCAGGCGGCTGGCCATTTGAATGCAGAGTTCCAGATCAAGGTGCCGCACGGGTCTGGTGCAGATCGTAAAGCGGGCATCGCCCATTTGCCCAATTTTGTCATCGGCACGCACAACCGCTTGCAGCCTTTCGCCACAGCGCTTGATGACGGTATCGGCTGCGGCCTGACCATAGCGGTCGGCGAGTTCATCGAAATCCTCGATCAGAACGGCGTAGAGTGAAGCGTGACGCCCGGTGTGCTGTGTGCGGGTGTAGATCTGATTGACCAACTCCTCAAACGCGCTGCGTTGGAACAGGCCGTGCGCCCGATCACGTTCGGTTGTGAAATGTTCATTTAGGTTGCCTGCGATAAGGTAGAGCACGGGCAGGGTTCCGGCGAGGACAACCAGCGCGCCCTCACCGCCGAACCAGAAGGCGGCCAGGCAAAACGCAGGGACAAATGCAAGCGCGGGAGGGCCGATCAGGATGAGGGTAAGATGCCGTTTGATCTGTTTCAGGGCAGGGCGGTTGAAAGGTGCCACGGGCGATCTCCTCGGGGCAGCGCGGGTGCGCTGCGGTTGGGATGATCTAAAGGCAAACAAATGGGGCGTGTGTTAACGGGGCTTCAGACAGTCAGCGAAATTTGTCTAAAATTTTCTAGGTCTCGCGCGTCAGACCCGCGAAATCGAAGAGTTTCGGGTCAAGCAGATGCGACGGCCGCGCGTTCATCAGGGCGCGAAACATCACCTGCCTGCGGCCGGGGCTGTTGGCCTCCCAGCCATCAAGGATCTGCTTGACCTGTTGGCGCTGCAACCCGTCCTGAGAACCGCAAAGATCGCAGGGGATGATGGGGTAGCTCATGGCCTTGGCGAACTTCTCGCAATCGGCTTCGGCCACATGGGCGAGGGGGCGGTAGACGAAGAGATCGCCTTCCTCATT
>CAYUSM010000400.1:0-3171 GCA_964447345.1 uncultured Sulfitobacter sp. | reverse complement strand
CGATGAACAGCACCACGTAATACCGATACCGGTCGAACTTGATCGGAAAGGTCTGCTGATCCTCAGCATAAGTCGTGCTGAAATCGCCTGCTTCACGGTAGAACATTAGCGCCGCCCTCCAGCTTCATCTTTCCAATACAATTCCGGGGTCCGGGGCAGCGCCCCGAATAGTCCGACATTCATGCCCTCACACCCGCTCAATGATCTTCTCCCCAAACAAACCCTGCGGCCGAAACACCAGGAACAAGAGCGCCAGCATGTAGGCAAACCAGTTCTCCGTCGCGCCACCCAGGTAGGGCGCCCCGATCAGGAACTCGAAGAGCTTCTCCCCCACCCCGATGATCAGGCCCCCTACGATGGCCCCGGGGATCGAAGTAAATCCGCCCAGCATCAACACCGGCAAGGCCTTCAACGCGATCAGAGACAGCGAGAACTGCACGCCCGATTTGGCGCCCCACATGATGCCTGCGACCAAGGCCACGAACCCCGCCAGCGACCAGACCAGAATCCAGATGAAGTTCAGCGACACGCCCACGCTCAGCGCCGCCTGATGGTCATCCGCCACGGCGCGCATCGCACGGCCCTGCTTGGTGTATTGCGCAAACATCACCAGACCGATCACAAGGATCGCCGCCACGATTGAGGCCACGATGTCGAGGTTGTCGATAAAGAAGCCGTAGCCAAAGGCGTTGAAGGTGGTCTCATCGATCCACAGGTTCAGACCCTGCGGCAGGCAGTTGCCTTCCGACGCACAGACGTTCAGCGCCTTCAGTTCCGACCCCCACATCAGGTCCGCCACCCCTTCCAGGAAATAGGCCAGACCGATGGTTGCCATAAACAGGATGATCGGCTCCTGCCCAACCAGATGCCGGAAGACGAACCGCTGCACCGCCCAGGCCAGCACAACCATCACGATGACGGTGAACAGGATCGCGACAAAGCTGTGCACATGCCAGCCGAACTTGTGCACATCGGTGCCAAAGATGGCGTTGATCAGGTGGGCGAATGGTACCTGACCGTTCTGGATGCCCACCAGCGTCATTGCCGCGAAAAGCGCCATCACGCCTTGGGCATAATTGAAGATGCCAGAGGCCTTGTAGATCAGCACGAATCCAAGTGCCACCAGCGCGTAAAGCACCCCGGCCATCAGCCCGTTCAGCATCACTTCGATGGTAAAAGCGAGTTGTTCAGGCATGCTTGCGCCCTCCGTTTTGCCGCAACGCGGCGGTGTACGCCCGGTGTATGTCCTGTGCACGCAATGTGACTTTTAACGCGTCGTTCACAAAATCAGTCATGAGCGACCCCCAGGTAGGCATCGATCACGTCCTGATTGTTGCGCACCTCATCCGGTGTGCCGTCCCCGATCTTCTTGCCGTAGTCCATGACCACCACCCGGTCCGAAAGGTCCATGACCACGCCCATGTCATGTTCAATCAGCGCTATCGTGGTCCCGAATTCATCGTTCACGTCGAGAACAAAGCGGCTCATGTCCTCTTTTTCCTCCACGTTCATCCCCGCCATCGGCTCATCGAGAAGCAGGATCGACGGCTCCGCCGCCAGCGCCCGCGCCAGTTCCACGCGCTTTTTCAATCCATATGGCAGCCGCGCGACCGGCGTCTTCCGGATCGCCTGAATTTCCAGAAAGTCGATAATCCTTTCAGCGACTTCCCGGTTCGCAATCTCTTCTTCCTCGGCCTTGCCCTTCCAGATCGACTGTTGGAACAAACCGGTCTTCATATGCGTCAGCCGCCCGGTCATGACATTGTCCAAAACACTCATCCCCTCAAACAAAGCGATGTTCTGGAAGGTCCGCGCAATCCCCTGCTGCGCAACCTGATAGGGCTTCATCGGCGGACGGCGCGACCCCTTGTACCAGACCTCACCCTCCTGAGGGATGTAGAACCCTGAAATCACGTTCAGCATCGACGATTTGCCAGCCCCGTTGGGCCCAATAATCGCGCGGATTTCGCCCTCGCGGATATCGAATGAAATGTCTTTGATCGCTTCAACCCCACCAAAGCGCAGGGTGATGTTCTTCATCTCCATCACCACACCGCCGATAGTGCGGCCGTCCTCCGTGACGTAGCTCTCCACAGTGTCTTTCATCGTTTCTAAGCCTTTACGTTCACGTGTTTCGCTGCGTGGCCAAGACCGCGCTCGCGCCCAAAAGCATGGACCCGCTGCCGTACCCTATCCAACGGCGCGACCGTTCACTCACCAGTGCGCCGTTCACCCGGAGGGATACAAAGGCATAAGCCAGCAAGGTCACAGCAAGGATCACCCATATGGTCGGGACGATCACCGCCAGTTGCAGCACCAAACCTTGCGTCGGATCAATGAACTGCGCGAGAAACGCCATGTAAAAGGCGACGCCTTTTGGGTTCAGCACACCTGTCAAGAAGCCAGCATAGAAGCTCCGCTTTGATGTCTGCGCTCTCAGGGTTTGTGGCCGGGTGCGATCTGCGTCGCGGAGCATCATCAGCCCCAGAAGGGCCAAGTAAACCACACCGCACCATTTCAATACGGCAAATGCTGTCGCCGAAGCGGCCAGGAGCGCGCCGACGCCCAAAAGACTAACGGAGATCAAAACCAGTGTCGCAAGCATATCGCCCGCGACGCAAAACGCTGCAGCGCGCATGCCCCCGCGCAGCGCCTGAGAGACCGTCACCGCGATGCTGGGCCCCGGTAGGATGCAGAGTGCGGTGTAGGTCAACGCAAACGTGAGCCAGAGCGAAAACGCCATCATTCCGCCGCCAACTTCTTGGTAGCCACCGGCACAACCTTCGCCGCGCGAATTTCCAGCGTCGCCTTGATGCTGCCCTTGCGCCCGTCCTCGTAAGTTACTTCGGTCTCGGTCGAGATCGTGTTCGACCCATCGTAGAGCGCCGTGATAATGTCGTCATACTTCTCGCCGATGATCTTGCGCCGCACCTTGCGTGTGCGCGTCAGCTCTCCATCGTCGGCGTCCAGCTCCTTATGCAACACGACAAAGCGGTGTACCTGACAACCCGACAGCATCTCGTCTTCCGCGACAGAGGCGTTGACCTCTTCCACATGGGCCTGGATCGTGTCCATCACCTGCGGATGCCGCGCCAGTTCCTGATAGGAGGCGTAGCCGATGTTGTTGCGCTCGGCCCAGTTGCCCACCGCCGTCAGGTCGATGTTGATGAA
>CAYUSM010000399.1:0-3186 GCA_964447345.1 uncultured Sulfitobacter sp. | reverse complement strand
TTCGCCGCAGCGGCCAGATAGAACCGCTCCGCATCTGCTTCCATCGAAGCGGCCTCGGTCCGGATGCGCTCCAGCCCAAGGTTTTCGACCAGCCAGACGGGGCGGCGGGCGTAATAGCCCGACACATGCTCGCGCCGGATCAGCGGGATCGTGGGGCCAAAGCGTTTCTGGTGCAGGTCAATCAACCGCTGACGGTGGGTGTCTTCTTCAGCCGCCATACCATCAAAGACCGCAGCACTCTTTGGATACTCCGCGCGCAACCGTTCAGCATACCCCCGGTAAATCCGCGCATCATCCTCCTCGGACGAAATCGCCAGCGCCAGCACTTCCTGTTCGTTCAGATCCCTGAACCGCTTTCTGTTCAACGAAAATCGCATCTTGCCCTCAATTCATTTAGAACGATTCTAAACATAGTTTTGACTTATCGCAACGCGCCTTGCCTTCAAGTCAGGTAATTAAAAACTTGGAACTGAACGAAACGGTTTATATTCTTCTCTCATCATCTGGAGCATCCATGACCGCCACAGCACAACGGGTCCGCAAGGGCCGCAAATATGATCAGGTGCTGGAAGGCGCGCGCAGTGTTTTCATGACGGATGGGTTCGAAGGGGCCAGCGTGGACGAGATCGCGCGCGTGGCCGCCGTGTCCAAGGCAACGCTTTACAGCTACTTCCCCGACAAACGTCTGCTGTTCATGGAGGTCGCTAACGCCGAATGCGTGCGGCAAAGTCAGGAAGCCATGGATTGCATTGATCTCGCCGCGCCACCGCGCGAGGTGCTCAATCAGGCAGGCCATCATTTTTTGCGGTTCATCACGTCGACCTTTGGTCAGCAGATTTTCCGCATCTGCGTGGCCGAAAGCGACCGTTTCCCGGAGATCGGGCAAAGTTTCTATAACTCCGGCCCTGCCGTGATGCGGGCAGAAATGGCCCTTTATTTCAAGGAAGCGGAAGCGCGGGGTGAACTGAAGATCGATGATCCCATCCTTGCGGCTGACCAGTTTGGCGAACTTTGCAAGGCAGACATCTGGACACGGCTGATCTTTGGCGTCAGCAAATCCGTCAGCGAGGCCGAGATTGACCGCGTGGTTGAAGGCGCTGTGGAGACCTTCATGGCGCGCTATGGAGCCGACGGGAGCACTGTATGAGACTGTCAGTATTGGTCTGCGCCTTGTCGCTCACGGCATGCGGCACACCTCGTCCACTGCCGATCACTCCGGGGCCGGACACCTGCAACGCCTCCCAGTACCAGAACCTGCTGGGCCAGCCGCGCGAGGCCGCGCAGGCCGTACCACAGCCCAAACGGGTCTATCACATCACGGATGCCGTGACCCAGGACCACCGGCCCGACCGGATCAACGTGGTGCTGGATGACAGCGGCACGATTGGGGCGATCACCTGTGGTTAGGTCAAGGTACGCCTGAACAGGACAGCCTCAGGCCTTGGGACGGTTATCGACGATCCGCACCGCTTTGCCCTCTGACCGTGCCACGCCGCCCACGTCTTTGACCTCCACGGCCACGCTGATGCCGATGGTCTGCTTGACCTTGGCTGACAGTGCCTTGGCGGCCCCCGCGCGGGCATCATCGGTCACACTGGCGTCAGCGCATTCACACAAAATCCGCATCTGGTCCATGCGGTCCGGGCGGCTCAGCTCTATCTGGAAATGCGGGGCAAGTCCGGTGGTGGCCATAAGCGCTTCTTCGATCTGCGTGGGGAAGACGTTCACGCCGCGCAGGATGATCATGTCGTCGCTGCGCCCCGTGACCTTCTCCATCCGCCGCATGCTCCGCGCGGTGCCCGGCAGCAGGCGTGTCAGGTCCCGTGTGCGGTAGCGGATGATCGGGAAGGCTTCCTTGGTCAGTGAGGTAAAGACAAGCTCCCCCTGTTCCCCATCTGCAACCGGCTCACCGGTCTCCGGGTTGATGATCTCGGGATAGAAGTGATCCTCCCAGATGTGCAAGCCATCCTTGCTTTCCACACATTCCATGGAAACGCCCGGCCCCATGACCTCGCTCAGCCCATAGATGTCGACCGCATGCATGTTGAAAGCCTGCTCGATCTCTCGCCGCATGGCATTGGTCCAGGGCTCGGCCCCGAAGATGCCGACCTCCAGAGAGCAGTCGCGCGGGTCCAGCCCCTGTGCCGCAAACTCATCCAGGATCGAGAGCGAATAGGACGGGGTGACAGTGATCCCCTTGGGCTTGAAGTCATCAATCAGCCGGACCTGGCGCGGGGTCATCCCGCCCGAGATCGGATAGGTCGTCAGTCCCAGCGCATCAGCACCGAGGTGAATGCCGAGGCCCCCGGTGAAAAGCCCGTACCCGTAGGCGTTGTGCAACAGATCCCCCGGCTGCAGGCCCGCCGCCCGAAGGGATCGGGCAACGACGGTGGCCCAATTGTCCAGATCACCCTGCGTGTAGCCCACAACCGTCGGCTGACCCGTCGTGCCGGAGGAGGCATGGATGCGTGCCACCTTTTCGCGCGGGACGGCGAACATCTTGAACGGGTAATTGTCACGCAGGTCGGTTTTGACGGTGAAAGGGAACTTCGCAAGATCGCTGAGGTCCTGAAGGTCATCGGGATGCACGCCCGCCGCGTCAAAGCTCTGCTTGTAGAACGGCACGTTGTCATAGGCATGGCGCAGGGACCATTTCATCCGCTCCAATTGCAGGGCTGCGATCTCGTCCCGGCTGGCGACCTCGATGGGGTCCAGCGTATCTTTGGGGGGCGTCAGATCTTTCATGGGGCGGGGTCCTCCTCTGGAAAATGCTGTCCTTTGACGGTGCGCGACAGGCCGCGGAAAAGCGCGATGGTGCGCCCGTCCTCACCTGTCACGACCACGTCATAGACGCCTGACCGACCGGTGCGCGACACTTCAGTCGCGGTGGCGGTCAGGGTTTCGCCCTCTTGGCCGGGGCTGATGTAGGTGATCTGGTTTTGCTGCGCGACGGTGTTCTGGTTGTAGGTGTTGCAGGCAAAGGCAAAGGCGCTGTCCGCAAGCGCAAAGGTAAAGCCACCGTGGCAAATGTGATGCCCGTTGAGCATATCGGGCCTGACCTTCATGGTCATCACCGCCCGTCCCGGGGCCACGCTTTCAATCGCCATGCCCAAACCGGGCGAGGCGCGATCATTGGCAAACATCACCTCGGCGCATCGCTGCGCGCGCTTCTCGGGGGTCATCGGG
>CAYUSM010000398.1:0-3187 GCA_964447345.1 uncultured Sulfitobacter sp. | reverse complement strand
TCGTTTACCCACTGACATCCTGCCCGGAGGCTGCCCCATGACCGCGCCCGCACACGACCGCCCGACCGCCTGTCTTGCCCTCGCGGACGGGTCGCTTTTCTACGGCATGGGCTTTGGCGCGACGGGCCAGACAGTGGCAGAGCTGTGTTTCAACACCGCGATGACCGGCTATCAGGAAATCATGACCGACCCTTCCTATGCCGGGCAGGTCGTCACCTTCACTTTCCCCCACATCGGCAATGTCGGCACGAACCCGCAGGATGATGAAACCGGCGATCCGGTCGCCGAAGGCATGGTCGTGAAGTGGATGCCAACAGATCCATCCAATTGGCGGGCGGTACAACATCTCTCCGACTGGCTTGCCGCGCGCGGTCGCATTGCCATCGGTGGTGTCGACACCCGCCGTTTGACCCGCGCGATCCGCCAGCAAGGGGCACCGCATGTCGCGCTGGCGCATGATCCTGATGGGAACTTCGACATTGAGGCCCTGATCAATGCCGCCCGCGGCTTTGCCGGGCTGGAGGGCATGGATCTGGCCAAGGATGTGACCTGTGCACAATCCTACCGCTGGGACGAAATGCGGTGGGCCTGGCCAGACGGCTTTCCGAAACAGGAAAACCCGAAGCACAAGGTGGTCGCCGTGGACTATGGCGCAAAGCGCAACATTTTGCGCTGTCTGGCCTCTGCAGGCTGTGAGGTAACTGTGCTCCCCGCCTCCGCGACCTATGATGACGTGATGTCTCACAATCCCGATGGCGTCTTCCTGTCCAACGGTCCAGGCGATCCCGCGGCGACCGGCGAATACGCCGTACCAATGATCCGCGATGTATTGGACAAGACTGATCTGCCTGTCTTTGGCATCTGCCTTGGCCACCAGATGCTGGCGCTGGCACTTGGAGCCAAGACCATCAAGATGAGCCACGGCCACCATGGTGCCAACCATCCCGTCAAAGACAACGACACCGGCAAGGTCGAGATTACCTCCATGAACCACGGTTTTGCTGTCGACGCACAGACCCTGCCCGCAGGGGTGGTCGAGACGCATGTGTCGCTTTTTGACGGCTCAAACTGCGGTATTCGCATGGCCGACCGTCCGGTCTGGTCTGTGCAGCACCACCCCGAAGCCTCTCCCGGTCCGCAGGACAGCTATTACCTGTTTGAGCGTTTCGCCGCTGCGATGAATGATCGCGCCGAGACCAAAGAGGACGCCTGAACGCGAACAACTTGCTGGCCTTAACGAGGCATTAACCATCTCCTGTCACGAAGCCTTAAGCTAAACTTAAGGCTGACGTCATGAGCAATCTGCGGCTGCTTCTATCGGAACCGCGCAATGCCAGTCCATTCAAGCGGCGCATGCCCCTGGGCCAACACCTTGTGGAAGCCGGGGCCATATCCTCGCAGGACCTGCTGCACGCTCTGGACCTTCAGCGGCGCGTAGACGCGCCACTGGGCGAAATCCTTGTTGCCGAGGGGTTGGCGGATCGCGAGGACGTTATGCTCGCCCTGTCGCATCAGCATCAGGCCCAGATCGTTGATCTGACCTTTGATCCGCCGGAGCTGACCCTTGCGGCACGTGTTCCGGCTGACCTCTGCCTGTCCTATCGGGCGGTGCCGTGGATGGACGTCGGCGGGATGCTGTTGATTGCCACAAGCAGGCCCGAGTTGTTTCCCGCCCTGCGCGCTTCGCTGGGCAGGACAGGCGATCTGGCCCTGCCTGTCATTGCCGATCAGCAACAAATACAGGACCAGATCACGCGCCTCTACGGCGGCACCCTGGCAAAGCGAGCCGCCACGCGGGTGCCCGAGCGTGTCAGTTGCCGTACATGGGATATTGAAAGCAAGTCGCGCAGCTACTGGGCGCTCCTGGTCCTGATGCTCCTTGTCAGTGCATTGGCGATCGAGCCGCTTTGGACAATAACCATAGCAATCATTTGGGCGGTCCTGACGCTCGCCATGACCACGGTGCTCAAGGCTGCGGCCCTCTGGACCCACTGGCGGCACGACACACCAGAGATCAGCCCAACCTTCGCGCCTATTCATAGCCTGCCCTACCTGCGCCCGCGCGTCTCTGTCCTTGTCCCTTTGCTGAACGAGAAACAAATTGCGGGCGCTCTGCTCAGCCGATTGGCCCGCCTGACCTATCCCAAGTCGCAGCTTGAAATCGTGCTGGTGCTTGAGGCTGGTGACAAGGTGACCCGTGACACCATCGAGCAAACCGAGCTGCCCACCTGGATCACCGTCGTCGAAGTACCCGAGGCCAACAAACTGACGACCAAACCCCGCGCGCTGAACTATGCGCTCGACTTCTGTCGAGGCAGCATCATCGGTGTCTGGGATGCCGAAGACGCGCCGGAACCGGACCAGATAGAGCGCGTGGTGACGCGGTTCCAGCATGCACCGGCCAATGTGGCCTGTCTGCAGGGCGTGCTGGACTACTACAACACCGGCGCCAACTGGATGTCGCGATGTTTCACGATCGAATATGCCGCGTGGTGGCGCGTGTTACTGCCCGGTGTGGCGCGTCTGGGTCTGGTGATACCGTTGGGCGGGACGACGCTGTTTTTCCGACGCGAAATCCTTGAAGACCTCTGCGGTTGGGACGCGCACAACGTCACCGAGGACGCCGATCTAGGCCTGCGGCTCGCACGTGAGGGCTACATCACGGAACTGCTGCCGACGGTCACCTACGAGGAGGCCAACTGTCGCCTCTGGCCCTGGGTCAAGCAACGCTCACGCTGGCTCAAGGGGTTTCTGATTACCTGGTGTGTGCACATGCGCAATCCGGGGCGGCTGAAGGCCGATCTGGGTTGGGTGCGGTTCTGGGGCGTGCAGACGATGTTTCTGGCCACGTTTAGCCAGTTCGCCTTTGCGCCGCTCTTGTGGTCCTTCTGGTTGGCGCTGGCCGGGCTGCCGCATCCAATTGCCCTGACACTGGGCGCTCCGGTCATGTGGGCAATGGTTGTGCTGTTCATCCTGTCAGAAACGTTAAACCTTGGCCTGTCACTCGTTGCAGTGCGCGGCAAGGCGCATCGGAACCTGATGTGGTGGGTCTTTACCCTACCGTTCTATTTCCCGCTGGGGACACTTGCCGCCTTCAAAGGGCTTTATGAATTCGTGGTCAGCCCGTTCTTTTGGGACAAGACCGAACACGGGGTCACGCCGGAAACGGATGATGCGGCTATCCTTC
>CAYUSM010000397.1:0-3207 GCA_964447345.1 uncultured Sulfitobacter sp. | reverse complement strand
ATGGAAGCGCGCCGTTGGCTGGACGGGGTCACCCATCCCGCAGATCGTCCCTTGATGAATGTCAGTCAGGCCGCCCCGGTTGACCCGCCGCCACGGGCGATGCGCGAGGCCATGGCAGAGATCGCGCTGACCCGAGATGACGCGCATCTTTACGGACCTGTGCTGGGCTTGCCGGAGTTGCGCGCTGAACTGGCGCGGCAGGTTTCGGATCACTATGCGGGCACCGTCACGCCGGATCAGGTCTGCATCACCTCCGGCTGCAATCAGGCCTTTGCCGCCGCCATTGCCACGCTCTGCGGTGAAGGGGATGAAGTTATTCTGCCAACCCCCTGGTATTTCAATCATAAAATGTGGCTGGATATGTCAGGGGTGCAAAGTGTGGCGCTGGCGACAGGCGCGGATCTTTTGCCGGACCCGGAGGCGGCTCGGGCGCTGATCACCAACCGGACACGCGCCATTGCCCTTGTGACCCCCAATAACCCGGCAGGTGTAGAATATCCCGCCGCGCTGATGCTGGCCTTCTTCGATCTCGCCCGCGAGCACGGCATTGCGCTGATCACCGATGAGACCTACCGCGATTTTGACAGTCGCTCAGGCTCGCCCCATGCGCTTTTCCAGCAGGAAGACTGGCAGGATACGCTGATCCACCTTTATTCATTCTCGAAGGCCTACCGTCTGACCGGCCACCGTGTGGGAGCAATGATCGCCAGTGAAGCACGTCTGCGCGAGGTGGAGAAGTTCCTTGATACAGTCGCGATCTGTCCCAGCCAGCTGGGTCAGCACGCGGCCCTGTGGGGCATGCAGAACCTCAGCCAGTGGCTGGCAGGGGAGCGGGCAGAAATCCTCGCTCGGCGGGCGGCTATTTCGGACAATATGCCGAGGCTGGAGGCCAAGGGCTGGCGGCTGCTGGGACTGGGTGGCTATTTCGCCTATGTCGCGCATCCTTTTGAGGTCAGCTCCGCCGATCTGGCTCCGCAGCTTGTGAAGGACGCGGGCGTCCTTTGCCTGCCCGGCACGATGTTCTGCCCCGAGGACGACCCAAGCGGCGCGCGGCAGCTGCGCATTGCCTTTGCCAACCTTGACGCGGACGGGATTTCACAGCTCTTTGACCGGCTTGCCGCCCTGCCCTGACGCTGCCCCCTTGCCCCGCCCTGCGGCACCGCATAGACAAGCGCAACACCGCGACAAAAGGGAAGCAGTGATGGCAAAAAGCGGCGGCATTGGCAAATCCGCGATGTGGATTCTGATGGGTCTTCTGATCCTCGGTCTGGGCGGTTTCGGCGCGGTCAACCTCAGCGGCAATCTGCGCAGCATTGGCACCGTGGGCAGCAAGTCCATTCCCGTCGATGCCTACGCTCGGCAGTTGCAAAATGAAATCCGCGCGATTGAACAGCAGACGGGCCGCCCCCTGCCCTTTGCCGAGGCCCAGCAGATCGGTCTTGATCGCGCCGTGCTGCAACGCGTGGTGCGCAACCGGGCGCTGGACCACGAAGCCAGCGAGCTGGGGCTTTCCATCGGCGACGAGGCCTTGCGCGAGGAGATTTTGGCAATCAGCGCGTTTCAGGGCGTGAACGGCGAATTTGACCGCGAAGGGTATCGCTTTGCCCTGCAGCAGGGTGGTGTGACCGAAGCGGAGTTTGAAACGTCTCTGCGCGAGGAAGCGTCGCGTACGCTCTTGCAGGGCGCGGTGGTGGGCGGTGTGCAGATGCCATCCGCATATGCCGAGACGCTGGTGAATTACGTGGGCGAGCAGCGCAGCTTTACCTGGGCGCGGCTGGAGGCGGAAGACCTGACAGCCCCGATTGCGACGCCTGACAGTGCTGCATTGCAGGCATACTATGACGCAAATCCCGACCTGTTCATCCTGCCCGAGACCAAGCGCATCACCTATGTGCTGCTGACACCAGATGCGTTGATTGACGAAATAGAAGTGCCGGAAGAGGAATTGCGCGCGGAGTATGACGCACGTGCCAATCAGTACAATCAGCCCGAGCGCCGCCTCGTGGAACGCCTTGTGTTCCCGGATGAGGAAGCGGCCAATCAGGCTGCCGCGTCGCTGGAAGTGGGCGGCACCACTTTCCGGGCGTTGGTCGAAGAGCGCGGCCTTGAATTGACGGATGTCGATTTGGGTGATGTCAGCCGGTTGGAACTGGATGCGGCAGGCGAACAGGTTTTCGGCGCAGAGGTCGGTGATGTTGTTGGCCCCCTGCCAAGCGCGCTGGGACCGGCCCTTTTCCGTGTGAACGGCGTGTTGCCCGCGCAAAGCACCAGCTTTGAAGAGGCAGAACCGCTCCTGCAGCAGGAACTTGCTGTGACCCGCGCGGTGCGCGCGGTTGAGGCACGGGCGCAGGACCTTGATGACCAGCTGGCAGGCGGTGCCACATTGGAGCAATTGGCCGAAGAGACCGAGATGGAACTGGGCCAGATCGACTGGACACCGGAAACAAGCGAAGGGATCGCGGCCTATGGCGATTTCCGGGAAGCGGCAGCCGGGCTGGCCGAAGGTGCCTTCCCGCAAATCGACCAGCTTGAGGATGGCAGCATCTTTGCCATGCGGCTGGATGAAGAACTGCCCGAGCGGCCCAATCCCTTTGAAGAGGCATTGGATGACGTCCGCGCAGAATGGGAAGCCGAGCAGACCGTTAACGCATTGACCGCCCGCGCGGGCGAGATTGTGACATCACTGGCAACGGATGGATCCTTTGAGGCCGCGGGCCTCGATGCCATGGTTGAGACAGGTCAGACCCGCAACGCCTTCATCGCGGGCACGCCGGTGGATTTCATGTCGGAAGTGTTTGAGATGGAGCCGGGCAATGTGGCCGTGCTGCCGGGGGACGAAAGCGTTGTCATCGTGCAGCTGGATGAGATCACACCGGCGACGGAGGATGCACAGAGCGCGGCCTTGCTCGCACAGCTCAATGCGCAGCTTAACCAGACGCTGGCGCAGGATCTCTTCAACATCTACGCGGACGACGTGGTGCGCCGCGCCGGGCCAGAAGTGGACCCCCGCGCGCTGCAGGCCGTTCACGTCAATTTCCCCTAAAGGCATCCCATGGCCCTGACACCCGCCTTTGAGGATTTTGCCACCGGCTATGCCGAGGGGCAGAACCAGATCGTCTATACTAGGCTGGCGGCTGACCTGGACACGCCGGTCTCGTTGATGCTGAAGCTGACGGGGGCGGCAGAGAATGCCTTTGTGCTGGAATC
>CAYUSM010000396.1:0-3212 GCA_964447345.1 uncultured Sulfitobacter sp. | reverse complement strand
CAGCAGCCAGACGATCAGCGCGTTCGTGTGGATCATGCGGATCACATTGAACGGCAGAAGCCCGGACAGGAAGTTGGGCGAGACATAGATCCAGCCCGCGAGAAGCCCGCCCAGCACCTGAATGCCGAACAGCGCCATGGCTGCGAGGAAGTACCAGTAGGCCACTTTCTGTGATTGATATTTCATGAGTTTGTCTCCTTATCCGGCGTCGTTCGGCGGCCAGCCCTGGGTGTCGATCTGGTCGGCCCAGCGAAGGAATTCCGCGAGACCGCGAATGTCTTCGTCGGTCAGGTCGTATTTCGGCATCTGTCTTCGGCCTTCGATTCCGCTGGGCTGGCTTTCGATCCAAGCCTTGAGCGTTTCGAAAGCGTCCTCGGGGCTGTCTAGCACGCCCCAGCGTGTCATCACGTTGCCGACTTCAGGCGCGAAGTAGGCCCCTTCGCCATGCAGGCTGTGGCAGTTGATGCAGGAGTGTTGCTCCCACACATGCTTACCGTGAACGACCTCTTCGCTCAGCGGCATACCCGCCGTCGAGACGTTCACGACGTATCTATGGGAATGGACGGTCATCGCCACGAAGACCACGACAAAGAAAATCGAGCCCCCGTAGAAGATGTTTCGCGCCCGCGATTTTGTCAGAATTTCCGCCATGAGCCGGTCTCCTTGAATTCGGGATGACCGATCATTAGCGCGGTGCCATGTGCCAAAGTTTGCGCCAGCACAACGTTTCGCCTCTTTGGGTGTCTAGTTTTGGTTCATCAGGAGAGACACATGCGACAGATGAACCTCGATGATCCCGACCTGCCACTGTCAGAATTGATGTCGCGCTGGCCGAAGACAATTGCCGTTTTCAACAGGCACAAGATGCTCTGCGTTGGTTGCCTCATCAGCCCCTTTCACACGATCGTTGATGCCTGCGCGGAGTACGGTCTGGATGAAGAGGTGTTTGTCGCAGAGTTGATTGAAGCTGCGGGTCTATAGATCACCCTTTGGCTGGGAAATCACGACAAGCGCGTGCGGGTCCAGTACCTTGATGCGCTTACGTTTGCTTTGCACGAGGCCCTGTTTTTCCCAGGCGCTCAGGAGGCGGCTGGCCGTATGTAGCGTGGTTGCAGTGAGTTCCGACAGATCTTGCCGCGTGATCGGAAAATCAATCTCGATCCCGTCCGATACCTTTCGACCTGTCTGGTTGATCAGTCGAAGCAGTGCATTCGCGACCCTCTGTTCGACCTGCTGGGTTGCCATCTCCATCACCCGGTTGTGAATTTCACCCATTCGGTCGCCAACGGTTTTGTAGGTCTCCGTCGCAAACCCGTTATAGTCCGCAACAAACCCATCCCAAAGCCGAGTTGGCCAACTGAGGACGATGGACTCTGTCGCGGTCATAGCCGTTGCCGGGTAGGTCTCTCGCCCAATCGCCTTTGCAATTCCCAAAAGCTGGCCTGCGGGAATGTGCAGCGCCGTCACCTGTTCCCCCGTCAGCGTGACGCGCACCACCCGCACATACCCGTCGAGCAACATGAAGAACCTTTCGGCGGGTGCGCCTTCATCGAAAATCGCGACACCTTCGTCGTATCTGCGCGACGTCGCCTGATCCAGGATCGTGCGAATCTCACGCTTCTCCAGTTTGGAGAAGGGTGGCAGATGCGTCAGTAGGCTCTCATCGAGCCGCGGCAGCGTCTTGCGAGGTGATAAATCGGTCATCCACGCAGTCATGCCATAATATCCACCGTAATTTCCATCGCTTATCGGCTCGGAGCCACCAGCAGCGCGATCGAATTTGAGTTTGAGCCAGCGCAAAGTTCTCTTCGTCGAAAACCATAATCTTGTCCTCAACGAACAACGCGAACGGAAAGGAAAACGAAAATGTTTCGCACTGTTGTATCCGGTCTCGCTCTCGCCGCCTTGATGGGAGGCGCAGCTTTTGCCGAGACCTTCGAGGTTCAGATGCTCAACAAGGGCGCGGATGGGGAACGTATGGTCTTCGAACCTGCCTTCATCCAGGCGCAGCCCGGTGACACGATCAAGTTCATCGCGGCCGATAAGGGCCACAACGCGGAAGTGAACAAGGGCATGCTGCCGGATGGCGCAGAAGCCTTCAAAGGCAAGATCAACGAGGAGATCGAGGTCACATTGGACACCGAAGGCGTCTACGGCGTGATCTGTAAACCGCACTTCGCCATGGGCATGGTGATGACCGTCGCCGTTGGTGACGTTGAGGTGCCCGACGACTTCTTCGAAGGCCGTGTGCCGCCGAAAGCCAAAGAGCGGTTTGAAGCACAGCTTGCCAATCTCGCAACCAATTAACGGATCGGCGGACACAATGTCCGCTTGCCGGCACCAACCCCAAATGGAGGGACCCATGACCAAATTCATCAATCCCGGCCTCATGAAAACGAGCCGCCGAAATGTGTTGCGAGGTAGTATGCTCGCGGGTGCCGCTGCAATGACGGGAGCCGGGGCAATGGCTGCACCTCGGGCACCCAAGCTGCACGGCATCAACGCCGCGTCGGCCAAGATCTACAACGCTGCGGGCAAGGAAGAGGCCGCAACAGATGCCAAACCAGTTGATTTGTTGGGCTACACCCGTGTCAAACAGGAGCTTGTAGCGCCGCCGTTCGCTCCAGCGCATGAACAGGTTGCAACCGGTGGCCCGAAGATCGTCGAAATCACCATGGAGACCGAAGAGCGGCTCATGGTCGTCGACGAGGACAATGGGGCAAGCATCTGGGCGCTGACCTACAACGGCTCGGTGCCGGGTCCACTGATCATCGTGCATGAAGAAGACATGGTCGAACTGACCCTGCGCAACCCCACGTCGAGCATGATGGAACACAACATCGACTTCCACGCATCAACCGGCGCTTTGGGTGGCGGTGGCCTGACCCATGTCTATCCCGGTGAGGAATGCGTGTTGCGCTGGAAGGCGACGAAACCGGGCTGCTTCACCTATCACTGTGCACCGGGTGGCGACATGATCCCCTATCACGTCACGCACGGCATGAACGGCGCAATCATGGTGCTTCCACGCGATGGCCTGAAGGACAAGGACGGCAATCTGCTACGCTATGACAACATCGCGTACTTCGGTGAGCAGGATTATTACCTGCCCAAGGACGAAAACGGGGACTATCGCACCTATGAGGCGGCAGGCGACGACTATGCCGACAGCCTTGAGGTGATGCGTGGCCTGATCCCGACCCATTCGGTGT
>CAYUSM010000395.1:0-3232 GCA_964447345.1 uncultured Sulfitobacter sp. | reverse complement strand
GTGCTGGTGACGCTGGACCGCCATGCGGCGGGCCCCGCTGCACGCGCAGCGCCGCGGCTTTCGATGGATTTCCCCGGCCTGTCGCTGCACATCCACGCCGCAGCCGAATGGGAAAAGGACCCTGCCGCATTACTGGCCGCCAAAGATGACATCGCCCAGGCGGACATCGTGGTGACCTCCGTCATCTTCCTTGAGGACCACATCAAGGCCATCCTGCCCGACCTCAAGGCCCGGCGCGAGGCCTGCGACGCCATGGTGGGCATCATCGCCGATCAGGAGATTGTGCAGCTCACCCGGATGGGCGATCTGGACATGTCGCGCCCGGCCTCCGGTGCCATGGCGCTGCTGAAGAAACTGAAACCTTCCAGCAAGAATGGCAACTCCGGCGCGGGCCAGATGAAGATGCTGCGCCGCCTGCCCAAAATCCTGCGTCTGATCCCCGGCAAAAGCCAGGACCTGCGCGCCTGGTTCCTGTCGATGCAATACTGGCTCGGCGGCTCGGATGAGAACATCGAAAGCCTCGTCCGCTTCCTCCTTTCGCGCTATGCCTCCCGTCCCGGCTGGCGTGGCACCCATGCCGAGCTGCCCATCGACTACCCCGACGTCGGCCTCTATCACCCCGACCTGCCCGGCACCGGCATCACCACGGATATCAACGACCTGCCCGCACCCGGCGACGGCCCGACCGTCGGCCTTCTGATGTTGCGCAGCTACATCCTTGCCGGGGATACCGCCCATTATGCCCATGTCGTCCGCAGCTTTGAGGCACGTGGGCTGCGCGTCATCCCCGCCTTCGCCGGAGGTCTCGATGGACGGCCCGCCATGGATGCTTACTTCGCCGGTGTCGATGCGCTGGTCTCTCTCACCGGTTTCTCCCTTGTCGGCGGTCCGGCCTACAATGACAGTGATGCCGCCGTCGAAGCGCTCGCAAAACTGGACGTGCCCTACCTCTCCGCACAACCACTGGAGTTCCAAACGCTTCAGCAATGGGCACGTGGCGATCAAGGTCTCAGCCCCGTTGAAGCCACCATGTTGATTGCCCTGCCGGAAATCGACGGCGCCACAAACCCGACGGTCTTTGCCGGACGTTTGGGGCATGAGCCCTGTTCGGGATGCAATCACCGCTGCGAGGCGAAGGGAGACATCAAGGAAATGGCCCCCTGCCTCGAACGTATCGAGGCTTTGGCGGAAAAGGCGTATCGCCTCGCGACGATCCGCCGAAAGCAAAACGCTGACAAGAACCTCGCCATCGTCCTTTTCGGGTTCCCGCCCAACGCAGGGGCGGTTGGAACTGCCGCCTACCTCAGCGTTTTTGAAAGCCTTTTCAATACGTTGCAACGCCTGCAGGCCGAAGGATATGATGTCGAACCGCCTGCAAGCGTCGATGAGTTGCGCAAGCACATCCTTGAAGGCAACGCCAAAACCTACGGCCAGGAAGCCAATATCGCGGCCACCGTCAGCGCCGACCAGATCGTCGCGCGCACGCCATGGCTGGAGGAGATTGAAGCCACCTGGGGTCCCGCCCCGGGCAAGGTCCAATCCAACGGGCGCGAAGTCTTTGTGCTTGGCGCGCAGTTCGGCAAGGTTTTCGTCGGGGTCCAGCCGGGCTTTGGCTATGAAGGCGACCCGATGCGCCTGCTTTTTGAGCGTGGCTTTGCCCCCACCCATGCCTTCAGCGCTTTTTACCAATACCTCAAGCATGACTTTCAGGCGGATGCGGTCCTGCACTTCGGCATGCATGGCGCGCTGGAATTCATGCCGGGCAAGCAGAACGGCTTGGCAGGGACAGATTGGCCCGACCGCCTGATGGGCAACCTGCCCAACATCTACCTTTACGCCGCAAACAACCCTTCCGAGGCGACGCTGGCAAAACGCCGCAGTAATGCCGTCACAATCACGCATCTCACGCCGCCATTGCAGGCCGCGGGCCTTTATCGTGGTCTTGCGGATCTCAAGGACAGCCTGCAGCGCTTTCGAAGCCTGCCCACGGATGACCCCGCACGTGACGACCTGCGCGATCTGATCGCAGCGCAGGCCGAGACGGTGAACCTTGAGGATACTGACCCCGAAAAGCTCTGGCTGAAACTGCTCGAAACCGAAGACGCGCTGATCCCCGATGGTCTGCACATCGTTGGCAAACCCCTCACGGATGACCAACGCGCCGATCTCCTAAATCTGATGGAGTTCCAGAGTGACGCCGACCGTGCCGCCACGGACGCGCTGCTGGCAGAGGATCATGAACTGCCCGCCCTCATGCGCGCCCTGAACGGGCAGTACATCGCACCCGTGCCCGGTGGCGACGTCATTCGCGCGCCGGAGATTCTGCCCATGGGCCGCAACATCCACGCTTTTGACCCCTTCCGCATGCCCACTGCCTTTGCGATGCAGGACGGCGCAGCACAGGCGCAGGCGCTGATCGAAACCCATAAAACCCTGCCGCGCACCGTGGCGCTGGTGCTTTGGGGCAGCGACAACATCAAGTCATCCGGCGGCCCCATTGCGCAAGCGCTGGCACTGATGGGGGCCGTCCCCCGCTTTGACACCCATGGCCGCCTCTGCGGTGCGGACCTGATCCCGCTCAATGAGCTTGGCCGCGCCCGTGTCGATGTCGTGATGACCCTTTCGGGCATCTTCCGCGACCTGCTGCCCTTGCAGACCAAACTGCTGGCCGACGCGGCCTACCAATGCGCCGCCGCAGATGAGCCTGAGGCGCTGAACCCGATCCGTGCCCATGCGCTTGCCTTTATGGCCGCCAACGACTGCGATCTGAAAACCGCGGCACTGCGGGTCTTCTCCAACGCCGAAGGCGCCTACGGCTCAAACGTCAATCAGCTGGTCGACAGTTCCACCTTTGACGATGACAGCGACCTCGCCGACGCCTACGAGGCGCGCAAGTCTTTCGCCTATGGCACCGATGGCGAGGCCACGCAGCAATCCGCCCTGCTGCAGGATACGCTGAAAAACGTTGATCTGGCTTATCAGAACCTCGAATCCATTGAACTGGGCGTGACCACGGTTGATCACTACTTCGACACGCTTGGCGGCATCGCCTCCGCCGTCAAACGCGCCAAGGGCAGTGACACGACACCGGTCTACATCGGCGACCAGACGCGCGGTGCCGCCACCGTGCGCACGCTCGAAGATCAGGTGGCGCTTGAGACGCGAGCCCGCAGCCTGAACCCGAAGTTCTACGAACCGCTCCTGAAGCACGGCCACGAAGGCGTGCGCCAGA
>CAYUSM010000394.1:0-3239 GCA_964447345.1 uncultured Sulfitobacter sp. | reverse complement strand
CGAATGGCCCAGGCGTACATTTGCTTTGGCACATGACCCATGGGCGGCATTTCACCCATTTCATAGAGGTCCTTTTCGGGTGCATCATATTGCGCGATGGTTTGATCGAGTGCCATGCGAGGGCCTCCCCTTGGTTAACAAATCAAAATTGCCGCGACGCAGAATCGTATCGCTCTGACAGGGGAATATGATCCGTCGCGCAATAATGCAACCTCAGAACCGCCATTTTTGTAATTTTATGACCTCGCAACTGCAGAATTTACCCTGCAGCTGCAGCATCCTCGTCGAAAAAGTGGATGATCGAGTTGGCGTAGTAGGTCAGGACGGGCCTTTCCCCCTCTGCAATACACCACTGACCGTCCTTCTGGGTCACCAACTCTCGCCCCGCAAGTCCATCCATCGCGCGCTTTAGCTCCGCTTCAAGATGCGCCAGATCGACCACCCGGTTCTCTTCGGGAACCTGCTCATAAACCTCAGTCACTCTCGCGGCCAGTTCTGCTTGGGGCACGCCATCGGATTGGAGAAGGACGTGGCAGACAACGGGGACCATCGGCACCGGCATGGTTGCCGCGATCCGCTCCATCAACTCATCCAGCATCTCCTCAATGGGCCGCGCACCCCTTTCTGAACGCAGCGATATCGGCGAGCCGAAGGCCACCGCCGCCGTGCCGAAGCGCGTCTCCTGTCTGGTCAGACGCTGCCACAGCTTGCGCAGGATGAATCCCACGATGACGCTGATCCGTGCGCCAAAGCGCCTGTCGCCGCGCTGGTCTGCTGCGATCAACACCCGATCCTCGAGAATGCGATCGTAGTTGATTGCCACCGGAACAAAGACAACATCCCGCTCTCCGTCCGGATCGAACCCTTCCACGATGTAGGACATCAATCCCATCTTGGGCTGCTGCATCCGGCCAGTCAGGCTCAGCCCCCCTTCAGGATAGAAAGCCTGATTGACACCCCCTGCCGTGGCCATCTGCACATACCGCGCCAGCACCTTGCGGTAGAGATCCCCCCGCGAGCGGCGCCGGATGAAGTAGGCGCCCAGCGACTTGATCAGCCAGCTCAGCGGCCAGACCCGCGCCCATTCGCCCACCGCATAGGCCAGTGCGGAATCCCGCGCCGCCAGATAGGTGACCAGCACATAGTCCATGTTTGAGCGGTGGTTCATGACAAAGACCACCGTTGCTTCCTTGGGAATATCGTCAAAAACCGCGTGGTTCGTATCCGCCGCCTCAATCCGGTAGACGGATTTTGCGAGCAGGCGCGCCACCCGAATGGCAAAGCTGAAATAGGCAAAGGCCGAAAAACTCGGCACGATCTCCCGCGCATAGTCCCGTGCCTTTTCAAAGGCGACGTTCTCGGGCACCTCGTTCTTGCGCGCGTATTCAACAATGCCCTTCGTCACCTCCGGGTCGTAAATCAGCCGCTGGATCATGTCGTACCGCCGCGCCAGCTTGAAAGGCTCAATGGGGCGCTTTAGCCGCATGTTCAACTGCTTGACTGCGCGTTCAAGCCTGCGCCGAAAGAACCAGCGCACCGATGGCAATAAAAGATGGCTTGCGGCCGTCACCGCCGCAAACAGCAGTATCAGGATAAAGAGCCAAAGAGGAAGCTGTACGGTCTGCGTCATCCGCGCCACCCTTGCAGCGTCTTGGGCCAAGAACAATATATCATGTAGATTGCAAGGAACGCTGTGTGAATTTCACCATTTCCAAAGGCTTCTCTGATGCCGAGCGCCCACAGGTTGCTGCCCTCTATTGGGAGGCTTTCGCCGCCAAGCTGCGCTTCGTCATGGGGCCGGACAGGACCGGTCTTCGATTCATTGCGGGCGCTCTGAACCCCGACTTTGCTCTAGTCGCTCGAAATAAAGACGGAGCTATCCTCGGCTTGGCTGGCTTCAAAACCACTGACGGAGCACTGGTCGGAGGTAGTTTCATGGATTTGGCCCGTGTCTACGGCTTCATCTCCACGCTCTGGCGAGCTCCGCTGCTGTCACTCGTCGAACGGGACCTCAAAGACGGGATCCTCCTGATGGACGGCATCTGCGTGGCAAAGGAAGCGCGCGGGATGGGGCTTGGCACGGCATTGCTGGATGCAATCAAAGAAGAAGCCATCGCACAGGGGCTGCAAGCCGTCCGCCTTGATGTCATCGACAGCAATGCCCGCGCGCGGGCGCTATACTCCCGGCAAGGCTTTGAGGCCGTGGGCCAGGATCATACAGGTCCGTTTCGCTATGTCTTCGGTTTTCAAAGCAGTACCAAGATGCTCTGTCGGCTCAATCCACAGCTTTGAAGGATGCCAGAAGATCGCTCATCGCGCTGCGGTCCACTTCAATGATTCCGCGCCGGGGTCGGTCCAGATCAACGATCAGGAAGACCAGTAACACGATTAGCGTCAGCATCAGATACACGGGTGTTGCGGGCTTTGATCCGTTCACGCCGGAAGAATAGCCCAGCATGGCGCCGGACAGGACAAAAGTCACGAAGAGCATGATCAACACAATCTCAGGCACGTGCCGGTCAAGCGCCGCATTTCGTGATGCCAACGCGTCGATCATGTCATTGAGCGCATTCGTCAGCGCGACAGCAGCAGGCCCACCGGGATCGCGCGCATTGGCTGCGGCAATCTTCCATATCTCCGCAAACGTCTCCTCTGCTTGCGCTGTATAGAGCGCACGCTGTCTGTACTGATCAGCCGATACATCCCCTGCCTCGACCCGCAGACGCGTGTATCTGAGCAACCCGACCTTCGCTTCGGTCTTTGCCGCCCCGGCCAGGAAATCCAGCCGCAACCATGCGGTGCCGATGCTATTGGCCTCCGCGACCACGGATTGTGATCTTGCGTCATGCCGCGATAGCGCCAGCGAGAACGTGAAGCCTAGCAACAGTGCCAATAGACCCAGTAGCGACCCCTGCACCGCAGTTGTCTGTGATCGCGTCTGTTCCGTTTCATCATTCTGGCGCCGCAACCCGGTGCGATAACCCAGCCACATCGCAAGCAGCATGACCGCAAGCAAGGCCAGCGCAATGAACGGTGTTGGAATGTCGTACATCAGTTCTTTGGGTCCCATGGCAACACTCGTGAGTCGCGTGAGTAATTGGAAATGAGCCCCCCTATGCCTGTCCTTGCACCCCGTCAATTCCCATCGCACAATGCCGCAACGCAGCGAATTGACATTGGTATAAAATGTCTCATATGTAGCGCGTGACGCAAGAATATTGCCCGACCGATTCAAGGAG
>CAYUSM010000393.1:0-3250 GCA_964447345.1 uncultured Sulfitobacter sp. | reverse complement strand
GCGCCTGGCGCAGGCTGATGGCCGATCAATGGGCCGAGGCGCTTGGCGTGCTGCACGCCGCAGGGATCGAGCCTGCCTCTTTCACGCCGGTCTCCGTCAACATGCTGCCCTGGGTCCTGCGACTGCCCAATTTCATCTTCCTGCGGCTGGCCTCCAAGATGCTGGCGATTGACCCGCAGGCCCGCGCCTCCATGTCCTATGATCTGATGGAAGGCCGCCCGACCGAAATCGACGTCCTGCAAGGCGCGATTGTTCAGAAAGGCGCGGATCTCGGCGAGCCGACACCCATCAACGCGATGGTGCTCGACGTGGTAAAAACTGCTGAACTGGCGGGCGAAGGGTTGCCCAACCTCACCGCACAAAGCTTGCGTGCAGAATTGGCGCGCAGCACGAACGCAGGTTAAAGTCCGCGCAAAATCTCTTTTAATTCAGGCTCATCCACCAGATTGGCCGCTTCAGCCGGGTCAAACCACGCGCGCTTGCGCTGATCGACCTCCGGGTAATCTTCTTTCAGATCGCGCACCCGCGTCAGATAGACCTGTGTATGAATGGGCACGCTCTCACCATTGTCGAGCCCCTTGTCATAGCCATAGTGCCCCATGGGCGCGTCCTCGATGTCAGCCTTGCTCACACCGGCTTCCTCCCAGGCTTCCTGCAGCGCTGATCCGGGCCCGTCCTTGCCCTCTACCGGCCAGCCTTTGGGAATGATCCAGCGGCCCGTGTCCCGGCTGGTAATCAGCAGGACCTTTTTGCCGGTTTTGGTCATCTTGTAACACAGCGCGGCCACTTGCAATCGGCGGTTGCGCTGCCAAATGGGCGAGATAACGTCAGCCCAAGCGCGCTTGAAAACGTGCATCACTATTAATCACCACTCAATTATTCATTTTTATTAGGCACTTAACATAACGGTAAGTGATTCGTTTTTCAAGTGCGTTAATCCTTACCCCTGCCTCTTGCCTTGTCGCGCGCCTGCGCTCACTTTGATCCGAACCACAAGGGGACAGATATTTGATGACAAAAGGGGCAGACATCGGGGTCTACGGTCTGGGGACCATGGGCTCCGCCTTGGCACTCAATTTTGCGGAGCAGGGCTTCAAGGTGGCCGTCTCCAACCGCGAGGCGGATTGGATCGACAGCTTCCTGGCCGAGGCCGGACCACTGGCCGATCACATGACCGGACACGCCGATCTTGCCGATTTCGTCGCCGCCATCGCGCGGCCCCGCAGCATCCTTTTCATGATCCCTTCCGGCGCGCCGATGGACGCCATGATCGCCGCCATCACCCCGCATCTTGAGGAAGGCGACACCCTCATCGATGGCGGCAACGCCGACTTCAACGACACCCGCCGCCGCTCCAAGGCGATGGAAGGCACCGGCCTGCACTTTGTCGGCATGGGTGTCTCCGGCGGGGAAGAGGGCGCCCGCCACGGCCCCTCCATGATGGTCGGCGGCAGTAATCATTCCTGGCAAGCTCTGCGCCCCATGGTCGAGGCCATCGCCGCAAAATTCGAAGGCGACCCATGCGTGGCCCACCTCGGCCCCGATGGCGCGGGGCACTTCGTCAAGACCGTTCACAACGGCATCGAATACGCGGATATGCAAATGATCGCAGAGGTTTACGGCCTCCTCCGTGACGCAGGCGGGCAGGGCGCTTCGCAGATCGGCGCCCTCTTTGAGCGTTGGCAAACCGGCCCGCTCAGCTCTTACCTCATCGAAGTTTCCGCCGCCGCCCTGCAATCCACCGACAGTCAGACGGGCCAGCCCATGGTTGATGTCATCCTCGACCAAGCGGGCCAAAAGGGCACTGGCCGCTGGACCCTCATTGAAGCGCTGAAGATGGGCCAGTCCGCCAACACCATCGAAGCCGCCGTCGGCGCGCGCGGCTGGTCCTCGGAAAAACCCGTGCGCGAGATGGCCGAACCGCTCCTCTCCGCTGGCACCCTAGATGCCGCACTGCCCTCGGAACCTGACCTCCAAAACGCGCTCCTCGCGGGCCGCATCCTCGGCCACGCCCAAGGCTTCCGCATCCTCTCTGCCGCCTCGGAAGAGTTCGACTGGTCCCTCGACCTCGCCCGCATTTCCGAGATTTGGCGTGCAGGCTGCATCATCCGCTCCGCCCTGCTGGACGACTTCGCGCAGGCCTTCCGCAACGACCTGCCCGGCGGTCACCTGATCCTCGCCCCCGCCATACGCGACATGCTCGCCACCAGCATCCCCGGCCTGCGCCGCACTGTCTCTGCTGCCGCCTCCCACGGCATTGCCATGCCCGCCCTCACATCCGCCCTGTCGTGGTACGACACCATGCGCCGCGCCCGTGGCACCGCGAACCTCATTCAGGCGCAACGCGACTTCTTCGGCGCCCACGGCTTTGCCCGCACCGATGCCGAAGGCAAACACCACGGCGACTGGAACGCGATCTAGGCGAAATTGGAATAACCAAAGACATCTCACATCACCTAACGCGTTGAAGTCTTTGATTTCAGGCAGCGTTAGGTGATTCAGGTTCTCCGATTTCTGCCTTAGGCGAACGGGTCTTCCGGATACCCGACCTCTGCCAGGTACAGCCCCTGCGGCGGACACACGGGCCCACAGGCTGCCCTGTCCTTAGCCTCCAGCGCCGCCTTCACGTCCTCTGGCGACCACGCCCCGGTCCCCACGCGCTCCAGCGTCCCCACAAAACTGCGCACCTGATTGTGCAGGAACGACCGCGCCCGCACGTCGAAATGATACTCCGGCCCGCCTGCCGTCTCGACCCGTGCAACGCTCAGATGATCCAGTGTCTTTACAGGGCTTTCCGCCTGACAAATGGTTGAACGAAACGTCGTAAAATCATGCTTTCCCAGCAGAAAGCTTGCCGCCACATTCATCGCTTCCACATCCAGCTCGTGTTTGATCTGCCACACCAACCCATCCTGATGGGTGGCCGGAGCCCGACGGCTCAGGATGCGAAACAGATACCGCCGCTCCAGCGCCGAAAACCGCGCGTGGAAATCCTCCGCCACCGCTGCACAGGCCACAATCGCCACAGGCTGCGGTTTCAGATGATAGTTCAGCGCCTCGGACAGCCGAAACGGCTCCCAGTCCTGCGTCATATCGCAATGCGCCACCTGACCCAGCGCATGCACGCCCGCATCCGTCCGCCCCGCTGCTGCAATTGTATGCGCGCGCGGCTCCAGCTTGGCCAATGCCGCCTCGATCGCCCCCTGCACCGACGGCAGGTCCACCTGCCGCTGCCAGCCGACGAAAGGCG
>CAYUSM010000392.1:0-3251 GCA_964447345.1 uncultured Sulfitobacter sp. | reverse complement strand
TGGCGCTTTCCCGCAGGACGGGCACGCGGTTTCAGGGGTCGATCTGGCCCGGCTTTGTGGACGCGATGACGGGCCTGCTTCTGGTGCTGATGTTTGTGCTGACGATCTTTATGATTGTGCAGTTTGTCTTGCAGGAACGGATCACCGGGCAGGAAACCGAGTTGAGCGCACTGTCCACCGAAGTGGCCGCTTTGGCACAGGCCCTTGGGCTGGAAGAGCGGGAGACCGCACAGCTTGAGGCGCGTTTGGGGGCGTTGAACGCATCGTTGAACACCACGCAGGATCAACTGGATGCCGCTCAAGGGCGGTTGAGCCAGCAGGAGGCGCTGATCGCCTCGCTGACCAGTGAGCGCGATCAGCAAGCGGCGGCACTTGCAGAGGCCGGTGCAGAAATCACGCGGTTCGAGGCGCAGGTGGCGGGATTGCTGGCTCAGCGCGACACGGCACTTGGGGAGCGGGATGCAGCGCAGGCCCAGATTACCGATCTGGAGAACCGTCAGGCAGAACTTCTCAGCCAGCAGGAGGCGCTGAACCTGGCATTGGCAACGGCACGTGACGAGATCGACGCGCAGGTTGAGACCGCGCGGCTGGCGGCCGCCCGCCGCGAGGCCTTGGATGCCCTTGTGGCTGATTTGCGCGCGCGGAACGCTGAGAGCGCAGAACAGGTCGCAGCTTTGCAAGGGCAAGTGGATCAGGCTGCCGAGGCGTTGAGTGCGGAGGAGGCGGCGCGGCTGGCTGAAGCCGCAGCGGCGGAAGCGCTGCGCGCGCGGTTGGCCGATGCGGATGCGGAACTGACCGCAATGACATTGGCGCTGGAGGCGCAGCGCCAAGAGGCCGAAGAGACGCTCACCTTGCTGGCAGCTGCCCGTGCCGCTGAGGGCGATCTCGATGCAAAGCTGGCCGAGGCTCTTATCAAACTGCAAGCGGCCGAAGAAAGTGCTGAGGTCGGCGCAGAGGCGCAAGTGGCCCTGAACGCGACGGAGGCGGAACTTGCGGCCCTGCGGGAGGAGCAAGCGGCGCTTGAGGCACGGCGTGAGGAGGAATTGGCAAGATTGCGCGCGGAGCGGTCCGCGAGCGAAGCGCAAAGCGCGGACGAACTGGCGCGTCTGCGTGCGCAGGTGGCAGAGCAGGAAGCTGCCGCATCCGAGTTGACTGCCGACCGAGAAGAGCTGCGCGCCCGATTGGCCGCCGCCATTGCGGCACGGCTTGCTGCAGAGAGTGCCGCCGAAGATCAGGGGAGCGATGCGGCGCGGCAGGCGGCCCTCTTGGCCGAGGCGCGCAGTGCTTTGAATGCCGAAGAGGCGATCAGCGCGGAAGCACAGCGGCAGACAGAACTGCTCAATCAGCAAGTCGCAGCGTTGCGCACCCAATTAGGCAGCCTGCAGGCCTTGCTGGATGACGCGGTGGCGCGGGACGCGGCGAAGGACATCCAGTTGCAGTCGCTGGGATCGGAGTTGAACACTGCGCTGGCACGGGTTGCGGCCGAGGAAAGGCGTCGTGCAGAACTTGAGGCGGCAGAGCGGGAGCGGTTGGCAGCAGAGGCTGCCGCGCTGGCGGAAGAAGCGGCAGCGCTGCAAGCCCAGACCAAAGATTTGGAGCAGTATCGCTCTGAGTTTTTTGGACGCTTGCGGGATGTTCTGGGCGCGCAAGAAGGTGTGCGGATTGAGGGCGACCGCTTTGTCTTTTCGTCCGAAGTGCTTTTCCCGCCGGGTGATGCGGTGTTGTCCCCTGAGGGCCGTCAGGAGATTGCCAAGGTGGCTAACATTCTGAGCGCTGTTGCCGATGACATCCCGCCCGAGATTGACTGGGTCATCCGGGTGGACGGGCATACCGACAACGTGCCGCTTTTGGGCACTGGAGAGTTCGCTGACAACTGGGAGCTGAGCCAGGGGCGCGCGCTCTCTGTGGTCAAGTATATGATCAACTTCCTTGGCATCCCGCCCGACCGCCTGGCCGCCAACGGCTTTGGCCAGTATCAGCCGATTGCGGAAGGCGACAGTGTCGAGGCGCGGGCACAGAACCGGCGGATCGAGTTGAAGTTTACCGAGAAGTAAAAGGGTCGAGGCTGGTTTTAGTCAGAGGCCGCGACGGTGAGCTCTGTCTCCATCCGACTGATCACATTGCCTTCCCGGATGAGCTCTGCGGTGCCGGTATATATCCCCGGCGGCCATGCCACACGTTTGCCGAGTCGTTTGCCAATAGCGCGAAAAGCCTGGGCGTGGTTGCGCTCCAAACGGCTGTCCTGACTGACGACTTCACCTTCCGGTCCGATCAGCGACAGCCGCACCACGTCATCCTTGAGCGTGCCAAAGGTAAAGCCAAAAACCACGAGCGCGGGGGCCTCAGGCGTCAGCCTGTCGTTGCCTGCAATCCCTGCTTTGACGTCATCATATTCGGGGATCTGGTCGGTGACCCCCAGATCAACCACCGCGCCGGGTTGGTAGGGCGGTGTTTCTGCCCAGAGCGTGCTGTCACCCGGCGCATCGCAGGTCAGGATGCCATCGGGGTCAAAGGGATCAACGGGTTCGCCGTTTTGCCGAACGGAGATGTGAAGATGCGGAAATTCGGCGCGTCCGGATTGGCCGATCTGCCCGAGGATATCGCCGCGCTTGATCTCCTGGCCGTTGCGTACTGTGACCGTGCCCTCCTTGAGGTGGCAGTATTGCGTTTCCCACCCGCCGGGATGCACCAGCACGACACCGTTGCCGCACTCGCGGCCTTCGACGCTGGCTTGGGTTTCATCGGTCCAGCCCGTGTCCGGCATGCCGTCGCGAAAGCCGCGCACGCGGCCGTCTGCTGCGGCCAGCACGTTCACGCCAGCGTCCATGTCCGCGCGGGTCGGAACGGCGAAATCGGTGCCTTTGTGTCCGTCGTAGCTGAGCCCCCGGCAGCGATAGTCGACAAAGCCATCGCCCGGATCACGGTCCATATATTGCTGGATGTAGCAGTCCTGGCCCAGCGTGCAGTCAACGGGCAGGGACAAAAGCAAATCCTCCGCCAGCGCAGGGCTGGCGGAGGATATCAACAAGGCCAGAGCGGCCCGCATGTTACTCCGCTGTCAGCAGAGGTGGCTTGTTGCCCGAGATCTTGGGGGTCTCAGGGTCCAGAATGGTCAGGTCCAACTCGCCTTTCTTGACGCCAACCTTCACGACACCACCTTTCGCCAGCTTGCCAAAGAGCAGCTCCTCGGCTAGCGGTTTCTTGATGTTTTCCTGGATCACGCGGCCCAGCGGACGCGCGCCCATCTTGTC
>CAYUSM010000391.1:0-3254 GCA_964447345.1 uncultured Sulfitobacter sp. | reverse complement strand
GGATCGTCTCCGTCTGCTTTCCCGATCTGGCGATGGACAGGTGGCGGCGGATCACCAGCCAGCAGCGGAGCTTGCCGGGGGATGACGTGCCGGTGGTGCTTTCTGCGCAGGGCACCCATGGGCCAGTGGTTTATGCGTTGAGCGCCGAGGCGCGGCGACGCGGTGTGCAGTCAGGTGCGCGGATTGTCGATGTACAGGCGATCCACCCCGACCTGCACGTAGAACGCTCGGACGCCGAAGGCGACCAGAAGCTGTTGGAGCGTGCGGCCATGTGGGCGCGGCGCTGGTGCCCCTGGACCGTACGCGACAGTATGGATGGGATCACGATGGACATCACCGGTGCGGCGCATTTGTTCGGAGGGGAAGCGCGCATGCTGCGTGACATCGGTCAGCGGTTCAAGATGCAGGGGTTAGGCACCCGGCTTGCCGTGGCCCCGACGCGCGGTGCGGCGCAAATGCTGGCGCGCTATAGTGCTGGCGGTGTGATTTGCGGGCCGGAGGATGTAGAGGTGGCGGTGGCACCTTTGCCCGTGGCAGCGCTCAGGATCGATGCCGATACCGTGCGGCTCTTGCAGCGGCTGGGGCTGAAGACGCTGGGGGCTTTGATGCAGGTCCCGCGCGTGGCTCTGATGCGGCGCTTTGACCGGATGCCAGCAGAGATCAATCCGCTGGTCCTGATGGACCGGGCGCTGGGGCGGACAATGGAGCCTTTGAACGCGCCAGAGGATGCGGTGCGGTGGATCGCACGGGCGCGCTTGGCCGAACCCGTGATTGACCCGGTGCCACATCTGGATGGATTGGCCGAAGATCTGTGCCATCAGATGGCCAAGGCAGAGTTGGGCGCGCGGCGATTGCGGCTGACAATTTACCGCGTGGATGGGGAATGGCGCAGCCGCGAGGTGGCCTTGGCCTCGGCCTCACGTGATCCGGCGCATCTGGTGCGGCTGATGACGGGCAAGCTGGAAGGGATTGATCCGGGGTTCGGTTTTGATCTGCTGACGCTGGAGGCGTTGCGGGTGGAACCTCTGGCGCTGCATCAGGATCATCTGGATGGGCGGCGGGATGCCGGGCGCGATGTCGCGGCACTGCTTGACCGGCTGACGGCAAAGCTGGGGCCGGAAAAGGTCACCTGGTCGGCCTGGGTGCAAAGCCATCTGCCCGAACGGGTGGAGGGGCGCGTGGCAGCGCTTGCAGGTGCACCGGAGGCGGCAGTCGAAGTGGCGCGGGAACGTCCCTTGCGGCTGTTGGAGCCACCGGAGGAGATCGCGGTGCTCTATGCCGTGCCCGAGGGCCCACCGGCGCGGTTTCGATGGCGGCGGGTGTCTTACCTGTCGGTGCGGTTTGAGGGGCCCGAGCGTGTGGCCCCGGAATGGTGGCGGGACAAACCGGGGACGCGGCTGCGGGATTACTACAAGGTCGAGGTGGGGGATGGGCGGCGGTTCTGGCTCTATCGCGAAGGCGTTCTGGGAGATGGCCGAGGGCAAGACCCGCGGTGGTTTGTGCAGGGGATCTTTGCATGAAGGTGATGAGGCGCACGTCTGCGACGACGCCCCACCGACCGTCCCGTAGGGTGCGCATTTACTGCGCACCTTTGTACGGGTGTAGAGGGTGAATGGTGCGCAGTAAATGCGCACCCTACGGGGGTTGGTTTGCAAAAGAACGATGCTTTGGATGTTTCCTGTTCCCGTCTCATATGTTTCGCCGGGCATCGCCCTCCCTCCCCCAAGAGTGCGATGCCCTTATCACTTGGGAGATTAAGTGCCCCAACAAGACGGACATAAACGCCGCACGCTGGAAGAGGATGATCCTTTCAAGTGGCACCCCCCCAGCCCGTTCGTGGAACTGGGGCTGGCAAGCTGCTTTTCCTTCCTGCGCGCCTCTTCCGATGCGGTGGACCTGACGGCGACGGCCAACCGGCTGGGCTACGACGCGGTTGGCGTCGCCGATCACAACACGCTGGCCGGTGTCGTGCGTGTCCATACAGAAGCCAAGACAGCCAAGGTGCGCCCCCTCATCGGTGCGCGGCTGGTGCTGATGTGCGGCACGGAACTGCTCGCCTATCCGCGCGACCGTGCTGCCTATGCACGGCTCTCGACACTGCTCAGCAAGGGTAAGATGGCCGACATCAACGGCGATTGGCAGGAAAAGGGCGAAACGCATCTGACGCTTGAGATGCTGGGCGAACACGCCGAAGGTCTGCAACTGATCGTGATGCCGCCCGAACATCTGGATGTCTTTGAGGCGGGCCTGCCGCGTCTGGTCAGGGCATTGCCGGGCATGCGGCATATCGGTGCGGCGTACCTCTATCGCGGGGATGACGTGGCACGGATTTCCCGGCTGGATGTCATCGCGCGCAGTGCTGGCCTTGGCATTCTGGCCACCAACGACGTGCTTTATCACGCGCCAAAGCGGCGGCCTTTGCAGGATGTGATGACCTGCATTCGCGAGGGGACGACCATCGACAAGGCAGGCTTTCTGCTGGAGCCCAACGCCGAGCGCTATCTGAAGTCCCCCTCCGAGATGTGCCGCCTTTTTGCCAGCTGGCCGCATGCCATCCACGCAACGCGGGCGGTGGCCGATGCCTGCACCTTCAGCCTTGATGATCTGAAATATGAATACCCGCATGAGATCGAGCCCGAAGGGCGTACGGCGCAGGAAGAACTGGAGCGGCTCACCTGGGAAGGGGCCGCGCGGCGGTATCCTGAAGGGGTGTCAGAGCATACGCGCACGATCATCGAAAAGGAATTTGCCCTGATCCGGGAAAAAAAGATCGCCCGGTATTTCCTGACGATCCACGACATCGTGCGCTTTGCCCGCGAAGAAGCGGAGCCACCGATCCTCTGTCAGGGGCGGGGGTCGGCGGCGAATTCGGCGGTCTGTTTTTGTCTGGGCATCACGGCGGTCGATCCCGAAGAACATGACGTGTTGTTCGAGCGGTTCCTGAGCGAGGAACGGGAAGAACCGCCCGACATCGACGTCGATTTCGAGCACGAGCGGCGCGAGGAAGTGATCCAGTATATGTACAAAAAGTACGGGCGTGACCGGGCGGGGCTCTGTGCGACCGTGATCCATTATCGCCCGCGCTCGGCCATTCGCGAGGTGGGCAAGGCGATGGGGCTGTCTGAAGACGTGACCTCCAAGCTGGCGGGCACCGTCTGGGGCAGTTTCGAGGCCAACGTGGGCGACAAGCGGGTGCAGGAGGCCGGCATGGACCTCAACGATCCCTACCTGCGCAAGGTGATCAGGCTGGCGCG
>CAYUSM010000390.1:0-3258 GCA_964447345.1 uncultured Sulfitobacter sp. | reverse complement strand
AGATTGAGGTCGAGGAGACCGAAGACAACAGCGCCGACACCGCCCTGGACGAATTGCGGTCGGTTGAAATTGAAGATGAGATAGAAGACGACAGCGCTGAGACGGCATTGGACGCTCTGCGCGACGTCGAGATTGAGGAAGCCATAGACGACACTGCGGAAGAGGCGTTGGACGCATTGCGTTCAGCGGACATTCCCGAAGATGCCTCGGATGATACGTCAGAGATCGCTCTCGATGCGCTGCGCGCGCAAGAGATCGCAGAGGAAACCGCTGACGATGGCAGCGCGACGCTTGACGCGCTGCGCGAGATCGAAGTGGAAGAGACAGAAGCCGAAACACCTGACGCAGCCCTCGATGCGCTGAAATCTGTTGAGGTCGAGGTGGCGGAGGACACCGATGAGCAGGGCGAAGCGCTCGATGCCCTGCGCGCGGTCGAAGTGGCGGACACACCGGAGGATGCCGACAGCGACGCCGTTCTGGCCGCAATGCCCGAGGTCGCGCCACAAGAAGAAGATGGAGCTGCAACAGACGACGTGCTCGCCGGCATCGAAGCGATCGAGACACCAGAAGACGACGAGGACACGGACGATATCCTTGGCACTCTGGAAGCCGTCGAAGACGTCGAAGAGACCGACGACATAGAGGCCACCCTTGCCGGAATCGAAGCCCCCGAGGACACCGAAGAGGATGAAGACCTGGACGCGTTGCTGGCAGGCATCGAAGCGCCGGAAGAAGAGGTCGAGGAAGACACCACAGATGACATCCTCGCAGGTCTGGAAAACGTCGAAGACGCCACAGCGGAACTGGAAGACACCAGTGTCGAAGACGCTTTGGCAGGCCTTGAAGCACCGGACGAACCCGAGGCCGAAGATACGGCGGATGACGTTCTGGCGAGCCTCGAAGCGGTGGAGGACGCACCCGAAGAGGACACCCTTGATGCGGTCCTTGACGGGATAGAGGCCCCGGAAGTCGCGGAGGCGGAAGACGAGGACCTCGACGCGATCCTTGGAGACCTTGAAGCTCCCGAGACCGCAGTCGAAGAGGAAAACACAGACGATATCCTCGCCGGGTTGGACGCAGTTGAGGACGACGAATCCGACGATGATCTTGAGGCCACTCTGGCGGGTCTCGAAGCCCCTGAGACTGCAGAGACCGAAGATGCCACAGATGACATTCTGGCCTCTCTCGAACCGACCGAGACCGCTGATGAGAGCGATGACCTTGATGATATCCTCGCAGGTCTCGACACCGCCGAGGAGGACGAGCCAGAGGACAGCGCGGACGACATCCTCGCTTCGTTGGAGCCTGCGGAAGTTGCCGAAGACGCTGATGACGGCGATGACCTGGATGACATCCTTGCAGGCCTCGACACTGCTGAAGAGGCGGCTGAAGACGAAACCGCCGATGATATTCTGGCTTCGCTTGAACCGGCCGAAGTCGCCGAAGAAACGGATGATCTCGACGATATCCTCGCAGGCCTCGATGCGTCAGATGACGATGAGGAGGCTGACTCCGCTGATGACATCCTGGCCTCACTCGAACCCGCCGATGTCGCCGAAGAAAGCGACGACCTCGACGACATCCTCGCAGGTCTGGACACTGACGCGGACGACACGGAAGAAGCTGCATCGGCGGATGACATCCTGGCCGAACTAGAACCTGCTGAGGTTGGCGAGACGCAGGAGCCCGAGGACGCCCCAGCAGATGACGATCTCGATGCGCTCTTGGCCGACATCGGCGGCGACGACCCGTCCGAAGAGGAAGAGTCTTCAGATGATCTCGACAGCCTGCTCGCTGATCTTGATCCCGACCCCGTCGGCGAAGACCAAGCCGAAGACACAGATGACCTTGATGCCCTTCTGGCGGGCATAGACGACGACACCGCTACAGAGGACGAGGCCCCGGAAGATGACCTCGACGCATTGCTCGCCGATATCGATGGCGCCGATGAGCCTGAAGACACGCCGGATGCAGAGGATGATCTGGACGCGTTGCTCGCGGGTATTGATGATGCGGACGAAGATGATGCCGCACCGGCGGGAGATGACGACGACCTCGATGCGCTGCTTGCCGGGCTTGATGGTGACGACGAAGACGATGCCACACCTGCCGGGGATGACGATGACCTCGACGCGTTGCTAGCAGGGCTTGACGATGAAGACGCAGATGGCGGTGCGGGCGCAGATGACCTTGATGCCCTCTTGGGCGATCTGGACGACGACGAATCCGCCGACGCGGCAGGCGCACCGTCAAGTGAGGAGCCGGAACTAGCCTACGGCCAGATGAGTGCCGAGCGACCAGAGCCGCAAAAGCTGGAACGCAAGCGTTTCCGCCTTGCCATCCTGGGTGATTTCACTGGCCGCTCTGCACGTGGCCTTATCGAAGTTGGCGACGCGCTGGCCAGCCGCCCACCCATTGTGCTGGATCCCGACACCGCCGAAGACGTGATCGAGGGCTTTGCCACCACCCTTGTCCTACCCATCGGCAAAGACGGGGCAGGGGTCGAGGTCAAGCTGGGCGGTCTGGATGACCTGCATCCTGATGAGCTTTACGAAAACGTCGAACTGTTCTCGGCTCTCAAAGACCTCAAATCGCAGCTCAGCCATGGCGGCACCGCAGAACATGCCGCCAAATCACTCAAGGCATGGGGCGAACAACATGGCCAGCACGTCGCCCCGGCCAAGGCGGTCTCGGGCGGCAACACCGTGCGCGCTGACCTCAAGCTGAGCGATTTCCAGAAGCTCATCGGCGATACATCCGGTCAACTGGCTCAGGCTTCCCCGGTGGATGAACTGCTCGCCCGTGTTGTGGGCCCGCACATCCGCAAGCTGCCTGACCCCAACGTCACCGCCATGGCCGAAGCCGTTGACAACGCCCTGTCGGGCGCCATGCGGCTGGTGCTGCATCACCCGGAATTCCAGTCCATCGAAGCGCAGTGGCGCTCCATCGACCTCATCGCCCGCAGCGTTGAGACGGACGACACCCTGGACGTCGTGCTTTACGACATCTCTGCCGAAGAAATCGCCGCTGACCTGACCCAGTCAGACGACCTGTCATCCAGCGGTTTCGTGCGCCTGCTGACCGAAGGCCCGATGGATGAGGAAACCGGGCGCGGCGGGTATTCTGCCATGATCGGCATGTACACCTTTGAGGAAACACCACCCCACGCCCAGCTGCTGGGCCGCATCGCGCGCGTCGCTGCCCATGTGGATGCACCCTTCTTTGCCGCCATGACCCCCGGTTTCCTTGAGACCGCCA
>CAYUSM010000389.1:0-3265 GCA_964447345.1 uncultured Sulfitobacter sp. | reverse complement strand
CTCGACTGGATCGATATTCCCGGCCTCATTCAGGGGGCTGAGGAAGTGTTGGAATACCCGATGGTGGACCGCGACCCGATTGAGCGCTGGACCGAAGGTTGCGTGACCCTGATGGGCGACGCGGCGCATCCTGCATATCCGGTGGGCTCGAACGGGGCAGGTTCCGCCATCCTGGATGCGCGACGGCTGGGGGCAGCCTTCCTGGAGCACGGGCTGACAGAGGCGGCGTTGCAGGCTTATGAGGCGGACATGCGGCCGCAGGCGTCGGCGGTGACCCTGATGAACAGGGTGGCCGGGCCGGACACGATTCTGGACATTGTGGAGGCGCGCAGCGGGGGCATGTTTGACCACATCCACGATGTGGTGCCCGAGGCGGAACTGGCTGCGCATGCGGAGACGTACAAGCAAACGGCGGGCACCACAGTGGCAGAGACAAATGCGCGGCCCCGGACCATTCCGGAAGGTGCGCGATTTGCGCGATAGCAGGTCAAAAACATGCTGTCCCTGCGGGGACAGAGAGGGATTTTTCCGTGATTTCAAGAGGGTGGCAGTGCGGTTAATACTCAATTAGGGAATTGATTTTCCCTGATTTTTTCAGCCGAGCAGCGACAACCACAACCAGACGGTCAGGATCGACAGCCCCGTGGCGATGAGCACGGCTGAGGCGGCGACCCGGCGGGCGCGGCCATACATGTTCGCAAAGATATAGGCGTTGAAACCCGGTGCCATTGCGGCGGTCAGCACGCCTGCGCGGAAAAGCTCAGGATCGACGGCAAGGGCGCTGCCCATGCTCCAGGTGATGGCGGGATGGACCAGCAGGGCGATGGCGCAGACCATGGCGATGGCTTTCATGTCACCTTCGGGGCGGTACTGGATCAGGACCCCACCAAGCGCGAAGAGGGCGGCGGGCAGGGCGGCACGAACGATAAGAGAGAGCGCATCATCCACGACACCGGGGACCGGCAGGCCCGTGATGTTCACCGCAAAGCCCAGCAAGATGCCGATCACCAAAGCGTTGCGAAACATCGCGCGGCTGACGGAGCGGACAAGCGTCAGGCCTGATTGCCCCCGGTTGCGCACGATCTCCATCACCGTGATGCCAAGGCCGTAGCAAAAGGGCGCATGGAAGGCGATGATGGCATAGTTGCCCGACAGCGCATCCGGGCCATAGGCACGCTCTGAGATGGGCAGGCCCAGAAGGACGGAGTTGGAGAATAGGCAGCAAAAGCCGATGGCCACGCAGTCTTCCCAGTCGCGTTTGAAGAACACGCGCGCACCGATCATGCCAAGCGCGAAGCAGACGGCGGCCCCGGTGTAGAAGCTGACCAGCAGGCGCGGGCTGAAGGATGTTGCGATGTCGATGTTGGCGATGGCCTGAAACAGGAGGCAGGGGATTGCGAAGTTCTGGGTGAACCGCATGACCCCGTCGATGCCCTCCATCGGGAATAGCCCGCGCCAGACGGCGACATAGCCAAAGCCGATAACCAGAAAGACCGGCAGGATGACGTCCAGGAGGGTTTGCAAGTCGGGGCCTTGAAAGGGGCCGCAGGCGCGGCAAGGGAAAGGGTCAGGTCAATGGAAAGCGCAGGACCATGCCATCATAGGCCGGGTCGATGTGGTCAGGTGTTTCGGCTGCGACGGTGCGGTAATCAAGATCGTTGTGCATGTTTGTCAGCACGGCGGAAGCGGGAGCCATGTCCCTGATCCAGCCGAGGGTCTGGTCAAGGTGGCTGTGCGTGGGGTGCGGCTCACGGCGGAGCGCATCGACGATCCAGCAGCGCAGGTCTTTGAGGTGCGGCCAGACGTCATCGGGGATCGTTGCCACATCCGGCAGGTAGGCGATGTCGTTGAAGCGAAATCCCAGTGCGTCCATGCCGCCGTGCCGCACGAGGAAGGGGGTGAAGGTGAGCGACCCGCCCGGGCCGTCGATGGTCACATCGCCTTCGATGTCATGCAGGTTCAGGATCGGGGGGTACATGGAACCTTCGGGGCGGATGAAGGCATAGCCGAACCGTTCCAGCAGCGCCTCTTTCGTGGGGGCGTCAGCATAGACAGGCAGGCGCTCGCGCATGTTGATGACGATCATGCGCAGATCATCAAGGCCGTGTACGTGATCGGCGTGTGAATGCGTGTAGAGCACCGCGTCCAGCCGTCCGACGCCCGCGTCGAGCAACTGGTTGCGCATGTCCGGCGAGGTGTCGATGAGGATGGTGGTGGTGCCGTCTTCTGTCACGCGCTCCACAAGGATCGAGCAGCGCTGGCGGCGGTTGCGCGGCTCATCCGGATCGCAGGACCCCCAGTGGCCGCCAAGGCGCGGCACGCCACCTGAAGAGCCGCAGCCAAGGATCGTAATCTTCAGTTCCGCCATCAGGCGGCGGCCTTGTATTGGGCCGCTTTGGTGAAGAGCCGGTCAAAGTTGGCCTGGGTCTGGGCGGCGAAATCGGCGTAGTCCATGCCAAAGGTCTCGGCTGCACGGCGCGCGGTGTGGGCGGTGAAGGCAGGTTCATTGCGCTTGCCGCGATGGGGCGGGGGCGCGAGGTAGGGGGCGTCGGTTTCCACAAGGATGCGGTCGATGGGGGCGGCGGCGAAGATGTCGCGTAACTCTTGGCTTTTGGGGAAGGCGGTGATGCCGGACATCGAGAGGTAGAAGCCGAGATCGAGGGCGGCCTTGGCAAGCGCTGATGTCGAAGAGAAGCAGTGCATGACACAGGTGTAGGGCCCGTTGCGATGTTCCTCGGTCAGGATGCGAGCCATGTCGTCGTCGGCGTCGCGGGCGTGGATGATGAGCGGCAGGCCGGTCTGGCGGGCGGCGGCGATGTGGATGCGCAGGGAGGTTTGCTGAATCTCTGCGCTTTCCGCGGTGTAATGGTAGTCGAGGCCGGTCTCACCAATGCCGACCATCTTTGGATGTGCGGTCAGAGCGACAAGCTCTTCGACGTTGACGAGCGGTTCGGCGGCGGCGGACATGGGATGCGTGCCTGCGGCGAAAAAGACGGGGGCGTGCGCTTCGGCGATGCCGCGCACGGTATCGAGGTTTGCCAGTTTGGTGCAGATGGTGACCATGCGCGTGACACCAGCGTCAGCCGCACGGGCGATGACCTCATCCAGCTTGCCATCAAAGTCGGGGAAGTCGAGGTGGCAATGGCTGTCAGTGATTTCGGGGGTGTCGCTCATGCCGGTCCGTGAATTGCTATCGGGGCGCGCAATCGCCCATCTTTTGCAGGGTATCTAGGACCAGTGCGGCAGGGTCAAGGTTGACCGCCAG
>CAYUSM010000388.1:0-3267 GCA_964447345.1 uncultured Sulfitobacter sp. | reverse complement strand
ACGTTCAGCGGGATCTCCCGCTCCGCCCCGACCGCGCGGACCTTCTTGTCCTCCAGCACGCGCAGCATTGCGGCCTGCACCTGCTCTGGCATCATGGCGATTTCGTCCAGAAACAACACGCCACCATCCGCCAAACGCAGCAAACCCGGCTGCACCATTTCCCCCTGCTCGACCATCCCGAAAAGCTCCGAGGCCATGCGATCGGGCACAATGACTGCGCAGTTGACCGGCACAAAGGGCATATCGGCCCGATCCGATACCTGATGCAGATGACGCGCGGCAAGTTCCTTGCCGGTACCGCTGGCCCCCGTGAACAGAACCGGTGTTGGCAGCGGGGCGACCTTGATCAGAATATCGCGGATCGCTTCGATGGCCGGGGAATGTCCCAGAAGCGGGCCATAGAGCCCATCCGCTGTCAGCTCCCGGCGCAGCAGCGTGTTGTCCCGGCGCAAGAACTTGCGGTCCAACGCCCGATCCACCGCACCCAGTATTTGATTGGCGCGAAACGGCTTGAGAACAAAGTCGCAAACGCCTGCCCGCAGTGCCGATATCGCAGTCTCCAGATCGGCGTAGGCCGTGATCATGATCACATCCGAGAACAGTCCGCGCCGTTTCTGTTCCACCACCCAATCGAGGCCGGTTTTCCCTTTCATGATGTTGTCGAGGATGATGATATCGAAATAGGCTTCGTCCAGCTTTCGCGTCGCCTCGGCAGGCGAGGCTGCCTCTTCCAGCCGGGCGACGCGGGGCCCCAGGGTCTTGGCCAGAAAGTTCCGCATCCCCGGCTCGTCATCGACCACCAGAACCGAGGCACGGGCCAGTTTGTCTTCCTGAACCGGGCTGTCTTCGGGCAAAGGGCTGGACACACGGTTCATGGTCAGTTCAGACGCACATTGTCACCTGAATGTACCTCCTGGCTGGAGAAACCCACCTGATCCAGTGCGAAATAGGCTCCCACGCTGATCACAACAATGGCGGCAAAACCGGCAAACATGGCTTTCATCTGTCGTTACTCCTTGGCTGTCGCCCGTTTGAGAAAGGCAATCAGATCTTGCCTGTCGGCAGGTTTGGCAATCACCTGCATCGGCATCTTGGATCCTGGAATAAAGTGATCCGGCCCCTGATCAAAGAGCGCGTCAATCGTATCCTCCGACCAGATGATATCCGATCCACCCAGGGTTTCGGAATAGGTATATCCGGTCAGCGTCCCGGCCCGGCGGCCAAACACCCCATAAAGAGTCGGACCTGCCTTGCGAGACGGTCCTTCTCCCAGAGCGTGGCAGATTGAACATTTGCGCATGAATTGCCGTTCGCCATTGGGCATCGTGTCGGCCTCACGCAGAAAGCTGCGGCCCTCGCCGCCAGCCGGGTTGAACTGATCCAGCAGGTCCACCGGCCAGCCATATATCACATCGTCAAGGCCACCCGCATGGATCACCGCGCCATCCTGCGAATAGGCCAGTGCCCAGACCGGCCCCTGCCGCATGGCGCGAAAGTCACGGGCGATGTGCCAGTCAGCCGTGTCTATCACCATAATATAACCATGGCCGTCACCAATCGCCAGTTGATCGGTCTGCGCGTGATAATCCATCGCCAGGACTGGTCGGCGGTCGAGTGTGAAATCAGCGATCTGATTGCCGACATGGTCCACCACACGGGTGGCCCCATCAACGGCGCCATAGGCGATCCAGTCTGCGGTAACCACCAGCCGATTGATACCGAACCCCTGATTTAACAGAACACGAGGCGTAATCTGTGCGCCCACCCCCTCCCAAATCCGTAGTGTTCCATCGGCGGAAGTGGAATAGAGCTTGCCATCAGGGCCAAATGCCACGTCCGTTACGCTGGACCGGTGACCCAGCAAGACTTGGCTCTCAACCGGACCGGTAGATACGTCCGGTGTATCAAACAGCCGGATGGAGCCATCCCAGCTTGCCGTGGCAATCCGTCCCGAAGCAGAGTCCACCGCGATCCCGCCGATCTTGCCCTGATGCCGTGTCAGCTCAATCGGTGCCGATCCGTCTGGTTGCCACATCAGGACGCGGAAATCGTCACTCCCAGACAGCAGACGTGGCCCCGGGGCATAGGCCAGGGCCGTCACCGCCGCGTCATGTCCCTCCAGCCAGACCGGACCGGGCCAAAGCCCGACCGAATTGTCAAAACTGGCCGAGGCCAGCTGCCCGGCGGGTGAGACATCCAGCGCCATCACCGGACCGCCATGGCCCTTGAGTGTCGTGAATTCCTGCGCCTGCACAGGCAGCGCAATGATCAACGCCCAGAGCCAGCGCATCATTCCGCAGGTGTTGCATCCGGCGGGGAGGCTTTGCCGCCCCGGCCTTCCTTGGCCTTTACCTCGTCCAGCCAGAGCGAATGGTGCTGATGCGCCCAGGTCTCGTCAACCTCGCCGGACCCCATGGCGTCATAGGCGCCCTCCATGCCAACGGTGCCGATGTAGATATGCGCGATGATGATCGCCATGAGAACAAAACTGACAATCGCGTGCCAGAGTTGCGCGAACTGCATTTCTTCCTGTGGGGACAGGACCGTTGGGAAAGGGGCCATGCCCAGCCATTCGTTGACCCCGATGCCGTTCAGTGCGGCAAAGGTCTTGGCAAAGAGCGGCAACTCGAAGGGGAACAGCAACGACAGGCCCGAGACGCTGATCGAGGCGCCAAGCAGGATGACCGACCAGAAGATCACTTTCTGGCCTGCGTTGAACTTCTTGGCAGGCGGATGCTTGTTGCCGATGATCCCGCCAAACTGCGCGATCCATTTCAGATCCGTGCGGCTGGGCAGATTGTGGATCACCCAAAACACGAACACCATCACCAGTGCCAGCATGAAGGCCCATGAAACATTGTTGTGAATGAGCTTGGACGCGGTCAGCAGTGTGGAATTGAACTCCGGCCCGAGATAGGGCGCGATGAAGTTGCGGCCCAATAGGACAAAGAGCCCGGTAATCCCAAGCAGGATGAAAGAGCCAGCGAGCAGCCAATGGGCAAACCGTTCGATGGCGTTGAACCGTTGAACGGTGCGACCTGTCAACTCTCCATCCACACGGATGCGGCCCCGCAGCAGGAAGAAAATCAGCAGCAAGCCAATGGTGCCCAACAGCAGGTAAGAGCCATACTTCGTAAGCGGCCCTTCACGGAGCTGATACCAGCGCATGCCGCCGTCCTGCACCAGCACCTTGGCCACATCACCCCCGGCAGAGACGGTGATGTTCGCCTCGTCAAAACGCAGTGCGCGCCACAGGTCAGGGTCAGA
>CAYUSM010000387.1:0-3275 GCA_964447345.1 uncultured Sulfitobacter sp. | reverse complement strand
TTCTCGATGGGGCAGAAAGGCTCTTCAGCAATGCCGCATAAGAAGAACCCTGTGCTGACGGAAAACCTCACCGGCCTCGCCCGCATGGTGCGGTCCGCCGTGGTCCCGGCCATGGAGAACGTCGCCCTCTGGCACGAGCGGGACATTTCCCATTCTTCGGTCGAGCGGATGATTGGCCCGGATGCCACCATCACACTGGATTTCGCGCTCGCGCGGCTGACCTCCGTTGTCGACAAGATGCTGATCTTTCCCGAAAACATGCTGGAGAACATGAACAAGTTCCCCGGGCTGGTGATGAGCCAGCGGGTGCTGCTGGCGCTGACGCAGGCCGGCGTGAGCCGCGAGGACGCCTATACCTACGTGCAGCGCAACGCACTCAAGGTCTGGGAGCATCGCAGCGATTTCAAGGAGGAATTGCTTGCCGATCCCGATGTGACTGCGGCACTCAGCCCCGCGGAGATCGAAGAGAAATTCGATCTGGGCTATCACACGAAACATGTCGACACGATCTTTGATCGGGTGTTCGGGGCATAATCAGACGGGGCGATTGCTGAAGAAATGTACGGTTCCGGTCGCCACGCGACACAAACTGTCGCAGCGTCACCCTGAAGGTTTGAATTATTGCACATTCGGTGTAGCTTTAGGCAATCAACCAAAAGGAGACGGACCATGAAGATCAAGACCCTTGCGATTGCCCTGGCCCTGACTGCCGCGCCTGCGCTCGCCTATGCCGAAGGCTGCAGCTACGGCAAACAAAAGCAGGCAATGTCCTGTGCGGCAGGCACCACATATGACAGCGCCACACACAGCTGCCAGCCGGTCAGCACCTGAAGAAAACCGTATTTCGGTGTCTCAGCACAGGCCCGACGGGTCTGTGCTCATTTTTTTGTGAAAAGATTGAACCTTTTTTTGACGTAAGAAGACAAAGGAATAACTGATCTGCCGAAAGGGGGATGCAGTTGGCTCTTATGACCCTCTATGAAGAAGGACACCTAAACATGAAAAATCTCCTGATCGCTTCCGCATTCGCCCTTCCTTTTGTTGCAACCGGCGCTTTCGCTGCCGGGGGTGGCGATGAAAAGGCCCCCTCCAAGCCAAAATGCGCCGCCGGGCAGATCTATGACAAAAAGACCAAAGCCTGTGTGATCGCGCAGGAAAGCAATCTGGACGTCGACAGCCTTTACGAGAACGTACGCGAACTGGCCTATGCGGGCCGCTATGACGACGCGCAGGTCGTGCTGGCCCAGATGCCGCAGAACGACGACCGCACCCTGACCTACCTTGGCTTCACCAACCGCAAGATGGGCAACACCGATCTGGCGATGAAGTACTACAATGAGGCTCTTCGGGTGAACCCGGGCAATGTGCTGGCACGCTCCTACATGGCGCAGGGTTTTGTCGAACAGGGCAAGATCGCCGAAGCGCTTGCAGAACTGCATGAAATCCGTGCGCGTGGCGGTCAGGGCACCTGGGCCGAAGCTTCGCTGCGCAACGCCATCGCCTCGGGACGGACATACAACTACTGATTTCAACCTTTCTTCATCTTTGACCGCGATAACCCTGCCAGTGCAGGGGTTTGCCAAAGATGAGTGACATGGTGCCGATGAACTCGCTTGCGCCGCTCCCTGATATGCCGGGGGGCGGCGCTTCTGCGTCGCTCAGCCGTCGGGCAAAGGCTGCCATTGTGGTACGTCTATTGCTGAACGAAGGCGCGGATATCCCGCTAGAGGATCTGCCGGATGAAGTTCAGGTCACACTGACACAGCAGATGGGCCAGATGGGCATGGTGGACCGTGCAACACTTGGCGCTGTGGTCGATGAATTTGCCAGCGCACTGGAAGAGATTGGCCTGTCCTTTCCCTCGGGCATTGCTGGCGCGCTGGATGCGCTGGACGGCAAGATCAGCCATCAGACCGCAGCGCGATTGCGCCGCGAGGCCGGTGTGCGGCAGTTCGGTGACCCCTGGGCGCGGCTGCGCGAGTTGGGACCGGACACGCTGTTGCCGGTGCTCAAGACCGAAAGTGTTGAGGTTGCTGCGGTGATGCTGTCGAAACTGCCGGTGTCGCTTTCAGCCGAATTGCTGGGCCGCCTGCCCGGCCCGCAGGCACGCAAGATCACCTATGCTGTATCCCTGACCAGCGCGGTGACGCCTGAGGCTGTGGACCGGATCGGCCTGTCACTGGCCACGCAGTTGGATGCGCAACCCAAGCGTGCCTTTGACGACGGTCCGGTGCAGCGGGTCGGCGCAATCCTGAACTCTTCTTCCGCTGTGACCCGGGACGACATGCTCGAAGGTCTGGATGAGACCGATCAGGGCTTTGCCGAAGAGGTGCGCAAGGCAATCTTTACTTTTGGCAACATTCCCGCGCGCATTGCGCCGCGCGACATTCCGCGCGTGATGCGCGAAGTGGACCAGTCGCGTCTGATCATCGCTCTTTCGGGGGCAGAGGTTGCGGGTTTTTCCGCCTCGCGGGACTTCATTCTGGACAATATGTCGGGCCGGATGGCCGATCAGCTGCGCGAAGAGATGGAGACGAAAGGCAAGGTCAAACCTGCCGATGCAGAAGAAGCCATGTCCGACATCGTCGCGCGCATCCGCCAGATGGAGCAATCGGGCGATCTTTTGCTGGTGGTGGACGACGACGGCGAAGACTGACCCGCCCGCCAAAGGCTGCTTGTTGCGCCCGGCCCTGCGGGCTATGTCTGGCGGACCTTTCACAACCGTCCGGCCCAGATGTCAGAGCAGACTTCCGTAGATGCTGATCCCCATGACCGCCCTGCGCAGAGGGTTGGTGATTTCCTGACAAATGCGGTGATCGTGGGCATTATCCGGTTGGCCCTTGCCCTGCCCTATGCCGCGCGGGTGAAGTTTGTGGGATGGGTGGTGGAGCGGATCATTGGCCCGGTGGCTGGATACCGGCGCCGGGCGCTGCGCAACCTTAAAATGATCTGGCCGGAACTGACCGAGGAACGGCGCGCGGAGATTGCGGCGCGATGCCTTAACAACGTTGGCCGGACGTTCATTGAGAATTATTCGGCCAAGCAATTCCCGCGACGCATGGCCAAAATCACGCCACGCGGCCCTGGTATGGAAGCGCTGGAGCAGGCTGTGGCGGAGGATCGGCCGGTCATCCTGGTGACGGGTCACTTCGGGAACTATGAGGCCACGCGGGCGGCGCTGGTGGCGCGCGGGTTCAACATCGGCGGCCTCTACCGCGATATGAAGAACCCCTATTTCAATGCGCATTACGTCAAGACCATGGAGGCCTTCGGCG
>CAYUSM010000386.1:0-3278 GCA_964447345.1 uncultured Sulfitobacter sp. | reverse complement strand
CCCAATCCCATAAAACTCCGCCGCGACCTCTGAAAGCACCGCAGCCAGCGCTCCCGCATCCTCACCCACCTGCGCCTGCACAAAATCCAGTACATCCGGATAAAGCAAATGCAGCCGGTCCACCGGGAAGTTGCTGCCGAACATCACGCGCTCAGGGCCGAACCACTCCAAAATGCGCTGGGTGACCTCCACGGCAGGGCCGTCTAGCATCGGGCCGAAGAACATCGCGTAGCCTGAAAGTTTCACATGGACGTGGGGCAGTTCAGCCAGCGCCTGCATGCCCTCGGACCAGAGGGCGAGACCGTCGGCCGTGCTGTCATAGGGGGAGCCGAGGTGGTCGATGACCACGGGGATCTGCGGGTGATTGGCGAGGAAGGCGGCGGCCTGTTGCATCTGTTCGGGGTAGAGTTGCAGATCGAAGCTCAGCCCGTGGTCGGCCAGAAGGGCGAAGTTGGCGCGCCAGGTCAGGTCGTCCAGCAGGTTGGTGGCGGCAAAGCTGAGGTCAGGGCGGTCGGGCAGGTGCGAGATGATCTGTCGGATACCGCGCAGGTTGGGGTGGGCCTTGTGGCGCTGCAGCGTGTCTTCAACGGCATCGGACGTCAGATCGGCATAGCCCACAATCATGATCGGAAAACCGGCTTCGTCCGAAAGCCGTTGGATAAAGGCCGTCTCGGCCACCGGGTCCGGCAGCTTGGGGTCGGCCTGCACGTGCACCGAAGCGGTAAGGCGGCGCGGCGCGGGCTCAGCAAGGAATTCGTCCAGCAGGTAGTCGCGCTGGATCGGGGTTGGGTCGCCAAAGGGTTTGGGCGCGCCGATGTCCTTGAGCCAGACATAGCCCACATCCAGCGCAGGTGTCTGCGGCGCCCAGAGGTGGTGGTGCGCGTCGATGATGTTCTGCTCAGCCATGGGGCCAGTCCTTTAATGCCTGGGCCAGCCGGTCAAGCCCGTCCTGAAGGTTTACCGCAGCCCCGCCGCCGACACCAAGGCGTATGTGGTGCGGCTGGTCGTAGGCGCTGCCCGGCAGCAGGAATGTGCGATAGGGATCAGCGAGCAGGAACCTGGCGAAGGCATCGCTGTCGATCCCGTCGGGCAGGCGCCCCAACCCGATAAGCCCGGCACGCGGGGGCACCCATGTCAAACCGTCCTGCGCCGCCACCCAGGCGTTCATCTGCGCGAGGTTGGCGGCCCCCTCCCCGCGCGCCTTGTCCATCGCCGGACCATAGCGGTCCGGGCGCAGCGCGATCTCGGCAATCACCTCGCCCATGATGTTCATGATCTCCGATGCATTCTCCCGCAGGATCACGGCGTCCATCACCAGATCGGGATTGGGCGAGATCAGCCAGCCTGTGCGCAGCCCTTGCAAGCCAAGCGCCTTGCTGACTGACCCGGTGGTGATCCCACGTTCATAGAGCCCGGCCACGGACGGCGCGCGCGGCCCGTCCCATTCGAGACCGGCATAAACCTCATCGACCAGCAGCCAGGCCCCGACCCTGTCCGCGATGCGCACCAGTTCCGCCATCTCTGCCTGCCCCAGCAGATCACCCGTCGGGTTGTTGGGATTGCTGATGAAGATCATGCGGGTCTTCTCCGTGACCGCATCGGCGAGATGATCCAGTGGCAGACGCCACTGATCAGCTTCCTGCCGCGTGACTTTGACAACCTTGGCGCCGATGGCCTTGGCCAGCACCTCTGCCTGTGGCCAGCCCGGCGTTTCGATCACGATCTCATCTGCGGGCTGCAAAAGCTGCATGATGGCCAGATAGTTCGCCTCGGCCGCGCCCGCGGTGATCAGCACATCCGCGCGCTTGCAAACACCGGTCAGCCCTGCCTGCGCCAGGACATGGTCGCGCAGCTCGGGCAGGCCGCGAAAATCCCGGTTGTTCCAGTCCAGCGGCAGGTCGGGATCAAGCTCTGCCAGAAAGTCGCCGAGCTTTGGGGACTCAGCCAATGAGAACCCCACAATGGCTTCGGGTGCGGCATCGGTGGTTTCAAGAAGGTATTGAAACAACGTGTGTATCTTGACTTTCATACGCCCCCTCCCCTGAATGCGCCTATGAAAGAGCAACTCCTCCTCAAGGGCAAACCGAAACGTCTGGCGGTGCTGGATTACGGGCTGTTCGAGGTGCATGCGGGACCACGCACCATCGGCATATGCGGGTTTGTGGTGGAGACGGATGCGGGTGAGGTCGTGCTGATCGACACGGGCTTTCCCGCGAAATACGCCGAAGATGCCCACGCCGCGACGGCTGAGGACGATCTGGGCAGTTTTGGGCGCGTTCTGTCGGTGACACCGGACAACCTGCCCGGTCCGCAACTGGCCAAACTGGGGCTCACAAAGACCGATGTCACGCTGATGATCCAGAGCCACACGCATATCGACCATGTGGGCGATATGACGGGCTATCCCGGTGTGCCGATCCTGATGTCAGGAGATGAACGCGCCCTGCCCCGGCCGCTCTATTGGTCGGGCAAACAGCCGATGGACTGGCCGGATCGCGACTATATTCTGCTGTCCGAGGACACCGCGATTGGTGGCGATTTTGAGGTGCTGCACTGCCCCGGACATGCGCCCGGTCAATTGGCGTTCATGGTGAGGTTGCCTCAGACAGGCTGGGTCTTGCTGACCTCCGATGCGATCAGCCGCGCGTCGGAGGTTGACGAGAAGTTCGCAGGGTCCTGGGATGTGGATCAGGCGATCTTTCATGGTGACCGGTTGATGAAACGTGCAGCGGAGCGGGACGCCTTCGTGATCTTCGGACACAGCCCGGAGCAATGGCCCGCGTTGAAGAAAGCGCCCGATTGGTTCACGTAACCCATTCTCTTTCAAGAGAATGGTTACGACGTTTGAAAGCGTCTTGCAGCGCGTCAGTAGCCTTGGAAAAGCAGATCAAGCGCGCGGGTAAATCTGTCACCGTCTGACGTATAATCTCCAACCGGCTCTTTGAGTTCATGCGTTGGCACCGCCGACAGAAAATGGGTCAGCACGACAAAAGCCTCGCCTTCAACCTCAATGATTGGATTGAGCCCTGTCGCTGCCCCATCAAACGTTGTTTCTGCCACAACCGGAGCGACGACACGCGAATTGTAATGCGCCAAAAAATCTGTCTGCAAATCCAGCAGGTACTCGCCCTTCACATTGGCGGCGTAAAGATGGAACCTAGACATCGAACAGGCGGTACTTTGCCAAGGGCAGGCCGTTCTCCTCAACCCATCTGTTGTTGGCTTCAATCGCCTCGCGGTTCTCTTCCAGCCAGGCCTCCCCCTTGGCCTTGCGCACC
>CAYUSM010000385.1:0-3284 GCA_964447345.1 uncultured Sulfitobacter sp. | reverse complement strand
AGGTCCTTGTAGATTTTCTTGTTGTTCTTATGGGTCAGAACGGTTGCCGGATCCTTGATCCGCTGCTTGGCGATGATGGTGTCCATCGTGTCGCCGTCTTTGGTTGTGTAAGTGATCCACATCACAAAATCCCTTTTCAAATGGAGCGCAGAAACAGAATTCGCGAGAACCTGAGAAGTGTGGCTTCCTGGGGCGAAATATGCCCGGCCAGCACGTCAGATTTCTCTGCACTGCAAAAAAATCAGCAGCGTTTCTGTGCCTTAATGTGGCTGACCATAACCGCGGGTTACGGAGGCGTCGACCTATTAGATTATGCAGGGTCCGCGCCTGTGGCAGCGCTGCAAAGGTCAGTCCTGGACCAGCCAGGTGTCCAGCGTGGCTTTGACCTCATCCGGCCAGGGCACGGAGGTGTGTTTGTCCAGATCAGAGGCCGCCAGTACCTGTGTGCTGTTCCAGCGTTTCTCATCCCCGCACCGAATTTCGTGCTTGAGCGTGACCGATGAGCGACCAACCTTCACCACGCGCAGATCGAAGGTGAGGGTTTGACCGAAGAAGGAGGGGACAGAGAAGTCGCAGGTCAGGTGGACCGTGGGCGTGCCCCAGCGGTCCTTCCAGATGATCTCGTGCCAAGGGTAGCCGATGTGCGCCCAGAATTCCTCATTCACGCCATTCAGCAGGTCGAGGTAGGAGGGGAAATATGCGGTGCCCGAGATGTCGCAATCGCCAAAGCGTAGCTCTCTGTCGGTGGTGAAAATCTTGGGCATGTGGCGCTCCGCTTGGCTGATGTCGCGGGGTGTTTACGCGTAAAGAGTGTGTTTGCACAGCCCTCAAAGCCGGTTGCGCAGGTCCTTGGAAGTTTCGAGGCAAAAATGCGAGGTGATGCTGCTGACCTGCGGGAGTTGCCCAAGGGTATGGGCGTGAAAGTCCTTGTATTCGGCCAGATCGCCCACTTCGACCCGCAGCAGGTATTCGACGTTGCCTGCAATGTTATGACACTCCAGCACCTGCGGCGCACGGTCCATGGCGCGTTCAAAGCTGCGTGCATCCTTATGGAGCTGTTGTGCCAGACCGACGGTGACAAAGACGGTGATGCGCGGGCTGACGGCCCCCCGATTTATGATCGCGCGATAGCCTGCGATCACGCCCGTCCGCTCCAGCTCCTGTACGCGGCGCAGGCAGGCAGAGGCGGACAGGCCCACACGTTTGGCCAGTTCAATGTTGGTGAGTCTGCCGCTGGTTTCCAGCGTTGACAATATTCGTTCGCTTGCGGGATCAAGATCGGGCATTTGTTGTCAGAATAATCAATCAATTGCAGACTCAGCAACAAAATTCGCTGCATATACGGCGATAATCTCCGTCATGATGCAGGCATGGGAGGCAAGAATGCAAACGCTTGAGCACTACGGTATTTCTGCTGCGCGCGGATTTCTTTGTGACTATGACGCGGCGGCAGTGACGTTGACGGGAGATTTGGCTGCAGCACGCGCGGTGGCGCTGGACTTGCCAAAGCTGCTGCCCAGTGGACGCATCCGGGCGCTGCTGGCCGACCGTCTGCCTGCGCTGGATATGGAAGCCATCATCGCGAACAGCACCGATGCTCAGCTGCGCATGGCCATGGTGCATTATTCCTTCATGGTGCAGGCCTATGTCTGGGGTGAGCCGGAGCCGGTGCATGCGCTGCCGTCCTGCCTTGCCGTGCCGATGGTGGCTTTGGCCGACCATTTGGGTCAGCAACCGCTATTGCCCTACAGCGGCTATGTTCTGGACAATTGGGCCAAGATCGACCCCGAGGGGGGGATCACGCTGGACAACATCCAGATGCTGCAACACTTCCTGGGCGGTCAGGACGAGGCGTGGTTTGTATTGATCCACGTGGCGATTGAAGCGACCGCAGGTGGCGTGCTGGCGCGCATGCCGCAGGTTGTGGAGGCGGTCGAGCAAAGCGATACGGGGCGTGTTCAGCACCTGCTGACCGAAATGGCGGAGATTTGGGGTCAGATCAACGCGATCTTTGACCGCATGCCGGAGCGCTGCGATCCTTACATCTATTTCACGCGGGTCCGGCCCTACATTCATGGCTGGAAAGACAACCCGGCCTATCCCGATGGGATCGTCTATGAAGGTGTCGCTGGGTTTGGGGGCAAAGGCATGGTCTATCGCGGACAGACCGGCTCGCAGTCTTCGATTGTGCCGTCGATGGATGCGCTGATGGGCGTGGGCCATGCGCAGGACCCGATGAAGGCCTATCTGGATGAGCTGCACATCTACCGGCCGCCGCAGCACCGTATATTTATTGAAGACCTGCGCCGCGAAAGCGGGCTGCGCGCGATGGTGGAGCGGCTTGGCGATACCGCGCTGACGCGGGCCTATAACGCCAACATTCAGGCGGTGGCCGACTTCCGGTCAAAGCACCTGGAGTATGCGGCGTCCTACATCAACAAGCAGAGTGGTTCTGCAATGGGGAATGACACGGGTGTCGGTACCGGCGGCACACCGTTTATGAAGTATCTCAAGAAGCATCGCGATGAGACCAAGGCGCGGTTGTTGCCGGAGCACGCGGGCGTCGCGGCGGAGTAATTCGCCCGCGTCCGGCCCCCGAGCCGGGGGCGCGGCCCTCATCCGCCGTGCGAGGCGCGGCTGTCTTCGGGTGCTTCGTCGCGGTCAAACATGCCGTAATCGCGGATCACATGGGCGATGCGCAGGTGGTAGTCTGTAAAGATGCCACTGCGCCCTTTCGCCTGTGCACGGCGGTGGGCGGCGAGTTTGCGCCAACGGGCGACGGCGTCCTCATCCTCGAAAAACGAGAGGGATAAAAGCTTGTCGGGGTTCGTCAGGCTTTGGAAACGTTCGACCGAGATGAAGCCTTCGACGGCATCAATCATCGGTTTCATTTCAGCTGCGATGTCGAGGTATTCCGCCTTGTGATCCGGGTGCGGCAGGACTTCGAAAATGACGGCGATCATGCGGGGTCTCCATGGGGGGCGGAGGCCAGTTTCAGAAACGTACGGTCCTCGCGCAAGAGGAACTTCTCGGATTGTGCAAAGTCGTAGTTTTCGCGGCCAAGGGGGTCGGCGGCAAGGCGGGCGCGGTAGGCTTCGTAGTCTGCCAGAGAGGGGATGTTGTAGATGCCGTATGCGAGCGTGGACGAGCCTTCGTGTGGGGCGTAGTAGCCGATGAGATCAGCGCCGCAACGCGGGATGGCCTGACCCCAGTTGCGCGCGTATTGTTCGAATTGCGATTTCTTGGTCGGGTCGATCTGATAACGGATGATGCAGGTCAGCATG
>CAYUSM010000384.1:0-3290 GCA_964447345.1 uncultured Sulfitobacter sp. | reverse complement strand
GAGCAAACCAAACCCTGAAAGGGAGTATCCAAATGACCAAGACTTTCAAAATGACCCTCGCCGCGGTGGCAGCGCTGTGTGTACCTGCATATGCCATGGGGCAGGGCGCAGCAGAGCTGGACGCCAACGGTGATGGCATTCTGAGTGTGGCTGAGGTTCAGGCGGTCTATCCAGACGTGACGACCGAGCAATTCTCGGCCATGGATCTGAATGCCGACGGGGCGCTTGATGACAGCGAAGTGCAGGCCGCTCAAGAGGCCGGCATGATGCCAGCAGCCCCAAGCGACGGGTAAGGGGTATGCGGGGCGCGGGCGGTGCGGCAGCTTAGCCGCACGCGCCCCGTATGAAAGAGGCCCGGCTGCCCCAGCGCCGGGCCTCTTTTTCGTTTCCGGCCAGCGTCCTACGCGGGCAAATGAATGTTGAACCGCGCCCTGATCGCCTGATCTGTCACCGGATCAAACCGTGCCCGGCCATGCGCACCCAGTATCTCTTCCTTGCGCGTTGTCGCGTTCTGGATCAGGTCAGGTTTGCCCAGCTCATCCCATTCCTTGGGTGAGGACCTGTTGGCCAGTGACGGATAGACGTGGTCGGTCTCCATCCGGCTCAGTGTCTGCTCGGTTCCCAGATAATGCCCTGGCCCGCCGATGCAGACTTCGCGCATCTGATCCAGCGCCAGTGTCTCGTCATTGACCTCGATCCCGCGCACGCAGCGCAGCGCCTGTCCGATCAGATCATCGCCAAGAATCAGCGACTCGTGGCAGAACCCCAGCAGAGAGGCATGCATGCCCGCCGCCTCATAGACCATGTTACAGCCCGACAGCCCCGCCATGACGTTGGAACACATCTGTTCCCACCCGGCCTGCATATCCGGCATCTTGGCATCCGCAATGCCGCCCGCCGCCCCACCGGGAAGCCCGTAGAAGTGATGCATCTGCGCGCAGCCCGCCGTCAGCAGCGCCTGTTCGCCCGATCCCCCGGTCATCGCGCCCGAGCGCAGGTCCAGACCAAAGGGCCAGGTGCCAAAGACAGCCGGATGCCCGGGCTTCACGGCGTTGACGTAAACAAGGCCTGCCAGACATTCCGCCACCGCCTGCACAATCGCGCCCGCAACGGTCGATGGCGCCGTGGCACCTGCCATCCCCGCGCTCAAAAGCAGCACCGGCATGCCGCCTTCGATGCACCGCTCCATGGTCTCGCAGGACTCAGTGGCAAATTTCATCGGCGGCACGACGAAGCAATTGGAATTCAACACAAAAGGCCGCTCGCGCCATTTGTCCTCACCGCCTGCGATCATGTGCAGAAGTTCAAGGCAATCCGCCACATTGGCCGGGTCGGAAAAGGACGTGCCCACATGTTTCATCGTGCCCGCGCAGCAGGCGTAGATCGTGTTGAGGTCCATTTCCAGATTGTCTGAAATGTCTCGACACACCATGGGACGCTGCAGGAAGTGAATATTCGGCAGAACGTCCGTAATTCGTGCGGCATCATAAAGGTCCTGCACACCGCATTCGCGGTAGCTGTTGTCCGCGACATCCACCAGATGCACGGCAGCCCCTGCCGTTCCATAGTGTACACGGCTACCCGACAGCTCCAGATCATGGGCCGGATCGCGCGCCCACAGCGTGACCGAGCGGTTGGCGCGGGCCAGCGTGTCTTCTACCAGCGCACGCGGGAAACGGATGCGTCCGTCGTCTCCTTCAATCGCACCGGCGCCGGTCAGATAGGCCACGCCACTGGGCGGCGCATCGGCCAGCCCGATGGTTTCCAGCGCCTCAAGGGCTGCGTTGTGGATGGCCTCCATATCCGCATCGCTCAGCGGTTTGTATGTCCCGCCCTCCATGCCGGGGCGGATGGGCCGCATATGCTCGGGAAGGGATTTCGCGCGGGCAGCACGGCGGGCCGCACGGCCGCCACTGCGCAAGGGTGTCTGGTCTGTCATGTCTTTGGTCCGAAAGTTGGGAAGGGAAAGGGTGGTCTTACGCCCACCACGGTGCCCCTCGCGCAGCCATGCCACGCACCGCACCTATGGTCCGGCAAACTCTTGTGATGATGCAAATATCCGGCGTCATCCTCGGCGTCCCTTTTTGCCCAGCCTGCGCAGGAAAACCGCCGGTTTCTGTTCCGTTTACGCCATCGCAGTCCGTTTGCGACCCGTGCACCTGCAGCATCGGCCATCGCCCGCTGAGCCCTGTAACATTGGCCAAACGCCCCTTTTTGAGCCGGTTTTGGCCGATGCTTTTCCCGCTGCGACGCAACAATCTGCCCATCGCGAAGGCGTGAGGCGAATGTTTGGAACTGCCTTCCTATCTAGGGCATTGCCCCGGTGATCCCGCACGCAGCGGCGGGGGCAATGAGAATGAATAAGCTCAACAAGGTATGAAGGAGCAGAAATATGAAACGATTTGCAAAGCTGAGCGCGGTGGCCCTGATCGGGACAACCGGCCTGAGCGGCGCGGCCATTGCGGGCAGCATCGAAGAGCCGGTGGTAGAGACGCCGGTAATCGCGCCAGCCCCGGCACCGGTGCCCGTCTCCGGTGATTGGACAGGGTTCTACACCGGTTTGCAGCTTGGCTACGGTGATGTCGGCGGGGACGCTGGATTGGAAGGCGATGATTACACATTCGGTTTCCACGCAGGCTATGACTATGACTTCGGCGATTTCGTCGTGGGTGGTGAGCTTGATTATGATCAGGCCGACATTGACCTGAACGACGGCGCGGCTGATCTGGACTCCGTGGCACGGCTGAAGCTCAAGGGCGGTTACGATCTGGGTAACACCCTGATCTACGCAACCGCTGGCTATGCGCGCGCGGACACCTCCGTCGGCGATGAGGACGGCGCATTCGCCGGTATCGGTGTCACCTACAAAGTCACGGATCGTTATACGGTTGGTGCCGAATTGCTGGAACACCGCTTTGACGATGTAGGTGGTGTAGCAGGCAATGACATTGATGCAACCACGTTCACCGTGCGCGGGTCACTGCGCTTTTGATTGCTGCCCCGGTCCCCGGACTGGATAGCAAATGGAAGGGTTGGCGCGTCCCCTCGTGCGCCAACCCTTTTTCATTTCACACCAGGGTTTCTGCAAAGGCGCAGAGCGTTTTGAGCGCCTCTTCAAACTTGGTGTCCTCAATGGTCATCGCCACCCGCAGATGGCCCGCCGCCGCCTGACCAAAGCTTTCGCCCGGCATCGTTGCAATGTGGTGCTTTTCCAGCAGGGCATAGGCAAATTCCTCACCACTCATCCCCGTGCTGCGCACGTCCAGCATCAGGTACATCGCCCCTTGGGA
>CAYUSM010000383.1:0-3310 GCA_964447345.1 uncultured Sulfitobacter sp. | reverse complement strand
AGCCGGGGACGAACAGGGGGCGGATCGGGCGGTCGATCAAACGCGCGGTCAGCGTTTCTTTTTCAGTCGGGCGCGCTTCGCGCTTGAAGAAACCGCCAGGCACTTTACCCGCGGCATAGTATTTCTCTTGGTAGTGCACGGTCAGCGGAAAGAAGTCCTGACCGGGCTTTTGCGCACGTGCATAGGTCACGTTCGCCATGACACTGGTTTCGCCCAGCGTTGCAATCACGGACCCATCCGCCTGACGGGCCACTTTTCCTGTTTCCAGCGTGAGCGTTTCCTCGCCCCACTGCATTGATTTCGTCGTTACGTTAAACATCTACGTTTCCTGTTTCGGCCCTGATGGGCCATTTGCATAGGGGCCGTATTGCCCCTGACCGCGGTATCTTCGTTTGGGCGGCGCTGCGGTCCGGGCGCCGGCATTCAGATTGCGGCGGCATACAGGAGTTTAGGGCCGATGGAAAGCCGTCTGCCGCGCCATCTGAAAGGCATGGAATACCCCCAAAGCAGAACGTCTGATCTGTCGCTCTAAGCCGCTGCGCGAGATTGCTGCCTGAAAAACCGGCGAAAATGGGGATTGGAATGAGACTAACGGTATTGGTTTTCTAAAAGAACGATGAAATTTGCCTATTTTTTCGGCGTCATCCTGCCGGGTCCAAAACATTCACACCAAATTAACACTCTGCCGCCGGAGCCATGCTAGCATGACGGGAATCGACACGGGGAGGATGTTGCTATGAACATGGAAGAGCTCAAAAAGCAGGCAGCGCATCTGGAGAAGATGTACAACAGCGCGCGCCCTCAGGAGCGGCTGAAGCTGCGCCCAGACGTGCACCGCGTCATTCGGTCACTTGCGTCCTTTGACCAACCGGTCCCGCGGCGCCTGACGCGCATCTGCAGGAAGCTGGACGATGAAGCCTACGACGACATGTTCGAGAACATGCCGGTCTGAGGCAAACCGCCACCCGGCGGGATACAGCATGACCCTGCCAGGATTGCTTTGACAGCGGACTGGCAGGGTATTTATGCTTCGCCATGCCCTTGTCCATGCCACCTACATTACAGCATGCGATGTTCGACATCGCGGCCATTTCGGCCTCTGCACTCAGTGCGCGGTCGCGGCTGGATGACATTGAAGCACGTCTCAACCTCGACCTGCCATTCGTTGCGATCAACCAATCCCTTCTGACAGACACATGCGAACTGCAGGTCCACCGCTCCAGCGGCTACAGCGACCGCATCCTGCGGCATCTGGGCTCGGAAGATTTTCGCTACGACCTTGCCGCGTTTGAAGAGGTTGGCGATGGCCGGTCTCTTCGGATGAGCGATCTGCCCACGCAGTTGCAACTGTCCCCGACCGTTCAGGAGTTTATCCTGCCCGAAGGGTTCCGCGATGGCGTGACCACACCATTGGTAGGCAGCGATGGTCGGCTCATCGGTTTTCAACATCTGTCTTTCGAAGAGCGCGGGCATCTCAGTGACGAGATGTGTGACTTTCTGGATCGGATCGCGCGGATCATCGCGGCGCTGGTGGACCCGGTTGCGCGGCCTGACCAATCCGGCGCGCGGGGCTGGGTGCTGATCGATGCTGCTGGTACCGCGAAACGTCGTAGCGGCCTGCTGGATGCCGCGCTTCTCACTCCCAAGGTCATTGCACGTGCATTGCGGATGGCAGGGGGCGAGCAGGCGCTCTGGCTCGTGGACCTGGGGGACCATCTGCGCCAAGTGAGCCTTGGGCGTACATCGCAGGGTGTTCGTATGGCTGACCTCGGACCTGCTGAGACGCATTTGACCGCGCGAGAATTGCAGGTCGCGGCACTCCTGCCGCAGGGCCTCAGCAATGCGCAGATTGCCTCGGTGCTCAAGATCACGCCACGTACTGCCAACGCGCATGTCGCGGCGATCCTGTCAAAGCTGGACGTGATGACCCGCGCCGCCGCCGCAGCGCGGATCGTCACCACAGGGTGGCGATTGCTTTAGGCAGAGACATGGACGGAAGGCCGCCGGGTGCTCCAGTCAATCTCCTGCTCCAGCACCGCACTCAGGTTGAGCAAGATGTCTTCCCGCGCGGCATTCGCGACAATCTGCACAGCCACCGGCATGTCATCTTTCATGCCCGTCGGTACCGAGATGGCAGGATGACCGGTCATGTTGAAAGGCGCTGTGCAAGGGAACCGGGCAAAGAGCGCGTCATAGAAGTCTTCGGCGCTCCAATCGGGATTGTTCTGGTTCAGCGTGCCAAGTGGTGTGGAAGGATTGGCAAAGGGCGGCAAGATCACCGCATCGTATCCAGCGAGGAAGGCGCCCATCTGCTGGCTGACCGCAGCGGCGATCATCATCGCCTCCTCCATCTGGGGCGCGCTCATGGCAGCCCCGCTTTCAGCAGCACGCAATGAGCAAGCCTCGAACATCGTGTCATCGGGGCTAAGCCCCAGAACGCCGGTCAGCCCATAAACACCTGCCGCGCAGAAAGAGAACCACATCCGCTGGTTTGCCACCTTGAACTGCTCCGCAGGCAGTGGAATCGCGTCGATCTCCTCAACCTTGTGGCCCATGTCAGACAGCATCCGCCCTACACGCCGAACCTCATCCGCCATCACGGCGTCGATCTGCGCATCGTCGGTGAAACCATTTGGGGCGAGCGCGATCTTGAGGCCCTTCATTGGCGTTTCGATCCCCTTTGCAAAGGGCGTCTCCGGATTGAAAAGCGGAATGAAGCTGTTCGCTTCCGGTCCTGCCACACAATCCAGCAACTTGGCTGCATCGCGCGTGGAACGGGTGACGGCAAACTCAATGCCCATCCCGTGTAGTGGCATTTGATAGTCCGGTCCCACAGGCGTACGGCCCCGACTGGGTTTCAGCCCAACCAAGCCACAAGCGGCAGCCGGAATACGGATCGACCCGCCGCCATCGTTTGCATGTCCGATCGGTGTCACGCCCGCAGCCACCGCCGCAGCCGAGCCGCCGGAGGAACCGCCGGGGCTCATCTCAGTGTTCCAGGGGTTGCGGGTTGCACCATTTGCAACCGCCTCGGTCGTGGCGTTAAACCCGAGTTCCGGTGTTGCGGTGCGTGCAATTGTCGTCAGCCCGGCCGCTTTGAAGCGATCAAACAACACCGAGTTGTGCTCGGTCTTGAACTGGTCCCCAGCCAGAAGACGCGTGCCCATGGTTTGCGGCACACCTGCGACATGCATGACCAAATCCTTGATGACAAAGGGCACACCTGCAAAAGGCCCGTCCGCCGCCCCCACAATTGGCGCGTCCAGATCACGCACGCGACAATTCAGTTTCTCGTCAACAGTATCCAGCG
>CAYUSM010000382.1:0-3312 GCA_964447345.1 uncultured Sulfitobacter sp. | reverse complement strand
CGGCCATGTCATGCTCACCGGCGGAGATGAAAATCTTCTGACCGGAAATCTTGTAGCTGCCGTCGTCCTGTGGCGCCGCCTTGGTGCGCATCAGGCCAAGGTCCGTGCCGCAGTGCGGCTCGGTCAGGTTCATGGTGCCGGTCCAGTCGCAGCTGACCATCTTGGGCAGATAGGTGTCTTTCTGCGCGTCCGTGCCGTGGGCGAGGATCGCGGAAGCCGCACCATGGGTCAGACCCTGATACATCGTGAAGGCCTGGTTGGCCGAGGAGAAGTATTCACCCACCGCCGTGCCCATCACGTAAGGCATGCCCTGACCGCCATATTGCTCTGGCATGTCGAGGCCGGTCCAGCCGCCTTCCTTGACCTGATCAAAAGCCTCTTTGAAGCCTTTGGGGGTGTAGACCACGCCGTTCTCAAGACGGCAGCCTTCCTTGTCACCCACCACGTTCAGAGGGGCCACAACCTCGGAGGTCAGCTTGCCCGCTTCTTCGAGGATGGCGGAGGTGAAATCAGGCTCCAGGTCTTCGTAGCCGGGGATCTTGGCGTCGTTCACCTTCAGGACATCATGAAGGACAAACTGCATGTCTTTTGTGGGTGGGGTATAGGTAGGCATTTGAAGTCTCTCCCTAGAGGTTCTGTTCGCAACTTTTGGATCGGGGCGCGCGCGGGGCTATTCGGCCGCGCTGCGGGTTTGTTTCATCGAGGCGATCATCTTTTCGCCCCACTTGAGTTGTTCTTTGAGGTCATCAATCGCCGTGTCCAGCTCGGCGCGCTGGCTTTCCATGTCGGCCAGACGTTCGCGTGCGATATCATAGGCACGTGCGATCTGTGTCTGTTGCTGGTCACCCATGTGATACAGGTCCAGAAGCTGGCGGATTTCTTCAAGGCTGAAGCCAAAGCGCTTGCCGCGCAGGATCAGCTTGAGGCGCGCGCGGTCGCGCTTGGTAAAGAGCCGTTTCTGGCCTTCGCGGACCGGGAACAGCAGTTCCTTGGCTTCGTAAAAGCGCAGGGTCCGGGGGGTGACGTCGAAGGCGTCACACATTTCGCGAATTGTCATCATCTCGCTGTTCATCTCATCTACTCTCGTCACTTGAAACATCGTCTTGGCGGTGATGTGTGACGTTTGGGGGATTCTTACAATAGAGGTTTACGTTGACGTAACAGGGACGTCACGTCACTATCAAAGTTGACGTAACTAGAGCATTGGTAAACCACTATTTTCTCGAAAGCGCGATTTCTGAGACGTGGCACCTCGATTTCCGGAAAAGCCGCCTGGTCTTGGCAAAATGCTGCTAGAAACGCGGATTTTAGGTAATAATCGCGAATTTTGAGCTTAAAGTATTGCAAGACGCCGTGATCAAGGACACCGGCCATGACCGAAAACCAATCCCTTCCCGCGTTCATTGCTGCCTGCCAAAGCATCACCCGGCGGTCGAAGCTGTGGATGGCTGCGTTGGACTTCTTTCACAGCCGCGGGATTGAGATGGTCAGCTATCACAGCAATGACGCGCAGGTGCCCGGTGCGGAACAGCTTGGTATTGTCGAGGATGGCTTTCCAGCAGACTGGGTGTGCCAGTACATCGAGGGCGATCTGAGCAGGATTGATCCCATCCCCGGGCTGGCGGCAAAACTTGTGCGACCCTTTCGGTGGTCTGAAGCCGGGGAGTTGGCCACCCTTTCGCCCGAGCAGGAAAGCTACATGGATATGTTGGCAGCATCGCGTCTGGGGGATGGACTGGCCATGCAGGTCTATGGACCCAATATGCGAAATGCGTATGTCGGGCTGGGATTTGGTGGGCCCGCGCCAGCGTTGAGCGGACAGGATATTTTTGAGCTGCAGTGCGCAGCGCAGATGGCGCATATCCGTTATTGCGAAATAACTGCCAATGACCAGACAATAGCGGAACTTTCCCCGCGAGAGTTGGAGATTCTTCAGTGGATCGCCAGAGGCAAAAGCAATTCCGTCATCGGCGAAATCCTGGGCATCTCGCGTCACACGGTAGATACAATGATGCGGCGCATGTTTGAAAAGCTGGAGGTCAATGACCGAACGTCAGCTGCGGTGCGGGGGCTGGGATCAGGGTTGGTTCACTATCGCCAGACAGCATGATTCCGCCTGTGGCGTGATTGCGTGACGTGCTTTCATGGTCGCGTCTTTTAAAACCCGGCAATTCGTGCAAATCCCTTCCTGTTGTCCTTTTGAGGTGCAGAATGCCCAGCTCTGATCTATCAACTTCGGTCGCTGATCCGAAATTTGTTCAAGCATTAAACAATCTATACGAGGCTGAAAGGCTGATCGAGAATTCGGCGTTCGAACTGGCCGACAAGTCGCCCAGCGAGCTGATTGGAAGGCTGATCACGGTTGCGGGGGAGCTGGACCGTGCAATTCAGGACATCGTCCTTTATTCAATGCCTGCTGCATGACGCCCTGCGGCGCTAGTCCTCGAAGCTGGCAAGAAATTCAGCGGTCTTGATGCGCTGGGCTTCCAGCTCTTCAATGGCCTCATCCAGTTGCGCGCGCTGGTCGCGCAGCTCTGCAAGCTGCTCTTTGGAGGCGGTCATCCAGACCTCTGCCTGACTGCGGTCGCCGCGCTCATCCCGGATCAGCAGCCATTGACGGATGCTTTCGAGGGAAAACCCCCACTTTCGACCCTGCAGGATCATCTTCATCCGCGCGCGTTCGCGAGGACCATAAAACCGCGAGCGGCCTTCCCGGTCAGGCTGCAGCAGTTCGATGTATTCGTAATAGCGCAGCGTGCGCGGTGTGACCTCGAATTCGGCGCACATTTCTTTGAAAGTCAGGCGGTCTTCTGCCATGGTTCTCACTCCCTTGGGCACAAGCTAAGGGCATGCCACGTCAAGCGCAACCAGCGGTCTTGCCCTTTGCGATACCTGCGCAGATAAAGGAAAAAATTCGCGCAAGGGGGACAGGCGCAATGGCTGACAAGATCAAACAGGCCGCCCAATTCATCGAAGCCCTGCCTCATGCGCTGGCGTTGGGGATGGAGCTGGAAAAGCTTGAGGCCGGCACGGCGGTGATTGCGATGCCTTATGCCGAAAAGCTGATCGGTGATCCGGCAACGGGTGTGGTGCATGGCGGGGCGGTGTCGGCGCTGATGGACACCTGTTGCGGTGCGGCAGTAATGAGCCATCCGCGCAACCTGTCCCATACCGCCACCATTGATTTGCGGATTGAATACCTGCGCCCGGCAACCCCCGGCCAACGGATCACCGCCACTGCGACCTGCTACCATGTGACCCGGTCAGTTGCCTTTGTCCGCGCCACGGCGGTGGACGAAGATGCTGAGAACC
>CAYUSM010000381.1:0-3323 GCA_964447345.1 uncultured Sulfitobacter sp. | reverse complement strand
GCCGCGACGAATATCGATTTGCCTGCCTCGGAGAAGGTGTCGAGTGTCTTGTTGTCCTTGTCGAGGAAGAGGTCCGCCAGGATCGAGACTTCTGTGAACTGCTGGGCGAAACTGGGGGCGGCCGCGATCCGCGCGAGCGGGTTATAGCGATGCGAACTGTTCGCCCAATCAAACGGGCTGAAGCGGAAGACCTCATCGCCGTTGAGCGCCCTCAGCCGCGCCGTCTTCTCGAAATTCTCGCCCTTCACATCCAGAACCACGACCGAACCTGCGAAAGACAAAAGGTTCGGGATCACGAAGCCCACGCCCTTGCCGGCCCGGGTCGGAGCCACCATCATTACATGCGGTATGTCGCTCGCAGAGATGTAGGGCGCCTTTGACGCCGGCTTTCCCAGCTTGCCACAGACAAACCCGGATCCCGGTGTCTGGAGCATGCCGTTCGCCTTGAGCTCACGTCTGGTCTGCCAATGTGCGGACCCGTAATCATCCCGGTCCTGCGCCCAGGTCCAGCTGAAGGCCAGAACCGCCAGTCCAATAGCCCCGAAGCCAACGGCACCGAACGCAACCTTGAACGCCTCGGGATTTGCGGCGCGCAGACCCGCGCTCGCCGTCCAGACGGCAAACATGTCAAACTCGGCAAAACCCGTTCTCAACGCCAGTGCGAGATAGAAGCTCGCCGCGATCGTGCCGAGGGCGGTTCCGCAGAGGGTACCCACTGGCACGGCAGCCCAGAGAGGAAGCCGGGTGCTCATCAGAAGCTGATCTCATCGTCGAGATCGCGCGATAGCCCCCTGCCCCGCTGCATCTCGAGATGGGTGTCACGGGCCAACGCCTCGACCTTGTCCTGCTGCAAGGCGGAGGCACGGTCGGTAAAGACCTGATCACCGGTCTCCTCATGGGTCAGCTCGAGGAATTCCTGCGTGACCGTGATCTGATCAATCCGGTTGGGAAGCACCTCTGCCAGCACCTCGTAATTGCCGCGCCGCAGCTCCCCAAGTCCCTCCTCGCCCAGCTCCTTGAAGAGTTCGGCCTTCAGCGTGCGTTCAACGGTCTCTTCCTGAACCTCTGACAGGCTGCCGTCGCGCAACATGTCCGCGAGGTCCTGCAGATACGGGTTTGGCCCACGGTCCTCGTCATCGATCACCTGCAAATCGTCCGATGCGCGTGACAGACCCGTCGCTATGCCGAGCTCCTTCGCGCGCTCCAGCAATCGGTCCATGAACCGATCGACTGTTTCCAACGCGCGATCTTGTTGATCGTCGCTGGCCTGAGCGAGATCGACGCCATCCTTGGCCAGAACCGCCGCCATGTCGCGGTCCACCCAATCCTGAGCAAGCCCATAGTTCGTCGTCCCACCGGCTTCGATCCGGGCAGCCATCTCTTGCGGATCGAGACCGGCCCTTGCGGCATCCGCCTTCAGGGCCTCGAGGACAGGGTCCTTGCCCGATGAGAACGCAGCACTCAAGCGCCCGTCTCCGGCTCCTGGCGGATAGGACTCGGTCAAGTCGCGCCCGAACCGGGCGCGCAAATCAGGGTCCGGCACCATCTGCGAGAGATCACGAACGACACCCGCCGCCTTGGTTTCAAATCCCGGGCGCTCGGTGGCATCAAGTTCTTCTGCCTTGAGCCTTAGCGCTTCGATGGTTTTCTCGGCATAGTCGATGGCCTCACCGACCGTTCGAATGGTCTCCATATCGATCTCTCCTGCGGTAAATCTGTAAGGCGTGTCCGACCCTATCGAAGTGGCCATGCGGCGCATCGCGTAGGCCAGGTGTTTCTGATCCATGCGATCCAGCACATCGGCCAGATTGCGGTAGTCCTTGGCAAACCCTGTCACCTGCGCCATGGCGATGGCCCGCTCTTCGGACGACAGTGCGATCTCGCGCGGCAGGCGCGCCTCGTCCTTTGCCCGGTAGATTTCTGCGATACCTGGGGCCTTCTCGAAGATGCCGCGCTCGAGCCGGGTCGTGGCCTCCAGTATCACACCGTAGCGTTCGGCGATCTCCGCCTGCTTTTCCCGCATCAGCTGGGGCGACATCACGCCCTCGGCCCAGCAGGAGAACCAGGTGCCGTTGGCGAGGCCCCGGTTGTTTAGAAGGATATGCGCATGCTTGTGGGCCCGGTCATCATGCACCGAGAGCACGTAGTCCCACTGATCGCCGTAATCCCCGCTTTCGAAGAAATGCTCGGCCCAATCGAGTGTGATCTCGCGTACCTGATCCACCGTGACGTCGGTCGGGAAGGACAGCAGCATATGCGAGGTAAACCCGAGCTTCGTCGTGCCCCGCCAGGATTGCGCCCAGGCCTCCACGATCTCCGCCTTCTGCGCCTCGGTCAGCACAGCCTCAGCCGTCAGTGGGTTGGTCATCGTCGCGTAGGTGTAGACCGCCTTGTCGTTCACGTAAGCGAGCTGGTTGCCCAGGCTCCGCTTCGTCTTGCACCCCCCTGCCCTGATCCGCTTGAAGACCGCGGCGCGACTCTCCGGCATAACTGACTTCAGCAGATTGCGCGCCGAGGCCCGGCCCACGCGCTGGTAACTGCGACCCTGCCGCCGCCCTGCCAGCCGCGCGTCTATGCGCGCCTGACGCTGACCCTGGATGCGCTCCGTCTCCCAGAGCTTGCCCATGACGGCGTGATAGAGGGCGAGCGGCTCAGACATGGTCCACCAACTCCTCAGACGCGTCTGAAGCCTCGGGATCCGCCGCGTTCCACCCCACGCCCCGTCGCTGACAGGCCGACGCTTTGAGCGCGGCAAGATCGCGATAGGTGCGCTGCGCGAGATCATGCAGCGCGACAAGCGTTGCACGGTTCTCCGGCGACAGCGTCAGCTTTCCGCGTTGCACCGCCTTCGCCAGAACACGGCCGCTGTCTGCAACGTCTTGTGCCTGCTGCAACGTCTCCGAGAACGCCCGGAGATCGTCTCGCATCAGATCGAGCAGCCCACACCGGGCCCGCACAACCGCCTGCAAGGCCTGGCTGCGGCTCGTAAAGCCGCGGGCCAGCCAAGCCGCATCGAAGGCGGCCATTTCAGAGGTCGCCGCGCGGAAACTCACCGTGACCGAAGGGTCTCGAACCTCCTGTCCTTCGCCCCGCTCCTCCTTGGCCAGCCGGGTCACGTGCCGTCGCGATACACCGTAGGCCTCTGCCAGAACCTTCGGCGTCTCCCCGGCATGATAGCGCCGCGCGAGTTCGATCCGCTCTTCGAGTTTTAGGCGTTTTGGGCGTCCCGGTTTCACGTCTCAGACCCCTCGGACAAAAGTCGCAGACATTTGGCATATCCTGCCAACGTCCCTCTCATTTCATCCTCAGGGATACATCAATGC
>CAYUSM010000380.1:0-3324 GCA_964447345.1 uncultured Sulfitobacter sp. | reverse complement strand
CTGGCGATGAACCCCGACCAGCTGCAACCGGGCGAGCGCTGTGCGGCAACCTCCAACCGCAACTTCGAGGGCCGTCAGGGCCGCGGCGGCCGCACACACCTGATGTCGCCCGCAATGGCGGCAGCCGCAGCGATCACCGGCAAACTGACAGATGTGCGGGAGATGATGTAGGAGGACGGATCGCAATGAGGATCAAACGCGCCGCAAGCAAGCGCATCGGCCCCACCTACAGCTACAGTGTGTCGTCTGATAACCCACGCACCGTAGCTTTGGTGGGAGTAGGCTTCCTGCCGCTGCTGATCACAGCAATCATCTGCTTTATTGCGATCTTCTTCCTACCTGATCACGCCCTCATGCTGATGGCGGGTTTCGCACTTTGCATTATCGCAGCCATCGGCTGGCTCTTCTTCGCCATCCACTACGGCAAACGCCACTTTGAACGGGTTCCGCCAACAACCCTCCCAACAGCATCGGGCAGCGGCACCCAAGAAGGAAAATAGAAATGGACAAATTCGACACCCTCACCGGGATCGCGGCCCCCATGCCGCTGATCAACATCGACACCGATATGATCATCCCCAAGCAGTTCCTCAAAACCATCAAGCGCTCCGGCCTTGGCGTGAACCTCTTTGACGAGATGCGCTATGATGATGACGGCAAGGAAATCCCCGATTTCGTGCTGAACAAGCCTCAATACCGCGAAGCCGAAATTCTGGTCGCGGGCGACAACTTCGGTTGCGGTTCTTCGCGTGAACATGCCCCTTGGGCCATCAAAGACTTCGGCATCCGCTGCGTGATCGCGCCATCTTTCGCCGACATCTTTTTCAATAATTGCTTTAAAAATGGCATTCTGCCCATCGCATTGCCACAAGAGCAGGTCGACGTGCTGATGAAAGATGCCGAGAAAGGGGCGAACGCCCGGATGACCATCGACCTCGAGGCACAGACGGTGACGTCCTCTGACGGCGAGGTTTTCTCGTTCGAGGTTGATCCATTCAAGAAACACTGCCTGATGAACGGTCTTGATGACATTGGCCTGACCATGGAAAAGGCGGCCTCAATTGACACATATGAGGCGCAAGCGCAGCAAAGCCGCCCTTGGGTCTGAACCTAATATGTTAATCAATACACGCTAGGGTTACGTTTCTCCGAGCGAAAATTGTGGGCATTTTTTCAATGCCCACAATATCTTGCGGTGCGCCTACTTCTCGCCCTGAAATAGATGCAAGAACGCACCACCCTTTCCCTCAAATCGCCACAAGCCTTACGGAACCTTCTACAGTGACTTGAGCGTCTGGGCGAAAGAAGGCACAAATTGGGCAATAATGAGGCAGGCCCCCGTTTCCCCGGGGGTCGACAAGTTGGAACAAGCACGCGGCACGGAATCGCGGCTGGCCAGTTTGGAAGGGTAGAGTAGTGATCGGACGGATGACAGGCGCGGCTGCGCGTGGCCTATTGGTGGCCATTACCATTGCGACGCCTGCGCTCTTGTTGCCGGGCGTGGCTGCTGATTCCAGTCAAATCACTGTCCTTGTTGCCCTGCTTGCCGGATTCCTGACGTTTACCGAGTACAACTCCAATTTCCCAAGCATCGTGGAGTTTCGCGACGCCGCCCCCTTCAACCGTCTGCGCTTTGTCTCGCTCTTTCTGACGATCCTGATGCTCAGCCTGATCCTCAAAGGCAGGGTCGATCCGTCGATGCTGACCCAGACGCTGTCGTCGCTTGGGACCATCATCGGCAATGCGCTCGACTTCCCTTTCTCGCCCGTGCGGCTGGTGGTGCTGATGTTGCCAGCCGATGCCAATCCGGTTCTGGTCTCAACCGTGCGCACAGCAGCGGGCATTGCCTACTTCTTTTCCGTGGTCACCATGGTGTCTTTCGTCTTTTTGGTCCGTGTCATGGGCTGGCCCGCACGGCGTGGTGCCTTCAACGTTTGGGTAAACCTTCCCCTGTTCGACCCCACTGCTGGCGGTGACGTGCTGGACCGTTTGCAGCGGGATGCGCGCGTGAACATCGCGCTTGGGTTCCTGCTGCCCTTCATCATTCCCGCAGTGGTCAAGGCCGCCACCGATCTGATAGACCCTGTCACACTCAGCAACCCGCAAACCATCATCTGGACGCTAAGCGCATGGGCCTTTCTTCCTGCAAGCATGATCATGCGCGGCGTCGCCATGGCGCGGGTCGCGGAGATGATCCAGGAAAAGCGCCGCCGCACCTATGCAAACGCCGAAGCCGAAGGTGGCTGGCAGGCAGCCTGACGGCACTCATTTGCACTGTCTTTCTGGCCACGCTCAGCACGGCTGAGACACTGCGCGTTGCCACCTTCAATACGGAGCTTTTGCGCAAAGGCCCCGGCCTTCTCCTGCGCGACATCGTCCAAGGCAGCGACCCTCAGGTTTCGGCAGTCATCGCCACAATCGCAGATGCGGAGGCGGACATAATCGCTCTGCAAGGCTTCGACTATGATCTTGAAAACCGTGCGCTCTCTGCCCTTGCCGAAGCACTGAAAGCAGAAGGCGCGCCTTACCCCCACCTGTTTGCTGCACCGCCCAATGCGGGCCTGCGGACGCCTTACGATCTGGATGGCGATGGCCAAACCGGCGGGCCCGGTGATGCGCAGGGTTTTGGTCGTTTCTACGGCCAGGGCAGCATGGCACTCCTGTCCCGTCTGCCAATTGTCATGGCGGAGGTGGAAACATATTCTGACGTGCTCTGGCGCGACCTGCCAAACGCGCTTCTACCTACAGCCAACGGCGCGCCATTCCCAAGTGCGGAAGCGTTGAGCATTCAACGTCTGTCGGCCCATGGGCACTGGGTCGTCCCGGTAGAGCATCCCGCCTGGGGCCATGTCACACTGCTGACCTACCACGCCTCTCCTCCGGTCTTCGACGGACCCGAGGACCGAAACGGCAAACGAAACCATGATGAGACGGCGTTCTGGCTGCGCTACCTCGACGGCGCATTTGCCCCGCCTCCCGAAGAACGTTTCATCTTGCTGGGCGACGCCAATCTGGACCCACTGGCAGGCGATGGACTGGGCATCGTGATGCAGCAGCTTTTGGCCCGGTCAGAGCTGCAGGACCCATTGCCAGACCTGCCCACCGTCATCTGGGAACAGACGGGCCCCCTGCGCGTCGACTATGTCCTGCCCTCGTCCGACTGGCGCGTCACAGACGCAGGCATCCTACCGATCAATACCGCAGCCAGCCGCCACGCGCTCGTCTGGGTGGACCTTGCACGCTAGGCGTTCTTGACCCTTCCCCATGGGCAGGCTACGCCCCTGCAAACATCAGATTGCTCAGGAGCGCACCATGGCCAACCCC
>CAYUSM010000379.1:0-3353 GCA_964447345.1 uncultured Sulfitobacter sp. | reverse complement strand
CGTGGTCGATATGCGCGACGATGGAGAAATTGCGGATATGTGAGAGCGGTGTCATAGCCCTGATATGTAGGGGTTTCGGGGGGCGGTCAAGGTCGGTTGAGTGAGGCGGAAAAGCGCAATGACGCTTGCGGTGCGAAGAGGGCGTCACGCCGAGATGCAGGGGCCCGGCGAGGCAGGCCGGTGGGTGCTTTCAGACCTGATTATCATTGACACGCCTTTGCCCTACTCTCTTGATTTTGCGCCCCATTTGTTGCAATTTTTATTGGTAAAAGCGCCGAAACAGAGCGCTATCCACCGGGCAGACCATGGCAGATTACGACATATACGTCCTCGAAGAGGACGAGATCACCATTTCCGGTGGTGGGCAGCTTGACGGCGTGACGCAAGGTGATGGCAGTCACTTAAACGGGCTCACGATCACATTGAACTCCAATAGTTGGGTTCCGGTCTCGATCACTGATGACGACGACAACTTTCAAGACTCCGATGGCAGTCAGCGCCTTGATGGTCCGACGACGTTGAACGGGACCACCTATGCCACCAATACTGTGGTTGAGGCCGAGTATGGTATTGTGGTGAGCGATGGCACCAACAGCTGGACACTGGTTGGGTTTAACGTCAACAACTCTGCCCCTGCCTATGGCACCGTGGAAGGCTTGGCATTCATCGGCGGTCCGGGGGGCTTCCCGCCTGTCGGGGTGCCGCTGACGGTGACGAGCACCGCAGAAGGGCCGAATTTCGTCGCGACGGAATATGCGACGCCAATCTGCATGGCCTCTGGCACGCGTGTCGCAACGCCGAAAGGGGACCGTCTGATTGAAGATATCCATGTCGGAGATGAGGTCATGACGCGTGATCACGGCGTGCAGACGGTCAGGTGGCATGGTTGGCGGCATGTGCAATGCCAGGCAGCCTTTGCGCCGGTGAGATTTGAAACGGGTGCAATCGGCAACAGCCAGCCTTTGGTCCTGTCACAACAGCACCGCGTTTTGATCGACAGCTGGCATGCTGAGCTTTTCTTTGGGGCCAATGAGGTTCTGGTCCCAGCGGTTCACCTTTTGAATGACACAACCATCCGCCTCGTGCGCGAAGGTGCCGTCACGTATCATCATCTCCTGCTTGATGTGCATGCCGTCTTGAGTACCGAGGGCGTCTGGACCGAGAGCTTTCATCCTGGTGATGTGGCGATGAAGGGTATGTTGCCCCAAGCGCGCTCAGAGCTTTATCAGCTCTTCCCGGAGTTGATGGGCGCAGAGCCTGCGCATGCGCGCCAGCTTGGATATATGGCGCTGAAAAGCCGAGAAGCGCGTTTGATGCAGGTCGGTTAGACCGACTGCCTTTGTATCGGCTGCGGCATTTCGTGATTTGCCCCCGATCCGCAAATCCGGCATAGTTCGCGTTAAAGCGGTAACGGGCCATCAAGGGGAGAACCCCATCGGTCCATAGGGCAAGGCAGTTGTCATGATACGAATGGCGGTGGTGCTGGTGGCACTTTTGGGGGTTTCCGCCTGCGGGGGTGGGACAAGGTATGCGTCGGGGAAGGCAGCACCTGTGGTGCTTTATGCGACGGGGCCGATCAACAGTGCCTGTCTGGCGGACGGGCGGCGGGCGGCGAGCCGGGCGCGCTGTGGCTGTGTGCAGGCGGTGGCGGATATGGAGCTTTCACCCACCGATCAGCGGCGCGGGGCGCGGTATTTCAAGGACCCGCACCGGTTGCAGGAAGTGCGGCAGTCGGACAATGCGGGCAATGAGCGGTTCTGGGCTGCGTGGAAGGCCTATGGGCAGCGCGCCGCACAGCTTTGCGCGCAGACCTGAGTGCGGGGCGATCTGGTTGGACAGATCGGATTTGCGCCTTTGAAAGGGCTCTTGGTGCCTCATAGATCGCGGAGCCAGAATTGCAGAGGCTTGGCCGTCTCATCGGCCTCCCCGAGGTCTTTCCATTTGAATTCAGCGATCACGCCTTCAAGCGGGGCGTAGCCGCGGGCACGCCAGAACGGATCAAGCGGGCGGTAACCCTCCGGTCTGGCAGGGTGATCGGGCGGGCGGATGACCCCGCAGAAGCAGCATTTGGAGAATCCAAGCAAACGGGCGTGGGCTTCGCGTTGGTCAAAGAACGCATGACCGATCCCTCTGCCCCGATGCTCTGGCAGGAGCACGCTTTCGGCGCAGTAGAATATCCGGGACAGATCAAGGCCCGTCCCGGCGAAGGCTGTGGCGAAGTCATCGGCATGATCGGTCAGCGGTGTGCCGGTGCTGGCGCCGACCAGGGTGTCGCCGTCATAGGCGCCAACGACGATGGCCTGCGGGCTGTCACGGTAGGATTGCAGGTAGCGTTCCTCGTAGGCCTGATCCCCGTCGTAAAGGTAAGGGAAGGCGCGGAAGACCTCGATGCGCAAGCGGGCGACCTGAGGGAGGGCGGCGGCCAGATCAGGACCGGTCAGGGGGCGGATGTCGCGCGTCATTCCGGGCTGCGGTGCCCGTGGGAGCGTCGCATTGAATTGTATTGGAAAGATGAAGCCGGGGGTCGGTGCGTCATGAGACCTGGCGTGTCCAGCCGCTGAGGCTGTAGTAGGTGGTGACGCGGGTGATCTTGCCGTCTTGCATGTCAAAGAAAGAGCCCGCCGGGAGTGTGTAGCGCTGGCCATGTGCCGCGGGCAGGTCGCCGTCGGTTTCAAGGTAGGTGCCGTTGACGGTGTATTCGGCGGCGGCGCGGCTGGCGTCCTCGCTGACAAAGATGACCATGTCGGTCAGCTCTTCCTTGTAGCAGCGGGACATATGCGCGCAGAAGGCGGCGAATTTGTCACGGCCCCGGCGTATGTCTCCTTCGTTGACGTGATGGGCCACATCCTCGGAGAGGCAGGCGAGCATGCCCTCGGTATCGCCTGCGTTGAACGCGTCAAAGTAGCGCTGGATCAGGTCTTTCATGTGGCATCCTCCAATGGCGGGCCAAAGCGTTCGATGAGGCGGGTCACGATCTGGTCGCGGGCGGCGCGGAACTGGGTGAGCTTGGCCTCGCGGGTCTCGCCCAGCCCGGTGGGGTCGAGGATGGGCCAGTATTCGACATCGAGGTGGAAGAAACGCGTCAGTTCCAGCGCACGGCGCTGGCTGGCGGGGGAAAGCGCGATGACCAGATCAAAGGAGCTCAGATCGTCGCCCCACTGCTCCATCTCATCAAAAGAGCGGGAGCGGTGGCGGGAAAGCTCCACGTCCATTTCCGCACAAACCGCGATGGAAAAGCCGTCGATCTCAAGGTCATTCTTGACGCCGACGGATTGGACGTAGGTGTCGGTGCCGTAGAACTTCTTCATGATGCCTTCGGCCATTGGCGATCGGACCGCGGTGTGGTCGCAGCA
>CAYUSM010000378.1:0-3354 GCA_964447345.1 uncultured Sulfitobacter sp. | reverse complement strand
GCCTGCAGCCAGACCGGCGACTGTCAGTGCGCCGAAAAGTACAGATTTTTTCATTGTTACCTCTTCCTGATAATCCGCCAACTTTTAGGGCGGTTGAACCGGCGCATTCACGCCGGAGGCGATACTCGTCAGACGGGTCTGACCAGTGCGCAGTAGTTTGGTCGGATTCCCTTTTGAAGGTCAAGGGTAGGTGCCTTAAAAAGCCGCAATATCGAAAGGCTTGTCGGCCTATTGGGCATCCTTCACCGCAGCTGCCGGGCAGCGTCAGAGACAAAGCGTGAACATACGCCCCGCATGCAGAAAGCTCTCGCGTTTCACCGCCGCAGATGCCTCCGCTTCCGCGTCCCTGCCCCATTGCTCGGCCTGCCAATCCTCGTCCAATCGCGAGATTGCCCAGATGTCATCAAGCGGGCGGGCTTGTCTTGCCGCAGCAAACCCAAGGATCAACGAACCTGTCAGGCTGACCAGATCGTGGAAGGCCGCGAGTTCAAAGGCGTTCAACTCATGGGTTAATGTGGTCAGCCGGGCAAGGGCGATCGGGTCCTGCGGCGCGTGCATCACACCAACGCGTGGAACCAGTCGGGCGCCCAGCGCCTCTGCCCCCCAGTCCAGCATCGGGTCCCACGCTGCCGCCTGTCGCGCCACCAGCCCCTGAGGACTGTCTGCCCGGTAACACAGCAGATCACTGTCGCCATAAGCGGCCAGCATGTCAGCCACATCAGCGTGCTGCACCGCCACCTTGTCGATGGCTGCATTCGCCGTCTTGGTGGCAGGCATCAGATGCGGATTGATCTCGTCTTGCTGCGCGTCCCATTCCGCTGCAATCGTCTCAGCCATGGCTTGGGTCGGCAAGACAAGCGCGCGCTTTGCAGGCGTTTTGACAGGGCGGGCATCAAGCCGAACGGCATATCCCCCCTCGACCGCGTCGACAGTCGCCTCTTTCCAGAACCGCTTGACCTTCCATTCACTCATACCGAGACGCTCCACATCTCATCCAAGGTGCGGCGCAAAACGGCATAGTCTTCGACCAGATGCGTTGCCTGCCCCAGCCTGTCCCGGTCGTGATACCCCCAGCCCACACCGATACCCTGAACACCGGCGGCGGCCGCCATCTCCATGTCAAAGCTGGTGTCCCCGATCATCACAGTGTTCCGGGCAGACACACCGGTCTCGGCCATCGCCTGCAAGATCATCGACGGATGCGGCTTTGAGGGATGATGATCCGCAACCTGTTGCGTCAGGAACATCCCCTCCAGCCCGTGTCCCTCGATCAGCTTATCAAGCCCCCGGCGTGATTTGCCCGTGGCCACGCCCAGCAAAACCTCCGGTATGGCGTGCAACGCGCGAAGCGTCTCCAAAGCGCCGGGATAAAGCGGGGAAGACTGCGCAACACCCGCCTGCGCACGCAGGTCCATATAGGCGTTCTTGTAGGCTTCAGCCATCTTGCGATGGGCCGCCTCCGACAGATCAGGCTGCAAGATCGGAAAAACCACATCCAGCGAGAGACCGACAATGCTTAAGACCTCTTTGCGCGGCAGCATCGGCGCATCCACCGCTGCAAAGGCTGCCGTCATCGCCGCCACGATGTCCCCCTGGCTGTCCACCAACGTGCCATCCACATCAAAGATCACCAGCTTCAGCGCGGCACTCATTGCAGCGCCTCAAAAGGATCATCATCGGCCAGATCCTCGGTCCAGCCAAAGGTTTCAAACGTATGCTTGATGTGCTCGGGCAGATCCGCCTGCACTTCGATGATCTTGCGCGTCTCGGGATGCTCAAACCGCATCAACCGCGCGTGCAGGTGCAGCTTTTTTGAGATGATCCCGCCCAATTGCGCACCCCAGCCATCGCCAAGGTTCTCCTGCCCCGATCCACCGTACTTGCCATCCCCGATGATCGGATGCCCGATCTCGGCCATATGCGCGCGCAGCTGATGCGTGCGTCCCGTCACCGGCTCCATCGCAACCCAGGCCGCGCGCGAGGCCACGCGGAACAGCGTGGCATAAAGCGTATGCGCCCGCTTGGCCCCCGGTGTGCTGTCAATGTCGCGCGGATGCACGGCGATCATCCGTTCACCTTCGCCGCCCCGCCCGCGCCCGGCGGCCTTGACCAGACCATACTTGATCTCACCCAGATAGGGCGTTGGCACGCCTGCCACCACAGCCCAGTAAATCTTGCGCGTCTCCCGGTGGCGCATCGCCGCCGTCAACCCCTTCGCGGCCTCCCGCGTGCGCGCCAGCAGCAGAACACCTGAGGTATCCTTGTCCAACCGATGCACCAGCCGGGGTTTCTCCTCCAGCTCGAACATCAATGCTTCGGCCAACCCGTCCACATGCCGGCCTCCCTGCCCCGAGCCTCCTTGCGTCGCCAGCCCCGCAGGTTTGTTGAGCGCGATCACATGATCGTCTTTGTAAATCACACAGCCGCGGATCATCTTCGCATCCGCATCGCTGATGCGCGCCTTGCTCGGCGGCGGTGCCGCCTGCTCCGGCAGCGGCGGGATGCGGACAGACTGACCCACGTCCACCCGCGTCGATCCCTTCACGCGGCCGCCATCGACACGGATTTCGCCTTTCCGGCACATCTTCTCGATCCGGCCCTGCGGCACATGGGGAAACTTCGACCGAAACCACCGATCCAGCCGCTGATCGCCGTCACCCGGCCCCACAATCAAGGTCTGAACACCGCTCATGCCACCATCCCCCGCGCCAGCATCAGCCCCAGCATCAACGCCCCAATGGACAAAACAACGGACAGGCCAATATAAAGCCCCGCCGCCCCATAGTCCCCGCGCTCAAACAGCGTCACCGCCTCCAGCGAAAACGCGGAAAAGGTCGTGAACCCGCCCAGGACACCAGTCATCACAAAGGGGCTGAACTGCATCAGCCCCTTGTGTGCCGCCAGCACCACAAAGACCCCCATCAGGAAAGAACCCACAACGTTCACACCCAGTATCGCCACCGGAAACTCCGACGGTCCCGTCAAACGGAACAGCACCTGACCCGCGAGATACCGCAGGGCCGCACCAATCGCCCCGCCAAGGGCCACAAGAGAAAGTGTTGAAAACATGGGGCGTCTGTCCCGCTTTGGGCTTTGATTGTCAAGCAAAGGCCGCTCGCCCCCGCTTCATCTTTCCAATACAATTCCGGCACACCGCTGCCAAAAGCACCCACGTCCAAGAGGGGCGCTCCGCTCACCCGTCCCGTTTCGCACGAAGCTTGGTGAAGTAATCCAACCGTTTCTTCAGCTCCCGCTCAAACCCACGCTCAACCGGCGCATAAAGCACCGGACGCTGCATCGTCTCCGGAAAGTAATTCTGCCCCGAAAACCCGTCTTCCGCATCGTGGTCATAGG
>CAYUSM010000377.1:0-3361 GCA_964447345.1 uncultured Sulfitobacter sp. | reverse complement strand
TGTCGGTATACTGCTCGGGCAGACGGCGTTTGAGTTCGGTCCAGAAGTCCTCGTCCGACCAATTGTCCACATGATCGGCCATGGAGCATTGCACGTAGTAGCGGCTGAGGTTGGCGTTGCGCATGGAGCAAAGCGCAAAGCCGCGCTCGGAATTGGCGTAGATCAATTCGTCATCGACAGGTGGCGTTTCGGAGAGGATACCAAGCCAGCCGAAGGGGTAGACCTTCTCAAATTCGCGGCGCTGATCTTCCGGTATGGAGCGGCGGCTGACGCCGTGGAAGCCGTCGCATCCGACGATATAATCGCAGGCGATGGACTGTGCGCCGCCGCCTTCTGTGAAGCTGACGCTCGGGGTGTCGGTATCAGCGCCTTCAATGGTGACGTCTTGCACATTGAAGATCGTCTGCGCGCCTGACGCCTCGCGTGCGTCATAAAGGTCGCGCGTGACCTCGGTCTGCCCATAGACCATGACCGAATGCCCGGTGTGTTCCGTGAAATCCACCCGGAAACTGCCGATGTCGCTGGCGATCAGCGTCCCGTCATGTGGCATGCCGATCTCACGGAGCCGTGCGTCCACACCGGCCTGGGTGAGCAGATCGACCATGCCGCGTTCCAGAACGCCTGCGCGGATGCGGCTGAGCACATAGTCGCGGGTCTTGCGTTCCAGCACGATGGCGTCGACCCCGATGGTGTGAAGCAATTGACCGAGCAATAGGCCCGATGGCCCGCCCCCGATGATCACAACCTGTGTCCGCATGTCCCCTCCGTCTGACCGCAGACTATCCAAATTCAGCGGCAAGGCCAGCGCTAAGCGGTGGGGCTACCGTCGCAATGCCGGAGAAAGGGCTGTCGAGATTGCAAAGAGGACAGCGGCCGCGGCCACGATGCTGGGGCCGGTGGGGGTGTCATAGGTGAAAGAGGCCGCCAGGCCCGAGATCACGGCGATGGCGCCAAGGAGGATGGCACAGATCGCCATGCCTTCGGGGGTGCGTGCAAAGGGGCGGGCGGCGGCGGCAGGAATGATCAGCATGGCTGCGATAAGGAGCGCGCCGACGACCTTGATGGCCACGGCAACGGTCACGGCAAGTGCAAGCGTCAGGATGAGTTGCTCGCGTTTTGGCTTGCCACCGGCAGCGGTGGCAAGGTCGGGGTTCAGCGTTGCCGTCAAAAGCGCCTGCCACCGGGCGAGAAGCAGCAGGGCAACGAGGGCCGCTCCGGCCCAGATCACCAGCACATCCATGCGCGATACGGCAAGGATGTCGCCAAAGAGATAGGCGGAGAGATCCACACGCTGGCCCGGGACCAGTGAGACAGCCACAAGGCCCAGGGCGAGGCCAGCATGCGCGAGGACGCCCAGAAGGGCGTCGCTGCTGACGTGCCTGTCGGCCAGACCGCTGAACATCAGTGCCATGGCGAGAGCAACCAGCAGGACACCTGGGGTGATGGGCAGGTCTGTTGCGAGGGCCAGTGCCACACCCAAGAGCGCTGCATGGCTGGTCGCATCGCCGAAGTAGGCCATGCGCCGCCAGACGACAAAGCAGCCAAGAGGGGCGGCGGCGAAGACAACGCCAAGACCTGCCAGGGCGGCACGAACCAGAAAATCATCCAACATCAGTGGCTGTGCTCGTGATCATGCGCGTGGTCATGGTCGTGACGGTATAGGGCGAAGGTGCCCTGCGTGCCGCTGCCAAAAAGCGCGCGGTATTCCGGGGCGTCAGCCACGACTTTGGGGGCACCTTGACAGCAGACATGGCCGTTCAGGCAGAGCACGCGGTCAGAGGCGGCCATGACGACGTGCAGATCGTGGCTGACCATAAGAACGGCAAGATCAAGTTCTCGGCGTACATCCTCAATCTGACGATAGAAAGATGCGGCACCCGGTTGGTCCAACCCCTGGGTGGCTTCGTCCAAAATCAGGATATCAGGTTTGCTGAGCAGGGCGCGGGCCAGCAGGACGCGCTGGAACTGACCGCCGGACAGCTGTGACATTTGCGCCTGAATCAACTCGGGCACGCCCGCACGGGTCAGCGCAGTGGTGATGTCGGCGGCGCTTTGGCGGTGCGGCAGGTTCAGAAAGCGGCGGACGGTCAGGGGGAGGGTGGCGTCAATCTGCAGTCTTTGGGGGACATAGCCAATGCGCAGGCCCTCTGCGCGCTTAATCTGACCTCTCACAGGTTTCAACGCGCCGATGAGCGCGCGCAGCAGGCTGGATTTACCGGAGCCATTTGGCCCCACGATCGTGACGATCTCACCGCGGTTGATGTCGAAAGTCACATCGCGCAGAACAATGTCTCCGCCATAGCCGAGGGTGACGCCTTTGGTTTCGATCAGGCTCATGCGGCGTCCTTGCACTGTGGGCAGATGCCTTCGGCTTCAACCACGGTTCGTTCAATGGTGAAGCCTGCTGCGCGGGCGGCATCGTCCAGACGGCCCGTGGCAGGGGCAGTATCGGCTTCGGCCACCGATTTGCAGGCACGGCAGATCAGGAAGGCGGGGCTGTGACAATTGCCCAGATGCGCGCAGGCGATATAGGCGTTCAGGGCTTCGATCTTGTGCGCAAAGCCTGCTTTGACGAGGAAATCGAGTGCGCGGTAGGCGACGGGAGGTTGCGCGCCAAGCCCCTCGGCGGCCAGGACCGCCAGCAGGTCGTAGGCACCCAGAGCGCGGTGTTCTGCCAGCAAAATCTCAAGGGCGCGGCGGCGCACGGGCGTCAGGCGCAGATTATGTTCGGCACAATGGGCCTCGGCCCGATCCAGCGTGTCCGCCACGCAATGCCCGTGATCATGTGGCTCAAAGCCAATTGCGCTCATGGTTGCGACTCCGTTCGTTCGGAGTTGATATGTTATAACATTCATGGCAGCAAGCGTAATAGTATAACATTCAGAGGATTCGCCATGCGCCGCTTGCTTCCCTTTCTTTTGATGACTGCAGCCCCGGTCTACGCCGATGTCCCCGCTGTGGCGACAGACATCGCGCCTGTGCATTCGATGGTCGCACAGGTCATGAAAGGGGTCGGGACCCCGGAACTGGTCGTCCCGCCCGGCGCATCCCCACATGGCTACGCCATGCGTCCGTCAGAGGCACGTGCGCTTTCGAATGCGGATCTGGTGGTCTGGGTCGGGCCAGGTCTGACAAACTGGTTGTCTGAGCCTTTGGAAAACCTTGCGGGCGACGCGGTGCATCTGGAGTTGATGGAGATTGAGGGGGCAACCCTGTTGCCGTTCCGCGAGAGTGCTGCGTTTGGTGAGCATGACCACGATGATGATCATGATCATGCGGAGAAGCACGATGATCACGATGACCACGCCCATGATGACCATGCGCATGATGATCACGACCACGATCATGACGCGCATAAGGA
>CAYUSM010000376.1:0-3367 GCA_964447345.1 uncultured Sulfitobacter sp. | reverse complement strand
TCAAAGTTGATCTCATCCGCGCGGTAGTAGTCAGCGAACTTTTCCAGCACGATGCGGTCCTGCTGGACACGCTCCTTGAACTTGAAGGGACCTGCACAGACGGGGTTGAGGCCAAATTCCTCGCCTGCCTCTGCGGTCGCCTTGGGGGACAACATCATCCCGGAACGGTCGGCAAACTGCGCGATCAGCGTGGCGTCAGGGGCCGAAAGGATGAACTTGATCGTGTAGTCATCAACCACTTCGGTGCTCTCGATGGACTTCACTTCGGACTTTCGACGGCTGAGTTCGAAATTTTTTGAACGGTCGATGTTGGCGGCAACTGCTTGCGCATTGAACGGCTCACCATCGTGGAATGTCACGCCTTCGCGTAATGACATCGTCAGTTCGGTGCCATCGGCATTCCATTCCCAACCCGTCGCCAGCATCGGAATGATCTCCAGCTCAGGCGTGATATCGACCAGCTTGTCGCACAGCGAGGCATAGACGATCCGGCCCACAAAGGTTCGCGACTGATCTGGGTCCAATACATCAGGGTCTTCCTGAAGACCAATCCTCAGATCCTGGGCAAGGGCCAGGCTGCTGGTCGCGGCAAGCAAAGCTGCCAGTCCCAGTGTTTTCAAGATACGCATCGAATTCACTCCTTTGTTTTTGTCTTCGTGGTGGTGGAAGGTGCGGCCATGGCCGCGCGTGCGGCGCTGTAAAGTGCGAAACGGTCAGTCACGCTTTTGGTCCGTATTTGCTCCTTGCCGGTGATGCCGTCCAAGGTGAGGTCATCGGCCAGATGGCAGGCGACATGACGGCCCTGCCCGGTCTCCCGCAGATGAGGTCGTTCGGACCGGCATCGGTCTTTCGCGTAGGAACAACGTGTGTGGAAACGGCATCCGGGCGGCGGGAAGATCGGATTTGGAGGATCACCTTCAATCTTGGTCTGGACTTTGCGTGCCCCGGTCTCAGGGATCGGGATCGCTGACAGCAATGCCTCGGTGTAGGGGTGTGTTGGGTTGGCAAAAAGTTCAGCGGCATCGCCAAGCTCTATGATTTCACCAAGATACATGACCGCCACCCGGTCTGCGACGTGCCGGATCACCGCCAGATCGTGAGCGATGATAATGAGCGTGAGACCCAATTCTTCCTTCAGGTCTTCAAGGATGTTTACCACCTGCGCCTGGATAGAAACGTCCAGCGCCGAGACCGGCTCATCACCGATAAGAACCTTGGGCTTTGTTGCAAGCGCGCGTGCGATCCCGATGCGCTGACGCTGGCCACCAGAGAATTCATGCGGATAGCGGTCTGCGTGTTCGGGCCGCAAACCAACCTTGCGCAAGAGCTCTGCCACCCTCGCCCGTTGTTCTGCAGCTGTGCCTATCTTGTGGATGCGCAAAGGCTCCGCGATCAAAGCGCCGACGCTCATGCGGGGATTGAGGGAGGAAAATGGGTCTTGGAAGATGAACTGCATCTCGCGTCGCAAGTCCCGCAGTTCGCAGCCTGTCAGTCCCGAAATCTCGCGGCCATCGTAGATGACCGACCCTTCCGAGGGCTCGATCAGATGGGATAAAAGCCGCGCGAGCGTCGATTTCCCACAACCCGATTCACCGACGATGGCGAATGTCTCTCCTTCGGCGATCTCCAGATCAACACCGTTCACGGCCTGGACCACGCTGGGCGTGCCAAAGAGCGGCTTGCTGGCAATAAAGCGGCGGGAGAGACCGCTGGCCTGTAGGATCGGCGCGGTCATGCCGTTTCTTTCCATTCAGAGGTGGTTGCCGCCATTTCGATGGGGGCATGCCAGCAAGCCACCTGATGCCCGTCGTCCAGACTGGTGAATGGCGGCGGCGCATCGCATGCGCTATCGGCAAAGGGACAGCGCGCGGCAAAACGACAGCCAGCTGGCATGTCCTGCGGACTTGGCACGGTGCCCGGAATCGTAACGAGCCGCCCGCCTTTTCCAGCAAGTGACGGCATGGAACACATCAGACCCAGTGTGTAGGGATGCTGCGGGTCGTCGAATATCTCCGCGATGGTGCCTGCTTCGACGATCCGTCCGGCGTACATCACGGCGACCTTGTCGGCCATCTCGGCCACAACACCCAGATCGTGGGTGATCATGATCTGCGCCGCACCGGTCTCGCGTCCGAGGTTGCGCATCAGGTCGAGGATCTGTGCTTGAATGGTAACGTCGAGCGCCGTTGTGGGTTCATCCGCGATCAGAAGGGCCGGGTCGTTGGCCAATGCCATGGCGATCATCACCCGTTGGCGCATACCGCCCGATAGCTGATGGGGATATTCATCAAGCCGGTTCTCTGCGGCGGGGATCCGTACCCTTTCCAGCATTTCCAGTGCCCGCGCCCGGCCTTCCTCCCGCGAGACATGTCTGTGTTCGCAGACCGCTTCGGCAATCTGGTCACCGATCCGCAGAGCAGGGTTTAACGACGTCATCGGCTCCTGAAAAATCATCGCAATCCGGTCGCCCCGCAAAGCGCGCAACGTCTTTTGCGGGGCTGACAACAGATCGGTTTCCTGAAAGAGCGCAGAACCCCCTTCAATTCTGAGCGGCGTGCCTTCCAGCAAACCCATAAGGGCCAAGGCGGTCAGACTCTTGCCGCAGCCGGACTCGCCCACAATACAAAGCGTCTCACCAGCGTTTAACGAAAAGGTTACATCCTCAACCAGCGGACGGGCGGCTCCTGCTACACGGATCGACAGCCCGCTTACGTTGAGAAGGGGCTGGTCGACTGTCACCGGGTTTCCTCTTTCATTGAGTTCTCAAGGTTCGCGAAGAGCGCGCTCAGATGTTCTCTCATCGCCGCAGCGGCGGCTGCGCCATCGCGCGCATCAATAGCGTCAATGATCCGGCGATGCTGGTCGTCATAGGCTGCACGTGCGGCAGGCGTGCGTGCACGGTGGCGCTTGCGCTGCCAATCCTCGCCCATTCGCACCTCGTCGATCAGGGTAAAAGCTGTCAACATCAGTCGATTACCAGCAATCCGCGCGATGGCGCGGTGCAATGCACCATCCCACAGTTCGGCAGCTTCGGCCTCTCCGGCGTCATGCGTCCGGTCCGCCAGCTTGCGCAGCTGCACCACGTCATCGGCAGTTGCGCGTCGGGCGCATAAATCGGCAAGTGCTGGCTCAATGCAAAGACGCGCCTCCATCGCGGCCAGCGGGTCAACTTCAGAGACGATCTTGGCTGCAAGCTCCTCGGTCGGGTCCGGTGGCTGACCCGCAAAGGTGCCCTTCCCCTGTTTGCGCCAGACCAGCCCTTCTGCTTCAAGCTGATCCAGCACACGGCGGACTGATCTGCGACCTGCGCCGAGCTCGGCGGCAAGATTGCGTTCTGTCGGCAGCCTGCCATCTGACGGCAGCAGGT
>CAYUSM010000375.1:0-3371 GCA_964447345.1 uncultured Sulfitobacter sp. | reverse complement strand
GAGGCGATGAAGATGGAAAACATCCTGCGCGCCGAGAAGAAGGGCGTTGTGGCCAAGGTCAACGCAGAAGCGGGCGACAGCCTTGCCGTAGACGATGTGATCATGGAGTTCGAATAGGTGCCATTTGCCGTCAGGATCATAACTGTCGCAACATCGGTCGTTTGCCTGACCCTTGTTGCAATGATGGTCTATAACCTGACGGCGGAGCTTTTGCCTGCGGTGCCTTTTGCTGTGCTGGCGGGCGCAGGTTTCTACTATCTGCTTTCAGGGATGAGCGTGCTGGCCGTCTTTGTACGTGCCATCCTCGCGCTGGTCCCGATCGGCGGTGCGGCGGCGCTCATTCTGCTGCAATTCGTGAACTCTGATTGGCTGGATGACGGAGAGACCCGGGCCCTGATCGCTGCGACCGTTGTCGCGGCAGGCTGGATTGTCGCCTTTGTCACCGGTGAGTGGCGACAGGCCAACGCTGAGCAGGAAAGACGGCGCGACATGATCCGCGCTGCCATCACTGAGATCGAGCTTATCGCCTCCTTTGGACAACGTGCCGACTGGGACGACTTGATCACAAGGACCGAGAAGAACTTTCATCTGGACCGCAGGTACTCGGTTTTCATCTTCTATGGCCATCAGTTCAGCACGTTGAAAAGGCTGGTTGAACAGGTCGAAATCCTTGCCAAACACCAGATCAGGCCGACCATGGACTTTTTTCAGTTGCTGGACCGGCTTGAGCGTATGGAGAGCAAGATGTCCTCTGATGCGTTCCGTGATTTGCCGTGGGAGCGCCGTCAGGAGGCCGTCATCCGGTATCTCCGCATGCAGTCAGAGGTGCCAAATGTCGCGCTACAGGCAACCAAGGCCCTTAAGGACCGCCCATTTCATGGGATCTTGAGGCGAATGAAATGATGTTGTCACACAACAAAGTACTGTCCGTTAAACGAACGGAACTTCTTCTCCAGCAATCGGCTGCCGTGGTGTGTCATTGGTCTCGTTATTCATCGGTGAACCTTCACAAGACTGAATTTCGATCTCTTTCAGACATAAGCGCAACCCCAGTCGCTTTCAATGCTGAATTTGACGGTCCGGAACGCAACAGTCTCAATGCCCTAACCGCGCTTGCCAATACCCGCCGCGCAGGCCCTTCCGCCATGTCAGTGGGGGTGGTGTGACGGAAATGTCTGGGACATCCTCCATATCATGGCTCAATAGCTGGCGTATGCATAACACTGGTCAGACCAGCGCTTTCCAAAAGTTTCACCGCTCTCGCGCGGCGTCCTTGGCATCGCGTATTTCCCTTTGCCGTATCGGCATTTTGTCGATGCTGCGGGTGATTTCGCGCACATTCCAGGGGAAGGGTTTGCGCAGCTTGATACCCCCGTCCTTGCCCACCAACACCAGCATGAAGCCCCGGGGCCGCATCTTCAGCCGCAGGGGCGAGCGCGCATCGGGGTCCGTGTCGGTCAGCACCACCACGTCCCGCTCCAGCAATTCATCCGTCCGTTGTTCCAGCAGTTCAAGCTGTTCGATATACGCCGGGTCATCCTCGCTGTCGGCAAAGACCAGAACAGGCCGGTTTTTCCAGCGAAATTCGCTCAAATCGTCCATGTCAGCGGGCAGAAAGAGCGTTTCTCGTTCAACCGCACCGGTTTCCTGTGCAAGGGTCGGCACGGCGACAAGCGCTGTAAAAACAAGGGGGATAAGACGTTTCATAGTATCTCCTGTTGCCCAAGATATAAGCTTTGTTTGTCCAAATGCGATGCCAAAATGTCCGCTTGTGCCCATTAAGCGCACTGCAAGGGGTTATGCGCCATGACGGGGGTGATCCCTGTATCCTGGCCGACCGGGGCGGCCCTTTGGACAAGGTTGGGCCACCGGCTTATGGATGTCATTCTGCACCTTGGCGCGCATCGCACCGCGACCACCACATTTCAGCATTACATGCGCGACCAGATGGAGGGTCTGACCGGACAGGGCGTGGCTTATTGGGGGCCAAAACACACGCGCCGTTCCGTCTTTCCCGGGCTCTTCCGCCCCGCCATCGGGACAAAGGGGCGCAATCTTGCCCGCCGTGCCGAGGGACGGGTACGCATGTTCTGTCAGCAGGCCCAATCGACTGGTGTGCAGCAGCTGTTGGTCAGCGATGAAAACCTGCTTGGCACCTGCCATCAGAATATCACCGCCGCGCGCCTTTATCCCGGCGCGGGGGAGCGGACCGCGCGGGTTTCCGCAGCGTTTGGCGGGCGCTTGCGCCGGATCGTGCTGAGCATCCGTTCGCTGGATTTGTGGTGGGCTTCTGCCGCCGCGCTGACCGTCTCGCGCGGGCATGCGGTGCCCTCAGCCAGGACGCTCTCTGCCATCGCCGCGAGCCGCCGCACCTGGCGCGATGTGATCACCGACCTGGCCTGCGCCGCGCCGGGGGCCGAGATCGAGGTGATGCCTTTTGAGGCCCATGCCGGTCGCCCGGACGCTGTGCTGCGGGCGGCCCTTGAACATGACGCGCCACCGGACGCCAAACTCCGCTGGCTCAATCGCTCGCCCGATCTGCACGCCCTGCGCGCAACGCTCACCCTGGAGGGCGCGGACCCGGGCGCGTTGCCGGATGGTCAGGGCCGCTGGCAACCCTTCGACGCAGCACAGGCGGCGGCCCTGCGAGAGAATTACGCCGACGATCTGCACTGGCTGACCGCCGGGGCCGATGGCTTGGCACAACTGACAGAGGATAGGCACCCGACAAGAGCGGACACAAGTCTGCCACCGGGTGCGATGACAAAAGGACAAGGACATGACAAAGGACAAATGGCGCAGCACCGCTGAGGCGGAACTGCGGGGCCGTGCAGTTGACGATCTGACATGGAAAACGCTTGAGGGGATCGACGTTCAGCCGGTCTATGACGCCTCGGACGTGGCGGGGCTGGACCATCTGGGCTCCATGCCGGGCGAGGCCCCCTTCACGCGCGGTGTGAAAGCCACGATGTATGCAGGCCGCCCCTGGACCATCCGCCAGTACGCAGGCTTCTCCACGGCCGAGGAATCCAACGCCTTTTACCGCCGCAACCTCGCCGCCGGTCAGCAAGGCGTCTCTGTCGCCTTCGATCTGGCCACCCATAGGGGCTATGACAGCGACCACCCCCGCGTCGAAGGGGACGTGGGCAAGGCGGGTGTGGCCATCGATTCTGTCGAGGACATGAAAATCCTCTTTGACGGCATCCCGCTGGAAAAAGTCAGTGTTTCCATGACGATGAACGGTGCTGTCATCCCGATCCTCGCCAACTTCATTGTAGCGGGTGAAGAGCAGGGCGTCGATAAGTCCTTGCTCGCCGGGACCATCCAGAACGACATCCTCAAGGAGTTCATGGTCCGCAACACCTACATCT
>CAYUSM010000374.1:0-3420 GCA_964447345.1 uncultured Sulfitobacter sp. | reverse complement strand
ATATAGGCCAGCACGATCCCCGGCAGCACCGCGTGGCTGACCGCATCGCCCATCAGCGCCCAGCCCTTCATCACCAGAAAGCAGGACAGCAACGCTGTCGGCACCGACACGATCAAGGAAATCAGGAAGGCGTTCTGCATGAACGGAAAGCGGAAGGGCAGGGTGAGCGTCTCGATGTCCATCACACGGCCCCCTGTCCGTCAATCAACGCTGCCCGTGCTTTGCGCCGCGCTGCCAGCACCCCGTGCTTGGGTGCAAAGACGAACGCCGCAAGAAAGATCAGCGTTTGCAACACCACGATAATCCCGCCTGTCGCCCCGTCAAGAAAGTAACTGGCATAGGCACCGGCAAAGCTCGTCACCGCCCCAATCGCCACCGACACGATCAAGAGCCGGGGAAACCGATCACACAGAAGGTAGGCCGTGGCCCCCGGCGTCACCACCATCGCGATCACCAGAAACGCCCCCACCGTCTGCATCGCCGCCACGACGCTGGCGGACAGCAGGACAAAGAAGACGGCCTTGAGCAGGTCAGGCCTCAGCCCAATCGTTCTCGCGTGGCTTTCGTCGAAGAAAGTCACCATCAGGTCCCTCCACTTGGCCAGCAGCACGACAAGCGACACCACCCCGATGATTGCCAGTTGCAGCGTATCCTCTGGCGTGATGGCCAGGATGTTGCCCATGGTGATCGTCTGGATCGACACCGAAACGGGGAAGATCGACACAAGAAACAGTCCCAGCCCGAAGAACGACGTGAAGATCAGCCCGATGATCACGTCTACCTTCAGCCCGGAGCGTTCCGACAGGAACAGCATCGCGCCTGCCGCCAGCCCGCCCGCGATGAAAGCCCCCAGCGCAAAAGGCAGACCGAGGATGTAGGCACCCGCCACGCCGGGCACCACCGAATGCGCCAGCGCGTCGCCGATCAGCGACCAGCCCTTGAGCATCAGGTAGGCCGACAGGAACGCGCAGACCCCGCCAACCAATGCAGAGACCCACATCGCATTGGTCATGTAGCCATAGCCGAAAGGTTCCAGCAGCAGGTCCATCACTGCTCGGGCTCGCGCCGTTGGGTCTTGTCGCCGTATTGCACGAAAGGCCGCTCGTCATCGGTAAAGATCGTGACGGACCGCGCGTCCTCATCGTCATGCAGCGTATCGCCGCCCAGCGTGAAGTGCCGCAGCACGCCGCCGAAAGCTTCCTCGAGGTTTTCACGGGTAAAGGTCGTCTCTGTCGGCCCGTACGCAAGCACTGTGCCTTTGACCAGCACCGTCCGGTCACAGAATTCCGGCACGGAGCCAAGGTTGTGTGTCGAGACCAGCATCACCCGCCCCTCATCCCGCAACTCTCCCAGAAGCGCCACGATCTGGGCCTCGGTCTGCACATCGACACCGGTAAAGGGCTCATCCAGCAGGATCACCTGACCATCCTGCGCAAGGGCGCGGGCCAGAAACACCCGTTTGCGCTGTCCGCCCGAAAGCTCGCCGATCTGGCGGTGCCGGAATTCCGTCATGTTCACCCGCTCCAGCGCCTGATCCACCGCATCGCGGTCCGCCTGTTTCGGTCTGCGCAGAAAGCCCATGTGCCCGTAGCGGCCCATCATCACCACGTCTTCGACCAGTACCGGGAAATCCCAATCCACGTCCTCGGACTGAGGGACATACGCCACAAGGTTCTGTTTCAGCGCCTCTTTCACACTCATGCCCAGAATGTGGATGTCGCCCTTGGCCGTCGGCACGAAGCCCATTATCGCCTTGAAAAGCGTGGACTTTCCGGCCCCGTTGATCCCGACCAAAGCGGTCACCGTCCCACGCGGAATGGCAAAACTCGCGTTCCAAAGCGCCGTATGCCCGTTGCGGTAGGTCACGGTCACATCACGCGCGGAAAGACCGCCACCGGAGTCGGCAGCGGTCTCAAGCTTTGGTTCTGTGCGTTGCAGCATCCTGCGCCTTTCGATGTGCTGCCCTAGTTCGTGGCAGCGGTCAGCCCTTCGGCCACGGTTGTCGCGGTCACCCGTAAGAGGTCCAGATAGGTGGGCACAGGCCCGTCCGCCTCGCTCAGGCTGTCGACGTAAAGCACGCCGCCATAGGCCGCCCCCGTCTCCCGCGCGACTTGCTCGGCCGGTGCGGTGTTGACCGTGCTCTCACAAAACACGACCGGAATGTTGTTCGCCCGCACCCCGTCGATCACGCTGCGCACCTGCTGGGGGGTGCCAACCTGATCGGCGTTCATCGGCCAGAGATAGAGCTCCTGCAGTCCGAAGTCCCGCGCCAGATAGCTGAATGCCCCCTCGCAGGTCACCAGCCAGCGCTGGTCTGCCGGAATATCGGCGATCGCTGCGCGCAGCGGTTCAATCGTCGCGCGCAGCTCATCCTTGTAGGCAGCTGCGTTTGCTGCATAGACGTCGGCATTCTCAGGGTCTTCTTTGGACATCGCAGCAGCAATATTATCAATGTAGATCAGCGCGTTATCCAGCCCCATCCAGGCATGGGGGTTTGGCTTGCCCTCATAGCTGCCAGAGGCGATGGAGATCGGGTCAATCCCATCCGTCAGCGTCGCCGCAGGCACGTCTTTCAGATTTGACAGAAACTGTTCAAACCACAGCTCCAAGTTCATGCCGTTCCACAGGATCAGATCCGCGTCGTATGCCCGCACAATGTCGCGCGGGGTGGGCTCATAGCCGTGGATTTCAGCTCCGGGTTTGGTCACCGACACCACCTCCGCCGCGTCTCCGGCGACATTGGCTGCCATATCCGCCAGCACCGTAAAGGTTGTCACAACCTTAAGCTTGTCTTCTGCGACCGCTGTGGTGGCCAGAAAGGCCGCCATCCCGGCGGCGAGGAAAGAACGAGTGATGGTGCCAAACATGCGAACTCCCTGATTTTGAATAAGACACTTCTGTTAATGCAAATCATTCGCAGGAATGTCAATCTTAATGCGACTAATTCGCAAATAGGCGGCATGGGCCAGTTGTCCAGCCCGGCACGGCAATGGGCGACAGTTCGCTGCCTGATTGGCGGGTCTTCGGTCTGGTCATACACCCCGCCATCTGCTGTTTGCGTCACCACTTGTCGCATTCCGAATTGACCGGTGCGGTGGCCTGGCGGTCTGTTGAGCCAAAAGCGCAAGGGAGAGCCGGCATGAAATCGCACTACAGAGTTGTTGTCATCGGCGGCGGTGTTGTGGGCGCCTCCGTGCTTTATCACCTGGCCAAATTCGGCTGGACGGATGTGGCGCTGGTGGAACGCTCCGTGCTGACCGCAGGCTCCAGCTGGCACGCGGCAGGGGGCATCCATGCGCTCAACGCCGACCCCAACATCGCCGCCCTGCAAGCCTATACCATCGACCTGCTCAGCGAGATTGAGGAGGAGAGCGGCCAGAACATCGGTCTGCACATGACGGGTGGCCTGACCATGGCGGG
>CAYUSM010000373.1:0-3424 GCA_964447345.1 uncultured Sulfitobacter sp. | reverse complement strand
GAATGCCGAAGAAAGGTTTCATCGCAGCACCCGGTTTCATGGCGTGGGCGCCGGGCAGGGGGGTCATCAGGTGGCCGCCGGTTTCGGTCTGCCACCAGGTGTCGACGATGGGACAGCGCCCGCCACCGACGACATTGTTGTACCAGTTCCACGCCTCAGGATTGATCGGCTCGCCCACGGTGCCAAGTATCTTGAGGCTGCTCAGATCACATGCATCCACAAAGCTGTTGCCCTGACCCATGAGCGCGCGCAGGGCCGTGGGGGCAGTGTAGAACTGGTTGACCTTGTGTTTCTCGCAGACTTGCCAGAAGCGGGAGGCATCGGGGTATGTCGGCACACCTTCGAACATCAGCGTCGTCGCCCCGTTGGCCAACGGGCCGTAGACGATGTAGCTGTGGCCTGTGACCCAGCCCACATCCGCCGTACACCAGTAGATATCGCCATCATGGTAGTCGAAGGTGATTTCATGGGTCATCGCGGCGTAGACCAGATAGCCGCCGGTTGTGTGCACAACGCCTTTGGGCTGGCCGGTGGAGCCGGAGGTGTAGAGGATGAAGAGCGGGTCTTCGGCGTTCATCGCCTCAGGGGGGCAATCGTCACCCACTTTCTCAAGCTCTTCGTGCAGCCAGAAGTCCAAATCGCGACGTATGGCGACCTGTTGGCCGGTACGTTTGACGATCAGGCATTTGACTTCGTCATAGTCGTTCAGCAGCGCCTTGTTTACGTTGTCCTTGAGGTTGGTCACACGTCCGCCGCGCGGCGCACCGTCAGAGGTGATGACCAGCTTCGCGTCACAGCCGTCAACACGTGCGCCCAGGGCATCTGGCGAGAACCCAGCGAAGACAATAGAGTGGATCGCACCGATCCGCGCACAGGCCAGCATGGCATAGGCGGCTTCGGGGATCATCGGCAGATAGATGACCACGCGGTCGCCTTTGCTGATGCCGAGGTTCTTCAGAACGTTGGCCATTCGGCTGACGTTGGTGTGCAGTTCTTTGTAGGTGATATGCTGCGCGTCATCATCCGGGCTGTCGGGCTCCCAAATGATTGCTGTCTGATCGCCGCGTGTTTCCAGATGGCGGTCAATGCAGTTGGCGGCGACGTTCAGCGCGCCGTCCGCGTACCAATTGATTTTGACATTGCCCAGGGTGAAGTCGATGTCTTTGACCTGAGTGAATGGTTTTATCCAGTCGACCCTGCCTGCCTGTTCCCGCCAGAACCCTTCAGGGTCGCTGAGGGAGGCTGCGTACATTTCGTCGTACTTCGCCGCGTTTACATGGGCATTGGCGACCATCTCATCGGACGGTGGATAGGTCTTGGCGGCTTTGTCGGACATCTTGTTTCCTCCCTGGACGGTCTTTTGGCACGATGGCGCATTTGGTGTCGCCTGTGCTGCTCCCTGACATCGATCATAACGCGCTGTGAAGGGAAGGAAATATGCAACTGAGAACAGGCAGTCCTGCTGTAAATGATTTTCCAATGGGATGGATGAGCTGTAAACTGACGGGGACCTCAGACGATTGGGTGCTGAGATGCGCGTCATCCTCGGCACCGCGCGCTGCGCTCCACGTCGCGCGGGCGCAAGCCGGTGTCGCCCCTGATCAAGACTGGCTTGTGGCTTTGGTGCTGCATGAAACCTCATTGTCAAAGGAGCTGCGCGATGTCTGATCTACCTGAAAAGATGGCAGCGTTCGTGTTGCACGAACACGGAGACATGGATGCGCTCCAATACCACACGGACTGGCCGCGACCTGATCCGGGACCGGACGAGGTGCTGATACGGGTCGGCGCGTGCGGGCTCAACAATACGGACGTGAACACGCGCACCGGGTGGTATTCCAAAACCGTGACGGAGGCCACGGATGGCGGCAGCGCACAGACTGAAGATGACAGTGATCCCAGCTGGGGCGGTGCGCCGATCTCGTTTCCGCGCATTCAGGGGGCGGATGCCGTAGGTGACGTGGTGGCTGTTGGAGATGGCGCGGATACGTCCCTTGTCGGCAAGAGGGTGATGGTTGACTGCTGGCTGCGGGATTGGGACGCGCCGATGGACCGCGACCGGACAGGATATTTCGGATCAGAGCGGGATGGCGGGTTTGCCCAGTACACCACCACGCACTTTCGCAACGTAGCGGTGATCGAGAGCGACCTGTCTGACGCCGAACTGGCAACGTTTTCATGTTCTTACACAACGGCAGAAGGCATGTTGTGGCGTGCAGGCGTCGGCGAGGGTGACCGGGTGCTGATCACTGGCGCGTCGGGTGGGGTTGGATCGGCGCTGGTACAACTGGCCAAGCGGCGCGGCGCCTATGTGATCGCGCTGTCCAGCCCGACCAAGCATGAGACCTTGCGCGCGCTGGGGGCGGACGCTGTGCTGGACCGGTCGCCCGACGATCTATCCGAGGCGCTGAAAGCTTCGACAGGACAGGAGACCGTCAGTGTTGTCTGCGATATCGTAGGGGGGCCGTATTGGCCAAACTTGCTGGACGTGCTTCAGCGGGGTGGCCGGTATGCCTGTTCTGGTGCCATCGCGGGACCCATTGTGGACCTGGATCTGCGCACGCTTTATCTGAAAGATCTGACATTGCACGGATCGACAGTGATCCCGCCGCATATCTTCACGGACCTTGTGGGCTATATCGAGCGGGGAGAGGTGAAGCCCCTGCTGGCGGCGCGTTACCCGTTGGCGCAGCTGAAGGACGCGCAAAGAGCCTTCATGGAGAAATCGCACGTCGGCAATATCGTCGTGATACCGGAGACAGCGACATGACAGCACCACAGGCAGAAGCAACACAGTTGGTTGACGACGCACGCGTCAGGGTCACACGGTTTGACTTTGCACCGGGGGCAGAGACAGGCTGGCATGAGCACGGCATGGATTATGTGATTACAACCTTGACCGCCTGCCACATGCGACTGGAGGAGCCGGGAGGCACCACACGCGATGTACATTTCGAGGCAGGCAGCAGTTATTCCCGACCAAGTGGTGTGAAGCACAACGTCATCAACGCAGGCGATGCGCCGATGTCATTTGTCGAGGTTGAACTGAAGTAAGCTCGGGGTTGGCACTTAATGCGCGCCGCGCTAGCTTGCGTTTCAAGCGTGCCGAGGAGGGCGCGCAGAAACGGGAGAAACATCAATGATGAAGTATTTGAGCGGCGCAGCTGTCTGCGCCATCAGCTTTGCGTTTGTAAGCGAAGCGGCGGCAACCGAATGGAATGTCTCTGTCTGGGGCAAACGTCGCGCCTTCACCGAGCACATTGAGAAAATCGCTGAACTGGTCTCTGAAAAGACCGGCGGCGAATTCACGATGAACGTAAGCTACGGGGGCCTATCCAAGAACCGCGAGAACCTTGACGGTATCTCCATCGGTGCGTTTGAGATGGCGCAGTTCTGTGCGGGCTATCACCGTGACAAGAACCGT
>CAYUSM010000372.1:0-3426 GCA_964447345.1 uncultured Sulfitobacter sp. | reverse complement strand
GCCTTTGCCGCCCTGCCCGAAGGCACAGTGGAAGACCTGCTGAAGCCCGAGAACAAGGATCAGCTGGCCTCCATCCTGACCTACCACGTCGTACCGGGCAAAGTGATGTCAACCGATCTGCAGGACGACATGGAAGCCGAGACCGTTCAGGGCGCCTCCCTGACCATCGATTTGGACAATGGTGTGATGGTGGAAGACGCCAACGTGACCTCCGCTGACATCGAAACCTCCAACGGCGTGATCCACGTGATCGACAAAGTGATCCTGCCAGAGTCCTGAATCCGGCTCTCCAGCTCACAGGAACACAGGCCCGTCGGTTTAATCCGGCGGGCCTTTTTCATCGCGGGTCAGCTCAAAGTAGATGCTCCCGACCCACCGGTCCCCGACCCGCAGAGTCCGTTCCGCCCGCCCCGTTTCTTGAAAACCTGCGGCCGTCAGCATGTGGTTGGAGACCGCGTTGTCCGGGTCCGTCTCTGCCGTGATCCGATCAAACCCAAGCGGGCCGAAGCCATAATCGATAAGCCGCTTCAGCAGCTCAGCGCCCATTCCTTTGCCCCAGACCATAGGATGCAGGATGTAGCCGATCTCCGCATCGCGCCAGAAACCGGCAGTACCCACCACACGTCCGCCGTGCTCCACCACGAAATATCGCACCGGTGGTGCCATCTTCATGATACCCGCCACCAGCGCCCCGGTTTCCGCGACACTCTCATGTGGCAGTCGGTCCCAATACCGCATGGCGCGCGCATCGCTATAGACTTCGAAAAGCGCTGACGCATCCTCGGCACGAGCGGACCGCAAGATCAGGTTTTCCGTGCGGAGCACCGTCATCGCCTCGCCTCAGCCCTGTTCCTCCCAGCGGAAGGCATCCTTCTCTGCCCGCACCCGCCCGATAGAGGGCAAGGCGAAATGGCTGCCGAGGACCAAAGCGTCGCTCTCGACCGCGTCCTCCAGCAGGGTCCGCCGCGAACCTGCCGCTTGCTCGGGGTTCGTGTCGTAAACGAAATGCCATCCCGGATGCCAGCACTGCGCCGTCGAATGCAGCGCATCCCCCGTGATCACCGCCTGCCGTCCGCCACTGGTGACGCGGACAGAGACATGGCCCGGCGTATGCCCGGGTGTAGGGATCAGTTCCACCGCATCACCAAGCTTGTGCCCGGCCTCAACCCGCTCCGCCTGTCCGGCCTCAATCACCGGCAAGACGCTCTCCTTATAAGGAGCACCGCCCTGCGCGCGCTGCATCTCGTCATCCGCCGCAGGGATCAGGTACTTTGCATTGGGAAATGTCGGGACCCATCTCCCGTCTTCCAGCTTCGTGTTCCACCCGACATGGTCCACATGCAGATGCGTGCAAAGCACATAATCAATGTCTGCCACACTGACACCCGCCATCGTCAGCGACGCCATGAACCGCCCGTCGGATCGTTGATGCCATTCCGGCCGTGTCGGCACGGTCTTGTCATTGCCCACGCAACTGTCGACCAGAATAATGTGCGTCCCCGTTTTCAGCAGAAAACCCTGCACCGGCAGGATCAGCTTGCCACTTTCAGCGCAGACCCCGCCCGGCACATGGGCCTCTACAATCTGCCGCACGTCAGGCCCTGCATTGGGCCAAAGCTCCTCGGGCGTCATGAATGGCGCGTGGACGTCCAGTATCCGCCAAACCTCGACCTCTCCAATCTTGCACAGCATGGGCGCCCTCCTTTCAAGACAGAGCCTACCGCCATTCCCGGCCCGCGCAACCGCGTAGACCGGGGTTCACCCCGGACATGCAGGATGCGAAGAATACGGGCAGGCCCGGACGCCACTGATCCTCGAAGGAAGTGGCCGGGTAGCGGACAATGCTGCCACTTGATACTCTTCCATGAGACGCTTGGTTCATCCCTTTGCAATTGGAAGGTTCGGTCAATTGAAAATTCTTATCCATGGTGTGCCCGATACAAGCTACATGTGGACTCCTCTAATAGAGACAATGAACCTGTCGGCAGACAGCTTCGTCGCCCCCACCATGCCGGGATTTGATGGCAAATCGCATGGCTCTTTCGCGGCGACCATGGAAGCTTACCTCGGGTGGGTTATCCAAGCGCTAGATGACGCAGCCGCAGTTCATGGCCCTTTGGACATAATTGGTCATGATTGGGGTGCTCCGTTAAGTGCGATGGCCGCACAAATGCGACCGGAAAAAATACGCTCCTGGACAGTCGTTAACGCGGCCCCAGAACCCAGCTTTGAATGGCATTCTATGGCGCGCCTCTGGCAAACACCAATTCTGGGCGAATTGTTCATGATGTTGGGCAATGCTCGCAGGTTTGAGAAAAGCTTGATTGACGCCGGTATGCCCAGCAGAATCGCAGCCCATGAAGCACCCCTGATTGACAAGAATATGAAGCGATCAATCCTGAAGCTTTACCGTTCAGCCAAGAACCCAAAAGACTGGACCACTGATTTTTCCAATATCTCTGACCGCGGCTTGATCTTGTGGGGCGCGGATGACCCCTACGTCCCGACAAAAGTGGCGCGAAGCTTTAGCGAACGCTGGGGAATTCCGTTGCATGTGGAAGAAGGCGTAGGTCACTGGGGTATATGCGAAAAACCTGAAGCATTTGCCGCACATCTGAAACCGCATTGGGGGCTATGAGCCTCAAAATTGTGGCTTGAAGCAAACAATGACAAAAGCAAAGGCCGGATCACTCCGGCCTTCGCTTACTTCCTCAGTGCACCGTCGCATCATCCGGCTTGGGCCGGTTGCTCGCCGCCACGCGGTCGCCGATGATCAACCCGTCGGCACCAGCCGTCACGGTGATCGCATCGCCGTCCTTCACATCGCCCGACAGCAGCATCTCGGCCAGCGGGTCCTGCAAGGCGCGCTGGATCACCCGCTTCAAAGGCCGTGCACCAAACACCGGATCATAGCCTTCATCGGCAAGCCATGTCTTGGCCCCCTGATCCAGTTCCAGCTCGATCTTGCGACCAGCCAGGCGTTTCAGCAGCCGCGCCAGCTGAATGTCGACGATGCCGTTCATGTCTTCGCGGCCCAGACGGTCAAAGATGATCGTCTCGTCCAGACGGTTCAGGAACTCCGGACGGAAGTGCGCCCGCACCGCGTCCATCACGTCGCGCTTGGCCTGCGCCATGTCACCACCATCCGGCAGTTGGCTCAACGCCTGCGCGCCAAGGTTCGACGTCAGCACAATCAGCGTCTGCTTGAAGTCCACCGTGCGGCCCTGACCATCGGTCAGCACACCGTCGTCCAGCACCTGCAACAGCACGTTGAACACATCCGGATGCGCCTTTTCGACCTCGTCGAACAGGACAACCTGATAGGGTCGCCGACGCACAGCTTCGGTCAGAACGCCGCCTTCGTCGTATCCAACATAGCCCGGAGGCGCACCGATCAGACGGGACACGGCGTGTTTCTCCATGAAC
>CAYUSM010000371.1:0-3433 GCA_964447345.1 uncultured Sulfitobacter sp. | reverse complement strand
GCATCAAGTGTCTCGGAGCCGTCGTCGGCTGCTTCTTCGACGACTTCTTGCGCGCGCAATTCATCCAGTGCTGTCTCGGCGGTGGTGTCGGGCTCTTCATCGGCGATTTCGACAGCGCGGAGGGCATCGAGCGCTTCTTCGGACGCGTTGTCCTCAGCCTCTTCTACTTCCACGTTCCGCAATGCTTCGAGGGCCTCAGAGCCGTCATCCACGTCTTCTTCAACGACTTCTTGCGCCCGCAACTCTTCCAACGCGGCTTCGGCGCTGTCGTCCGTTGCTTCATCTGGCACCTCAACGGCGCGGAGCGCATCCAGTGCCTCTTGGGAACTGGTGTCCTCAACGTCCTCGACCTCAACATTTCGCAATGCGTCAAGGGCGGCCTCTGATGTGTCGTCTGTCGTTTCTTCCGCGAGGTCAGCCGACCGCAGGGCATCAAGCGCTGTTTCCGTGCTGTCATCCGGCGCATCTTCGGGCACTTCGACAGCCCTGAGCGCATCGAGTGCGGCCTCGCTGGTGTCTTCGGGGGCCTCTTCCACTTCGATCTGACGGAGTGCGTCGAGCGTGGCCTCTCCGCCGTCGTCGGCGGGTGCGTCAGGCAGTTCGACGGCCCGCAAAGCGTCAAGTGCCGCGGCCTGTTCGTCGGATTGGCCAATGTCACTGTTTGCAACAGCGCCTAGCAGGGACGGGTCTTGCAGGATCTTTTCGATGAGGGATTCCGCGCCTGCCTTACCGTCCATGTAGGCCATCAGGTTGGACAGCTGCTTGCGCGCTTCCAGCAGGGGGCGCAGAGAGTCGACCCGCGCGGCAATCGCGCCGGGCTCAAAGTCTGACATCTTCTCAAAGGTCAGATCGACCGACAGGTTCCCCTCGCCCGTCAGCGTATTGGGCACGGTAAAGGCGGCGCGCGGGGCGATACCTTTCATGCGATCATCAAAATTGTCGACGTCGATCTCAAGGAACTTGCGATCCGAGACGGAGCCCCGATCCACATGAGACTTGCCCGCCAGATCGCTCATCACACCCATCACGAAGGGCAGCTGCACCTTCTTTTCGGCACCGTAAAGCTCCACGTCGTATTCGATCTGAACACGTGGGGCACGGTTGCGTGCGATGAATTTCTGCGAGCTGTCGGCCATCGTTTTCTTAGGTGCCTCCCTCGCCGCGGTCCGTCGCGATCTGTGCCCTCAGCGCTCTGACCTCTTCGGTCAGGGCCAAGACGTGTGCATCAACCACATCGGTTTCGTCCTTGACCAGTTTGCGCAGCTTCTCGAATTCGGCCTCCTGCTCTTCCTCCACGGCGCTTTGCATGGTGTTGACCAGCAGACCGATGAACAGGTTGAGCACCGAAAAGGCGGTGATGACGATGAAGGGGACAAAGAAGGCCCAGGCGGAAGGATATTCCTCCATCACGGGACGGACGATGCCCATTGACCAGCTTTCCAGCGTCATGATCTGGAACAGTGAATAGAGCGAGCGGCCCAGTGTGCCGAACCATTCGTCAAAGGTGGCCCCGTACATCAGCGTGGCCATCACCCCGAAGACATAAAACACGATGGAGATCATCACGATCACAGCGCCCATGCCCGGCAGCGCGTCCAAAAGCGCCTGCACAACGGCGCGCATTTGCGGCACCACGGACAAAAGGCGCATGGCGCGGATGACCCGCAAACCCCGCAACGCCGAAAGGCCTTCCTGCCGGGGCAGCAGGCCAAGTCCCACGACCAAAAGGTCAAAGATGTTCCATGCACTTTTGAAGAACGCGAGGCGGTAGGCGTAGAATTTCAAAAGCAGTTCGCCCACGAAAATCGTCAACGCGATGTTGTCGGTGATCGAAAGAAGACCGCCGATGCGCTCCATCAGATAGCCGGAGGTCGACATGCCCAATGTGAGCGCGTTCAGGATGATCACACCTAGGATGGTGTTCTTGAACCAGTTGCTTTCCACCAGCTCGTAAACCTTGGCGCGGTTGGGGTCCATCTTCTGTTGGTCTAGTGCTTCCAAAACATTCTCACCGTTTATTCTGTGATCTGGCAGGCACCGATCAGCGCCAGCCAGATGCGCTTGCTATCATGCCGCTTTCTTTGCGATTTTTGTCAGGCCCTTGGACGCAAGAGCTGCAACTTTGGCGAAGGTGCCCAGTTTTTCGACGGCGGCTGCCCCCCGCTCCTGATAGGGTGCCCCCCGAAGCTCTTTGATGATCGCGCGCGCCTTGGTCAGTTCGGTTTCCACGTCATTTGCGCTGTAATCCGCCATGCGGTCCAGGGATTTGATCAGATCATCCAGCTGCTTTTGGGACGCCTTGAGATCAGGATTGTCTTTCAAAGAGGCGGCAGGGTCCTCTTTCTTGATCCGGTCCATGTGCATTTCGATCTGGGCTTTCTGCACCATGATGCGGTCCCGCTTTGCTTCGCAGGCGCGGGCGTACTTGATTGTCTCGTTGATCTGGGTGTCCAGCTCGCCCAGGCTCTTGTTGTAGGATTTGTAGTTGCCGATGAATTCGTTCGAAAGCTTGATCCCGTCTGCCCCGGCTTTGGCTGCCGCGCCAAGACAGGTGGCCACAGCGGCGATGATGAGGGCCGCCCCGGCGGGGGGCGCGGCAACGGTGGTGCCGATGACGACGGCAAGGCCCACCACGATCTTCACGCCCTTCAAGATCAGCTTTTTCTTGTCTTTCAGAACAGACTTCGCGGCCTTGTCCATGTTCTTCAGCGCCGCAGCATGGGCTTTGCCAACAAATTCATTCATTTGCGAGACAAATTCTGTCTCGGCGAGCTGCTTGAAGTTGCTGTTTTGTCTGTCAACTTCCGACTTCAGTTCGGACTGGCTGACCTTTGAGGCTTTCTTTTCCAGCGCCTTTTCAACCGCGTCCATTTTCTTTTTGAAGTTCGCGATGGCCTTGGTTTCGTACTTCTGCCAACCGGACGCGATTTCCTGACCGACTTTGACAAGGTAGCGGTCGAAGATGTCTTTCTCCAGCTTCTGGTCTAGCGTTCCTTCAACCTTGAAGACGGCGTTGTAATCACCCGAAACTTCCAGCAGCTCATTCTTGGAGTTCATCCGGATCACGCCGGACACCTGTGCGCCGTCTGATGTCATCTTGTACTGCATAGAAAGTTTCCTTCGTGAAAATCGGATTAGTCAAAATTATAGATGAAATCGCTGTCCTTGACGTCGATGGTGACGCTTTTCACCGGCTGGCCTTCCATCATCCGGCGCAGGAATTCCGCCGAGATGTCGGGCAGCATCGTGTTGGTGACGATGGCGTCAATCATGCGCCCGCCGCTTTCCAGCTCCTGACAGCGGTCCACGATCAGCTGCACCACGTCATCGGTGTAGTTGAAAGGCACGTCGTGGGTTTCTTCGACGCGCTTTTTGATGCGGCCCAGCTGCAGTTTGGTGATCTCGGCAATCATATGCGGGCTGAGCGGGTAGT
>CAYUSM010000370.1:0-3435 GCA_964447345.1 uncultured Sulfitobacter sp. | reverse complement strand
GATGACCTCAGTGATGTGGTCGCCCGGCAGGAGGGCGAGATCGTGACGCTGAACCGCCGGGTTCATATGCTCATGCAGCGCGAGGGGGAGCGTGAGGCATCGGCGGGTGGTGCGGTCGTGCTGGGGGATGAGAAGCCACCGCATTATTGAGTTTCCAGTCTGAGCGGCGTGCAATTCCTTTCAAGGAATTGGTCCGGACTCTCTGAATAGTCCGACGTCTAACTTAACCGTTCGACTTCATCGAGGACGCCATAACCTCACCCTCGTGGATCAACATCTCAGACCATGATGTGTTGTCCTTGGGCTGCGCGTAGGTGTTGATGAAAAACGTGCTGCGCTCCAGCTTGCGCATGTTGCCACCGCAGGGCTTGCCCCGGCGCGCGCCGCAAACGCGGCCCTTGACCTTTTCATAGGCTTCATCGGTTTCGCCAAAGGCCAGGTGCTGACCGGCGGGGCCGTAGTGGAGTTGCTCGTAAAAGGACGGTGCGCCCAGCAAGACGTGGGACGCTGTAACCTGTCGCGGGCAGCCATCCCCGAAACCGGTGATGTAAAAGGTGCGCAGGCCGGTCGTGCCGGGTTTGGTGTCAAAGACCTTGTAGCCCGCAGCGGAGGTTTCCACCTTGCGGCCCAGTTTCTGGCGTTTGGAGGCACAGCTGCGGGCAATTTCGCCATAAGGGATCTGATCGCCGAAATCGACCTCGGGCATGGCGCTATCACTACTGCCATCAGTGCCGCTGCCGGTGAGACGCGAGAAAAAGCCACCCCTGCGTTGACGGGGCTGCGCCGGTGCCGCGGTATCTTCAAGCGATGCCAGTTCAACGGGGTCCTCTGAACTCCCTTCAGTCCCAGAAGTAGCGGAAACGCCTTCAGTATCGGCTACTTGCGTCTCAGCGACCGGTTCGGCCCGGCGGAAAATTCCAAGCAAACCGCCACGCCGGACGGGCGTGGCCTCGGCAGGTGTCTCAAGCGCAGCCTCTGCTGCTGCAGCCCCCGTGCCGAAGAATCCCTCACGGGCAATTTCGTCGTCAGTGGGAAGCGCCGCCGCAGCGGGATCATTCTCGACCACGTCGAGATCGGACAGACGCTCCATTCCGTCAAACGGATCACTGCAGGCGGTCAGCACCGCGAGCGCAGATATGATCACGCCAGTCCGAAACATGTATCCTCCCCAAGATTAACGGTTTCTTTACCTTATTGGGTCTTGGGCGTCCATATTTGCGATTGCCGCAGGGCCTTTGCGGCGGAACTGGGCTCAAATTTCCTCCACTTCCAAAACCCCGCCCAAAGAACGGATGGCCCCCTTGATCTGCGGAGTGACAGGGAATTCCATGCCAAGGTCCACTTCGACCTCACCGGGCAACGCGGGGTCCATCAGGCATAGCTGAACAGGCCCTTTGCCCGCATGCCGCGCCGCCTGACGCGCACCTTCCAGCACATCCGAGACGGCGGCGATGGCTTCAGGCGCGTCGATAAAGACGCGCAGGCCGATGTTGCTGACATCGGCGACAGCAAGATCGATCGGTGCGACAGACCGGCCAAGCAGCTTGAGCTGATCGGCCTCCATGGTGGCCTCGACCGTCACCACAACCTTCGATCCGGTTTCCAGATGATCCCGAGCCGCCTCCAACGTGTCCGAAAAGAGCGTGACTTCGTAGCCGCCAGTGGGGTCAGAGAGCTGCGCAAAGGCAAAGCGGTTGCCCCGCGCCGATTTGCGTTCCTGCCGTCCGGCAACCACACCGGCCAGACGCGCGTTCATGGCACCGCGTTCGCTGACTTTATCCGTCAGATCGTCCAGCGTCATGAAGGGCACACCGGTATCGCGCGCCCATTTGCGTTTGAGCGGGGTCATGTAGTCATCCAGCGGATGACCGGAGAGGTAGAAGCCCACCGCCTTGAATTCCTCCGTCAGCCGTTCGGCGGGCAACCAGTCATCCACGGGCATCATCCGCGGCTCAGGCAGGTCATCCCCCGCTTCGCCGAAAAGGGAGACCTGATTTGAGGACTTTTGTTCATGGATTGCGGCCGAATAAGCCACCAGCGCATCGAGCGCCTGGAAGACCCGGCGGCGGTTGGGGTCCAGCTGGTCGAACGCACCAGAGCGGGCCAACATTTCCAGCGGACGTTTGCCGACACGTTTCAGATCAACCCGGCGGGCCAGGTCAAAGAGCGTGGCAAAGGGCTTGTCCGCGCCCTCGACCTTGCGTCCGTCGGTGATCAGTTTCATCGCCTCGACGCCCACGTTCTTGAGCGCGCCCAGCGCATAGACCAGAGCCCCATCGACCACTTTGAACGTCGCATCCGAGCGGTTCACGCAAGGCGGGACCCAAGGCAGTTCCAACCGCTTGCGCACTTCTTCGAAGTAGACCGCCAGCTTGTCCGTCAGATGGATATCGCAGTTCATGACGCCCGCCATGAACTCCACCGGATGGTTCGCCTTGAGCCAGGCTGTCTGATAGCTGACGACCGCATAGGCCGCAGCATGCGACTTGTTAAAGCCGTAATTGGCGAATTTCTCCAAGAGGTCGAAAACCTCGGTGGCCTTTTTTTTGTCCACCCCGTTTTCCATCGCACCCTTTTCGAACTTGGGGCGTTCCTTGGCCATTTCTTCGGCGATCTTCTTACCCATCGCCCGGCGCAACAGGTCCGCACCGCCAAGGGAGTAGCCCGCCATCACCTGCGCGATCTGCATGACCTGTTCCTGGTAGACGATGATCCCTTGGGTCTCTTCGAGGATGTCGTCGATCAGCGGATGGATGGATTCCAACTCCCGCTTGCCGTTCTTCACATCGCAATAGGTCGGGATGTTCTCCATCGGACCGGGTCGATAGAGCGCCACAAGCGCCACGATATCCTCGATGCACGTCGGCTTCATGCGCTTGAGCGCATCCATCATGCCCGAGCTTTCCACCTGGAAGACAGCAACCGTTTTGGCTGAGGAATAGAGCTTATAGCTGGCCTCATCATCCAGCGGGATCGTCGCGATATCATCGAGCAGACCTTCGGGGGGCTCGAACAACTCTGTGCCGTCAGCGGCGATATGCAGGTGACGGCCAGACGCTTTGATCTGATCCACGGCGTTCTGAATGACGGTCAGAGTTTTCAGGCCCAGAAAGTCGAACTTGACCAGCCCCGCCTGTTCCACCCACTTCATGTTGAACTGCGTGGCGGGCATGTCCGAGCGCGGGTCCTGATAAAGCGGCACCAGCGCGTCGAGCGGCCGATCGCCAATCACCACACCCGCCGCGTGGGTCGACGCATTCCTGAGCAGCCCCTCTACCTGCTGACCATACTCCAGCAATCGCGCCACCACCTCTTCGCTCTTGGCTTCTTCTCGCAAGCGCGGCTCATCGGCCAGCGCCTTTTCGATGCTGACGGGTTTCACCCCTTCCACCGGGATCATCTTCGACAGGCGGTCCACCTGCCCATAGGGCATCT
>CAYUSM010000369.1:0-3459 GCA_964447345.1 uncultured Sulfitobacter sp. | reverse complement strand
ATTTGGGGCCTGAGCGATGCCAGAACTACTCGACGCGAGGCGTCTACTGTCAGGCCACGGCTTACTACTTTCGCAGTATGGAGGATGCCGATGCGTTTCTGGCGGCATTTCCACTGCTTGAGTTAGCTGATGGTGTTGATCTGAGCCGAGCAACGAGGTGAGCTGTCAATCTCTGACGCCAAGTCGCTCAATAGGCTAAGAGCTTGCCCCGAGGAAAATTGCGAGCGTTCGAAATCAACGCGGCGTCTTAGGCCAATTGCCCGCTCTTTGGGCAAGCACCTGTAGTTCCTGAAGCTACTGAGAACTAAAGCTTGAACCCGCTTGGCACTCAGCACACCTTAGGGTGGAATAGAACATACGCTTTGTACCTTAACGTTTTTGAAACAGATGCGACGTGAACAGAAACTGATAACTGAGATTGCGATTGCCGCTGTCCAAATGCCTGTCAACAAAAGTAGCTGGACAGATGTCTGCGATTTGCTGAACGAACTCCTTGGCGCTCGCGCCTCGATGGTATTCGCGCATGACTTGACCACTCATCAAGCGATATTGACCTATCCCTCTCAGTCATTCAGCACCCCTGAGGCATTAGAACTGCTTTCCACAGTGAAGCAGGGTGGAGGTCAGGAAGATCACGCCGGATTCGCTGCAATCGGGCGTTTGTCTGCCGGAGAAGTCCTTGGAGAGCGCGACGCCTTTGACCTGCGTGCGGAAGATCCGCTCCCACAAAATGCGTGGCGTGATGCGGTGATGGGCGTCACCGGCGCTAACAGTCGGAGCATCATGCGGTTAAACGATGTTGGTCCGCATTTAGACTGTCTGATCACACATGACGATCACAACAGCGGCTATGGTCTTCCATCTCTGATTGAAGCGTCCCAGTGGCTCACGCCTTTGTTGTTCAGTTCTTTGGAAACGAACCGAGTCTTTGCCTCGCTTGCTCAAGGTTACGAGCGGTTGATGACTTTGTTTGACCGCCTGGATTTTGGCGCTGTGTTCTGTTCTGAAAATGGGCGGATAATCGCTGGAAACGCCGCATTTTATGAGATGGCCCGCGAAAAGGATGCTTTGTCCCACGACGGTGATCGCCTCCGAGGCACATCTCGAGAAGCACAGGAGAGTCTGCGGAGGGTACTCCGCTCTACCTTCAGTCGCGACGAAGGTCATAAAAACCACGTCGGGTCTTTTCCAAGGCTATCTGGTATGCGACCTCTCATTGTACGAAGCGCCGCAATTCAGGACAAAGCGGTAGACGAAGCAACACTGGCTTTGTTGCTAATCATCGATCCAGAAGATACATCCAGACTGTCGGCAGAGAGCCTCTCGGCTTTCGATGTGCTCACGGATGCCGAACTGAGCATTTGCGAATTACTGATTCAAGGGCGTTCAACGCCCCAGGTCGCAGAGGAGCGTGAGGCCAGTGTTCAGACAGTCCGAACTCAGATAAAGTCGGCGACATCCAAATTGGGTTGCAACTCGCGATACGATTTATTGCGTCTTGCGTTAATGACAACAGTTCCGGTCAATCGGATGCATAGAAACGAACGCGCCTAATACACCAAATGAGGTATGACGAATCCTTGCTCCCTCCCTAACAACGTGGTGTTAATTAACTTGGGAGAGATTTCGTGGATTTCCGATTTGCTGCCGTCACGTCGCTTGCACTGCTCGTATCGGTCCCGGCTTTGGCCTCGACAATTAATGGTGACTACAGTTACACCATCGTTCAGCAGACACGCGCACTCGGTCAAAACGAGAGCTATGTTGACTCAATGATCTTGAATGATGGGTCGGTCGCGACTGTTGTCCGGGCAGGCCAATTGTCGGGTGGTAGTGCAACTGGGCAGGATCGTATCGAAATTGTGTCTCCAAACGGCCTGAGGAGAGTCGTCACTATTGCTCCAAACGTCCGGCTTGACATAAACGGCGACACCCTGAGCGCAAATAGTAAGGGGCAGATTGCTGTTAGTGCCTTTGTGAATAGCAATCTCGGTGCATCCTCGACTCGACGCGAGCTCTGGCTGATTGAGCCTGACGACACTATCCGGGTTCTCGTTTCAGCTCCGGCAATTCAGCCAACAGGTGTTGCCGACCCATCTCTTTCCAGCTTTACAAACGTAAGGATCAATGAGGCTGGCGAAGTTGCGGCCTCAGGCTCATACCGAACAGAGAACGGCCAAGCGGAGGTCCGGGTTGTAAAGGTCGCGGCCACATCCGCAGTCCTGCCTTCTATAACAGTCCTCGATCAATCCGATCCTTCGGGGAGCATAGACAGGAGAGACGTTCAAACTCCGATTTCTATAGACGACGCTGGAAAGGTAGCATGGACTAGGCAGCAGGGTGGCGTCAATTTCCTTATGGTTTCTGATGGTCTGAACGAAACCGTCGCAATTGAGAGTTCGGCGCCGGGGCGACAGCTATATATTTCCTCTGAGTTGACCAATAACGGTATGCTCGGGTTGAGACGAAGCGGTCAGGGCATCGACTTAGGGACCAGCGACATTACTGATTCTGCAGTCGTTGACGACTATGACCTCGCCTACTCGCCTTCAAGCACCCCAACCGGCTGGGATTTAAATGAGTTTGGTCAATGGGTTTATCGAGAGGGCATCAATCAAGGCAGTATCTACGTAGATGGCGAAAGGGTAATTGGTACTTCCGACAGCATTGGCGAGTTTGAGCTCGATAGAAACTCAAACGGAGCGTTGAGAACCAATAACGGTCAGTTCTTAAACGATAGTGGCCAGTTTGTTTTTGATGCTCGAGGATTTACCAACGAGGGCGGCTATAGGCTGACCGTCCGAGCTGATCCGATTGGTGCAACGGTTGAGAACCCGATCCTGCCCGAAGGCACATCCAATGGTGTAACGGACGTCTCCTACGGTATCGTTAACGCTTTGGGGCTACAGGGTGGCAATCCTATATTTGTTGATCCCGTTTTTGGGACAGGCCTTGAGTATGAAATCACAAACGGCGGGCCAAACTTCATGTCCCTTCTGATACCTTTTCAGGATCTTGGTGGGCTTGACATGTTCGATGTCTCATTCGCTGGCTTGATGCGATCAGTTGGATTTGGAGAAACCCTCGATTTCGCCGCCTTGGTGTCTGGCGGAGTGTCAAAATTTACAATTTTCGGTAAGGACGGCGCGACATCTTTTACGGGAGATTTCGTTGCCGGATTCACTCATGCTTCCTTGGGTAACGTGGAGATTAGCATTACCAGTGCATCCACCGACATGACGCCGATCCCATTGCCCGCAAGCATGTGGCTTATGCTAGGTGGCTTCGGACTACTAGGTTTTTTGCGTCGGCGGAAACTCACCTGAGCCACTGACCAAACCTGTTATCATCACGTTACGCCCTGAATTGTCTTTTTTGGAGCGTGGAGCGTTGCTGAGCCGCTTCTCAGGGGCCTTAGACTAGCCATCTATCCGCAAAGCTACCCCAGGCCCCCCGGCA
>CAYUSM010000368.1:0-3469 GCA_964447345.1 uncultured Sulfitobacter sp. | reverse complement strand
TGGGACGGCATGATCATCTTCATGAAGTCCTTGGCGATGCGGTAGCCGCGCTCGCCCTCCACCATGATCTCGTCAATCTCGCGGTTATAGAGGTCACGGATCGATCGTTTGATCAGGTCGCCTTCCTCGTAAATCTTTGCAGGCGCAATCGACTTCAGCGTCAGCTCGCGGATCTGTTCCCACAGACGCTGCAGATATTCATAGTCGCGCTTGATCTCCGCCCGCGTCCGCTTGGCCCCTGCGGTGCGTACGATAAGGCCCGCACCCTGCGGCACCTTGATCTCGTTCGCGATCTCCTTGAGCTTCTTGCGGTCGGCGGCGTTGGTGATCTTGCGGCTGATGCCACCACCACGCGCCGTATTCGGCATCAGAACACAGTATCGTCCCGCCAATGAAAGATAGGTGGTCAGCGCCGCACCCTTGTTGCCGCGCTCTTCCTTGACGACCTGCACCAGCAGGATTTGGCGCACCTTGATGACTTCCTGGATTTTGTAGCGCCGCGGACGGGGTTTGCGCGCGGGACGGATGTCTTCACTGTCGTCTTCTTCGGCGACGGACTCGATGCTTTCGTCCTTGGATGTAGCGTCCGACTTCTTTGCGTCCTCCTCATCATCGTCATCAGCGTCGTCGGTCTGATCTTCCCCCTTGGCCTGATCTTCAGCGCCGTCCTCATCCTGCTCTTCGCTGGTCTCAGGGGTCTCTACGGGCGATTCCTTGACCCGCTCCATCGGAGAGGAGGCTTCATTCTCGTCTATCTCGACTTCGTCATCTTCGCTGAGATCGACAGTCTCCATGCCCTCGATCTCGGTCGAGACCTTGACGTCCCCGGAGGTCGCATCTTCGGCTTTGGATTTGGACCGGCTGCGCGACCGAGAACGGCTGCGTTTCTTGGGCTTCTCCTCGTCCTCATCCTTGGCCGCTTGGGCCTCGGCATAGGCACGCTCTTCTTCCATCAGCGCCTGACGGTCTGCGACAGGTATCTGGTAGTAATCGGGGTGGATTTCCGAGAATGCGAGGAAGCCGTGCCGATTGCCGCCATAGTCGACAAAGGCCGCCTGCAACGACGGCTCTACACGGGTTACCTTGGCGAGGTAGATGTTGCCAGCAAGCTGGCGTTTGTTTTCGGATTCAAAGTCAAATTCCTCAACCTTGTTTCCGTCAACCACCACAACGCGGGTCTCTTCCGCGTGGGTGGCATCGATAAGCATTTTCTTAGGCATGTTCTCACTATGCACAGGGCACGTAACAATCCGCGCCCCGGGGGGCCGAGTTGCTTTGCCGTGTGACTTGTCAGGGCGATGGCTGACGGCGCAAGGATAGCGGGGCTTGATAAAGCCTGTCCGGTCCTGCTCATAGCGTCTGCGCGCGTCATCGCGGTTCTTCTCCGATGTGATCACACGGGTGTCCCGCGCGCCGCATCCGTTATAAACTGAGCACCTTCAAGGCTTTGCCCTTCAGATTCCAGCGGTTCTCTGGCCGTTTCCGGCCCAATCGGTCTGCGGATGAGCCGTTGTCAGGGCCTGCACCAGCAGCGAAACTGTTATTGGAACACTCCGGCACCGAGTGGTGCTGAGTTCCGTATGAGACTAGATAAGGGCTTTGGTGGCCAAAACACAATGGCCAATCTGATCACGCTCCCGCAAAACGCGTATCCCGGCCACTTTGCTTGACAAGGTTGGCTGCTTCTGGCTCATCTGATGCGGAAATTACTGGCAGATTCCGACACCCGTTAAGGCCGGGTTAAAGACCCTGAAGGACCCTTCATGCATATGATCCTGCGCGCCTCCCTCGCCCTCTCCCTACTGGGTCTGGTCGCCTGCGACGAACTGGCGGTTGCAAATGATCCCGAAGCCCTGGCCGATCTGCGCGGGCAGAAAAGCTGTGTTGCCGCTGTGGCCAAGGAAACCGGCGCATCAGGCGTGACGCTCAACACCACGCTGCCGGTGGTGGAGCTCAATCGCTTCATCATTGATGTGCCCAATGCCGCGTCCTGGACATGCGTGACCGATGAGAACGGCCGCGCCAGTCAAATCGTCGAGCGCCGCACCGGCTAACCGTCCCGCCATTGGTTTCGGAGCCGCCGTTGCGTGAAATCAGGCGGACGGGGCCACAGCCGGTTGCCAAGATAAATCGCCGAGGGACCCGCCTTGGCGGGAGACGGCTATTTGTCTTGGGAAGCGGATGGGGTCCTGTCAGACAGAGTTCAGGCAAGGGGGGCTGCGGAACTATTGGTTTTGGTGAGCCAGCAGCGCCTTCCCGCCAACACTCCGCACGCAACGATCCAGACAGGGCCCTGCCGCGATGCGCGCAGCAAAGAGCCCCCTGCCCTCAAAGATAATCGGCCCGCTGCAATCCGTATTTTGCCATCTTCTCGTTCAGCGTCCGGCGTGGCAGGCAAAGCTCTTCCATCACGCTTGCAATGGATCCCTTGTGGCGCCGCATGGTGTTGTCGATCAACATCCGCTCAAAGGCCTCCACATATTCCTTCAGTGGTTTGCCTTCCGTGGTCATCACCGGCTGCATCTCTTCGTGATCGGACATCAGCAGCGACGCGATGGTCCCGGACCCACGCCGTGATTGCAGCACCGCACGTTCCGCCACGTTGATCAACTGGCGCACGTTGCCAGGCCAAGGCGCCTGCAGCAATTGCGCCGCTTCCTGCGCACTCACCTGCGGTGCTTCACAACCGTATTCCTCGGCGAACTGATCAGACAAACGGGTAAACAACGTCAGAATGTCCTCGCCGCGCTGGCGCAAGGGCGGCACGGTGATCCTGAGCGCGGCCAGACGGTAGAAGAGATCCGACCGCAAGGCATCCTCCGATGTCCGCCCCGCTTCCTGCAGGTTCGAAATCGCCACGATCCGTGTCTCTGCCGGTGTTCCTTGTTCATTGATCACACTCAACAGCCGCGCCTGAAGCGTCTCTGACAGTGCCTCGACATCTTCCAGCACCAGCGTGCCACCTCGCGCCTCCTCAATTGCGGGCAGCGTTGCGTCTTCCGGCAGCATCGGTCCAAAGAGCCGCTTGCTCAGCGCCTCTTCCTCATAGGCACCACAGGAGACCAAGACGAACTTCTTGCCTGCACGCGATCCCACCGCATGCAATGCATGCGCCACCAGCGTCTTGCCCGTCCCGGTCTCTCCATCGATCAGCACGTGACCGTCCGCCTGACCCAGATCGAGGATATCCTCCCGCAGCCGTTCCATCACAGGCGACTGCCCGATCAGCTTTTTCATCAGCTGGCCGCCATCCGACAACTCGCGCCGCAGCGCCCGGTTGTCCATCACCAGACGCCGCGCGTTGGTGGCTTTCTTGGCCAGTTCGCTCATCCGGTCGGGGTTGAAGGGTTTTTCCAGAAAGTCAAAAGCCCCCACGCGCATCGCTTCCACCGCCATCGGCACATCGCCATGGCCGGTGATCATGATGACCGGCAGGGCCGAGTCGTTGCCCATCAGCTTTTTGAGAAAC
>CAYUSM010000367.1:0-3480 GCA_964447345.1 uncultured Sulfitobacter sp. | reverse complement strand
CGTGCAAGAGGGAAGTGCCGCCAATCCCATGGGCGTTAGTCGTTTGCCCCTGCATCCGGGTTTTTGCGACGGCGCGCGGCCATGGAATCGCGCAGGATGGTCAGCTTGTCGAGAAGTGGTGCAATCTGGCGGGCCTGATCGGTGTTGAGCCGACGGGTGCGATAGGCTGCTGACAGCGTGGCGGGCTGCGCGGTGATCTGATCCAGCGGGGTGATCTGTGGCATTTCGATCTGGCGCGGCATGGGAGCAGGGGCCGCAGGCTCTTCCGCGGGCGCATTGTCCGATGGGGTGGTGTCCGACATCGGACGGCGCAGAAAGGCGGGTAACGTGGCAGCGGGGCGCTCAGGCTCCTCGTCTGCGGGTTCCGGAGCTTCGTTCTGCGTCGGTTCGTCGGGGGAAGCTTCTGCGACGTCTGGCTCTTCGGTGGGCTGAGGTGTGAAGAGGTCTTCGGCAGGTTCTGTCTGTGCTGCGTCTATTGGTTCCGGTTCCGCAGCCGGTTCTGGTTCTTCGACAACCGGCGTTGGCTCTGCGGGTGCAGCTTCTTGTGGTTTGGGCTCAGGCGCCGCCTCAGGTTCTGCCTTGGCGCTGTCAAAGCTCAGCACGACACCGGTTTCCTGTTCAGGCGCGGGTTCCGCCTCGACCAGTTGCGCCTCGGCTGTGTTTTCGTCCATCTCGGATTGGGTCAGTTCATCCAGTGGCTGCGAGAGGGCAACGACATGGCTAATGCCTTCTTCACGCAGGATTTTCTGGACGCCCTTGATGGTCAACCCGTCCTCGTGCAGCAGCCGTTTGATACCACCCAGCAACAGCATGTCGTTCGGGCGGTAATACCGCCGTCCGCCCGCGCGTTTCACGGGTTTGACCTGCGTGAATTTGCTTTCCCAGAATCGCAGGACATGGGCCTGAATGCCCAGCCAGTCAGCGACTTCGGAGATTGTGCGGAACGCGTCCGGAGACTTGGTCATGTGATCAGGACTTGTTGCCGTCTGCGACCCGGTCTTTCATCAGGTGCGAGGGGCGGAACGTCAACACGCGCCGCGGGTTGATCGGAACCTCTTCGCCGGTCTTGGGGTTGCGGCCCACACGGGCTGTCTTGTCCCGGACCGAGAAGGTGCCAAAGGACGAGATTTTGACCTGCTCGCCTGCGACCAGAGCGTCGGACATATAATCCAGTACAGATTCAACAAGTTGCGCGCTTTCGTTGCGCGACAGACCAACTTCGCGGAACACCGCTTCGCTGAGATCCATGCGTGTGAGCGTTTTATTCGACATCCCATCCCCCGGTGTTTTGGGACACCTTAAGGGGCGGCTATTTTCAGAGTCAATATCAATGGCTTGGGCGCGCGTCTTTATGCAGAAATCAGCGCGTTACCAGCGCAGTACAACGGCACCCCAAGCGAGACCCCCGCCGATGGCTTCTGTGACGATCAGGTCGCCTGGCTTGATCTGGCCGCGCGCGCGTCCGACCGAGAGGGCAAGGGGGATTGATGCTGCTGATGTGTTGCCGTGGTCCTGCACGGTGACCACAACGTTTTCCATGGGAAGATTAAGCTTTTTGGCGGTGCCCTGAATGATACGGATGTTGGCCTGGTGGGGTACAATCCAGTCGATGTCATCGGCTGTGACACCTGCGCGTTCCATCGCCGTGGTGGCCGTTGCGGCCAGTTTGGCAACGGCGTGGCGGAAGACCTGATTGCCCTGCATGCGCAGATAGCCCGTGGTGCCGGTGCTGACGCCACCATCAACGTAGAGAAGTTCGCGGTGGCGGCCGTCAGAGTTGAGGTCGGTGGAGAGGATGCCACGATCAGCGGGCGTCCCATCGCCGTCTTGCCCTTCGAGCAGGACGGCACCTGCGCCGTCGCCGAAAAGCACGCAGGTGGAGCGGTCCGTCCAGTCCATGATCCGGCTGAAGGTTTCTGCGCCAATGACCAGCACGCGCTTGGCCTGACCCGATACGATAAGTGCATTGGCGTTGCTGAGCGCAAAGACAAACCCTGCACAAACCGCTTGCACATCAAAGGCATAGCCGCTGGTCATGCCAAGCTGATCCTGGACCATCGTCGCCGCAGAGGGGAACGTCAGGTCCGCTGTTGAGGTGGCCAGTATGATGGCGTCCACGTCGTCTGCGGCGATGCCTGCGTCCTTTAAGGCTGCACTGGCCGCAGCGGTCGCCATGGAGGAGGTTGTCTCGCCCTCGCCAGCAAAATGACGGCGTTCGATACCCGAGCGGCTGCGGATCCATTCGTCGTTGGTGTCGAGCGTCTTTTCGAACTCTGCATTCTCAACCACGCGGGAAGGCAGATAGTGGCCACAGCCAATCACGACGGCACGGGTGGTCATTCGGGGCTTCCTTCCGCGGGGAGGGCCGCGGCCACGCGGGCGGCCAATTTGTCGTTGAACTGGTTTTCGGAGAGCTGGGCTGCCAGTTTGATCGCGGCTGAGACGCCGGTGGCGTCCGCTGATCCGTGGGATTTCACAACTGTGCCGTTGAGGCCCAGGAACACCCCGCCGTTGACACGGCGCGGGTCGATTTTTTTGCGCAGGCGCTGAAGCGAGGTATAGGCGAGCACCGACGCCAGTTTCGACAGCGTGGAGTACTTGAAGGCCTCGCGCAGGCGCTGGCCAATCAGACTGGCTGTGCCCTCACCGGTCTTGATGGCGACATTGCCGGTAAAGCCGTCCGTGACGATCACGTCTGCCGCGTCACCGGGAATATCGCCGCCTTCGACAAAGCCAACAAACTCAAATCCGGCTTCCGCCTCCTGAGCACGAATCAGATCGTAGGCCTCTTTCAACTCGGTCCGGCCCTTGTGTTCTTCGGTGCCGACGTTCAGCAGGCCCACGCGGGGGCGTTTGATGTCCAGACCGTTGCGCGCATAGGAATTGCCCATGAGCGCAAAGCGCATCAGGTCATCGGCGTCCGCACGGATGTCGGCACCGACATCCAGCATTACGTTGAACCCCTTGGGATTGGCCGAGGGGTAAAGGACCGCGATGGCAGGGCGGTTCACACCTTCAAGCTTGCGCAGGCGGATCATCGACATGGCCATCAGGGCACCGGTGTTGCCGCAGGAGACAGCCACCGCCGCCTCGCCCGAACGGACGGATTCGATGGCGGACCACATGGAGGTGTTCTTGCCTGTGCGCACCACCTGGCTGGGTTTGTCGTCCATGGTGACGACATCCTCGGCATGGCGGACTTCGCAGATGTTCTTCAGCTCGGGCGTTTTGGCAACCAGAGGCTCAAGCTGGGCCGCGTCTCCGTGCAGCACAAAGGCGATTTTCGGATTGATCTTGGCAGACAAAGAACACCCGGCAACCACGGCTGCCGGGCCCTCGTCACCCCCCATGGCGTCCACGGAAATCAGGGTGCGCCCCTTTCCGGGGGCGTTGGCTTTCGCTGGCGTATGATCGGTCTGAGCCGTCATGGGTGCGAATGCCTCTTATGATCTGGTGCGTAACGAATGCCTAACCTTAGGC
>CAYUSM010000366.1:0-3487 GCA_964447345.1 uncultured Sulfitobacter sp. | reverse complement strand
TGATCGCGCAGGCCGGACTGGGCCAGCTTGCGCTCCTGATCCAGCAGATCGCCCTTGGTGATCAGGATCAATTTGTAGTCACTTCGCAGCGCGTGGATTGTGTCTTCCACATGCGGCAGCAATTCGATCGGGTGGGACAGCATATCGCGCCCGGCGTCGAGGATTTCGGCAATCACGCTGGCAGGCACCTTGCCCTCGGTTACTTCCACGGCGGTTTCGATCATCGACAGGGTGAAGCCTTTGATCCCAAAGCCATAATGCGGTAGGTTGCGACGCTCAGCTGCCAACAGCCGTTCCATCAGATGATCTTTCTCTGAATGGTCGCGCAGAAGGTCGGCGAAATGCGCCTGCGTCATCTCAAAGAAGCGTTCGTTGTGCCAGAGGGTGTCATCGGCATCCAACCCAATGGCGGTCAGTGTCACGCTCATTTGCCGCATCCCTCTTTTCTAAATCACCGCCGAGGTTATATAACGCCTCTCACGACTCACAATCTGTCACTCAACCCGGTGGAGCAGCAATGCGCCTTGATGATCTCATGATGGCCAATCGGCAGGACGAAGACGGCGAAACCGGTGTCCTGACCAAGACAAAGCCCAAGACCAAGCGGCCACCGCTCTACAAGGTGTTGCTGTTGAACGACGATTTCACACCGATGGAATTCGTCGTGCATGTGCTTGAGCGGTTCTTTGGTCTGAGCCACGCGCAGGCGTTTGAAATCATGCTGACTGTACACAAAAAGGGGTTGGCCGTTGTCGGTGTCTTCAGTCACGAGATTGCTGAGACGAAGGTCGCGCAGGTGATGGATTTTGCCCGACGGCACCAGCACCCGCTGCAATGCACTATGGAAAAAGAAGAATAGTGCGCATGTCCGCGCAACGGAAAAAGAAGAGCAACGCGTGATTGACGCCCGATTGCAGGTGGCACTGAACGGCGGGGGGCTCACCTTGCCGGAAGAGGGGCGTATTGCTGTCTACCGTCCGCCGGTCGGGGCAGACCTTGTGGATGTGACACCCGATCGCTGCGACATCATCCACGATTTCAAAGCATTTCACGAATCCTGGGAGGGCCGTGGGTACGATGCCATGCAAGTGCCCGACGGGCGGTATGCGGCGTCCATTGTCTGCCTGCCCCGGGCCAAAAACGAGGCACGCGCGCTGATTGCGGATGCCTGCGCCCGGACCGACGGCGTGATCATTGTCGACGGGCAAAAGACCGATGGCGCGGATTCCATCCTGAAGGAAATGAAGGCACGGGTGACTGTGCAGGCCACGGTGTCAAAAGCACATGGCAAGATGTTCTGGATCGCAGAGCCTGCAGCGGACTTTTTTGCCGATTGGGAGCAGGGGCCTGCGCAGACCGATGGCGGTTTCTGGACAGCGCCAGGTGTGTTTTCTGCCGATGATGTTGATCTGGCATCAGCGCTTCTTGCTGACGCGCTGCCCGAGAAGATGGGTGGTGAGGTTGTCGATCTGGGTGCAGGTTGGGGCTTTTTGGCGGCTCACGTGCTGACACGCCCCGAAGTCACGGCGGTGCATCTGGTTGAGGCAGGCTACATGGCGCTGGAATGCGCCAAGCGTAACGTGACAGATGATCGGGCGGTTTTTCACTGGGCCGATGCGGTGCATTGGGAGCCCCCGCAGCGCGTGGATGCGGTTGTGATGAACCCGCCGTTTCACACCGGTCGCGCGGCCGAACCCCAGATCGGACAGGCTTTCGTCAAAGCTGCAGCAGGCATGCTGTCGGGTCACGGCGCCCTCTGGATGGTGGCGAACCGTCATCTGCCCTATGAGGCGGAGCTGAAAAAACGGTTCGCGCAGGTTGAAGAGATTGGCGGCGATGCGCGGTTCAAACTCTTTCATGCGGCCCGTCCCTTACGGGCGCGGCGATAGACCATGCGGTCCAAGCACAAGGAAAAGACAGATGTCATTTTCGGTTCAGGGTAAGACAGCAATCGTGACCGGTGCTGCGAACGGCATTGGCCTGTCGATTGCCCGTCACCTTGCGGACAAAGGCGCGAATGTGATGTGCGCCGATGCAAATGAAAAGAAGTTGAATGAAGAGTTCGGCGACGAACCCGAAGACAGCACGCTGCGCATGTTTGCAGGCGATCTGCGCCAGCGCCTGACGATAGCGAACCTCGTCTCAGCCACCATCGATGCCTTTGATCAGATCGACATTCTGGTGAACGCCTCGCGGCAGCTTTTGCCAACTGATGCGCTGGACGCAGAAGACACTTCGGTTCAGACACTGCTGGACCAGAACCTGATGACTGCCCTGCATCTGACGCAGTTTGTCGCCAAACGGATGATCAAACAGGCAGAGACCCAGGAGGAAGGGCAGGTTGGCTCCATCATCAACCTCAGCTCAATTGCAGCGACCCATATTCAGCCAGAGCTGATGGGCTACTCTATCGCTGCGTCCGCAGTGCAACAGATGACACGGTCTATGGCGCTGGTGATGGCACCGCACCGCGTGCGGGTAAACTGCATTTCCTTTGGGTCGGTGATGAGCGGATCATTGCAGGCGACAGTGGCAGAGAACCGCGAATGGCGCGACGACATTCGCGATCACACGCCCCTGGGCCGGATCGCCGCCCCAACCGAGCTATGCGAGACTGTCCAGTATCTGGCAGCAGACAGTTCCGGTTTCATGACAGGTGAAGTGCTGGTGATCGACGGAGGGCGGAGCCTGCTGGACGCGGTGAGTGCGCCCGCGCATTAGCGTCCTTCAATCCAGGGGCGCCATGTTGTCATTGGCGGGAATGGCCATCTTGAACACGGCCTTTGGCCCCACTGATTGCCTATGGCGGCTGAGCGTCAGCACGTTTGCGGGATTCGCGGGCATCATCCAGTCATGACGGAAAAGGTCCAGTCGCACGCGGGTTTGGCCGCCAAAAAAGATCGCGTTCTCGCACACGGCGTGCTGGATGCACAGCATCGGGGCTTTGGCGCGACCCGCAGTCATCGATACGCTCCTTCGGCGTGAGGAACCCGTGATGCTGCCAGCTTGAAGGCCGCCCGCGCACCGGCCATCAGCAGAACCAGGATCGCAGTGATCTTGGCAAAGCCGGAACCGTCCAGGGACGAAATTGAGTATGGCACCCCGAGATGTGGCAGCATCTGAGGCCATTGTGTTGCCGCACCATAGACGACTCCCGGCGCTAAACAAACTGTCATGAGCTGCACGTCCCAAAAAACACGCCTGACCTTGGCGTCAGAGCATGTTGTTTGCTGACTGGCGAGCGGCAAACAGGATCGTGCACACCGTCCGGTCCCTGCGGAAGGGTGGATTGGCATTTGCGGTTTCCTCTGTACGTTGCCCCTGGCGGGAAAGTGACGGATTTCTTCGGCGAGATTGCGGCAGGCATATGACCAAAGGATGGATCGGCAATCCGCCGAAGACACGGGGAAATCCACGTCCAGTTCGTCAAATCGGGTTTTTGGCTTGACGGCACGCGAGGGCTGTCATAGTCCACGCGCCGATGGCG
>CAYUSM010000365.1:0-3499 GCA_964447345.1 uncultured Sulfitobacter sp. | reverse complement strand
TGGACTATCCCATGAACTACCACGTCACCGGTGCCATCCGGCTGGCCCATTCCAAGGAGCGGATGCAGGAGTTTGAAAAGGTCGCCTCCATGGGTCGCTATCAGGGCCTGCAGATGGACATGTGCACCCCGGACGAGCTGAAGGAACTGAACCCCTTCATGGAAACCCATGAGCTTGCAGGCGGTCTCTGGGATCCGCTTGACGGTGACATTGACCCCGCCCAGCTGACCCAGGCCCTGGCCAAAGGCGCCCGCGAGGCGGGTGGCCGGATTGAACGGTTCTGCCCCGTCACAGGCATCGACCGAGATGGTGACGAGTGGATTGTGAAGACGGAAAAGGGTGATATCCGGTGCCAATACGTTGCGAACTGCGCAGGCTACTACGCACAGCGCGTGGGCGAGATGTTCAAGCCCTTCGGCGGACGCACGGTGCCGATGGTCACCATGTCCCACCAGTACTTCCTGACCGAGCCAATTGCCGAGCTGGAAGCCTGGACCAAGGAGAAGGGCCACAAGATGCCTATGATCCGCGACGTGGATATCAGCTATTACCTGCGTCAGGACAAATACGGGCTCAACCTCGGCCCTTATGAGCGCAACTGTAAGGCCGCCTGGGTGACCCCGGATGATCCGATGCCGGAAGACTTCTCCTTCCAGCTTTACCCCGATGATCTGGAGCGTCTGGAATTCTACATCGAAGACGCGATGGAGCGTGTGCCTGCCCTCGGCACAGCCGGTGTGGGTCGCAACATCAACGGCCCGATCCCCTACGCGCCTGACGGCCTTCCGATGATCGGCCCGATGCCAGGCGTGAAAAACGCTTTCGAAGGCCACTCCTTCACCTTCGGCATCGCCCAAGGCGGCGGCGCAGGCAAGGTGCTGTCGGAATGGATCATGCATGGCGAGACGGAACTGGACATGTGGGCCGTCGATCCGCGCCGTTACACCGATCACTGCGATCACGATTTCTGCCTGTCGAAAGCGCTGGAAACCTACGGTCACGAATACGCGATGCACTTCCCCTATCACGCATGGCCCGCGGGCCGGGGCAAGAAGCTGTCCGCAAATCATCAGGCGTTGCTCGAATCTGGCGCGCAGATGGATGCCTTCAACGGCTGGGAACGCGCCACATGGTTCGCCAAAGATGGCGACGACACCTCGGAGGAAAGCACGCAGACATGGGATCGCAACGGTCCGTGGTTCAAGCGGATCGAGGAAGAAGTGCGCGGCGTGACCGACCACTGCGGTGTTCTCGATATGCCCGGCTTCTCTCGCTACGCATTGTCGGGCGAGGGTGCAGCGGAATGGCTGCGCGGTCAGATCACGGGGGCCTTGCCCAAAGCGGGCCGCATGAACCTGGCCTATTGGGCCGACAGCCGCGGGCGCATCAAGACCGAGATGACGATCATTCGCCATGGTGAGGATGACTTCTGGCTGATGACCGCTGCTGTGGCACTCTGGCACGACTTCGAATTGCTGCGTGACGGCTTGCCCGCGGATGGTTCTCTGACGCTCACGGACATCACGCGCGACTGGTCCACGCTGCTGGTCACGGGGCCGGCCTCCCGCGACGTACTGGCAGGTATCACCGAAGGTGCGGACCTTGAGGCCACATGGATGTCTATTCAGGATGCGACCGTGGCTGGCAAACCGGCCAAGCTTTTCCGCGTTTCCTTTGCCGGAGAACTCGGCTGGGAAGTCCATACCGCCTTTGACGACAGCGCCCCGGTTTATGAGGCGGTCAAGGCGGCAGGGGCCAAACCATTTGGCATGTACGCGCTCAACTCCATGCGGATTGAGAAAGGCTACCGGACCTGGAAGGGAGACCTGTCCACCGATTACTCCATGCTGGAAGCGGGTCTTGATCGTTGGGTGAAACTGGACAAGCCGCAGGACTTCCCCGGCAAGGCCGCGTTGCAGGCGGAGAAACAGCAGGGGATCAAAAAGCGGTTCGTGACCATGACCGTCGATGCGGGCGATCAGGATGCGCCCTACATGTCCACGGTGTTCCACAACGGCGATGTTGTGGGTGAGACGACGTCTGGCGACTGGGGTCACCGGATCGGCAAGTCGGTGGCGCTGGGCACCGTCAAGGCCGAACTGGCAGAACCGGGCACCGAACTGGAGATCAACATCTTCGGCAAAATGTGCAAGGCGACCGTCCAGCCAGATCAGCCGCTCTGGGACCCCGACAACGAGCGTATCCGCGCATGAGCGATATCATCCTCCTCGACGGTGGAATGGGACAGGAACTTGTCCATCGGGCGGGTGACCGCCCGACACCGTTGTGGTCCACGCAGGTGATGCTTGAAAACCCGGGGCTGGTGGCAGAGGTGCACCGCGATTTTGCGGCTGCAGGTGCCACTATTGCCACGACCAATACCTACGCCATCCATCGCGACAGGCTGGTGGACACCCCTTGGGCGGAACGCTTCGCCGATCTGCACGCCATCGCCTTGGCCGAAGCGCGTGTCAGCGGGGCGACACGGATTGCGGGCGCCATAGGGCCGCTGGTGGCCTCCTACAGGCCAGACCTTCACCCCTCGGCGGATGAGGGCGCCCCGATCTATGCCGAGATTGCACAGATGATCGGCCCTTCCTGCGATCTGATGATTTGCGAAACCGTTGCCTCGGTCACCCATGCCGAAGCCGTGTTGCGTGGCGCGGCAGCATCGGGCAAGCCTGTCTGGCTGGCTCTGACGGTTCAGGATACGGACGGGAGCCGCCTGCGTTCAGGGGAGCCATTGTCCGATGTCTTGCCCTATGCACAGGCCGGGGCAGCGGCGGTGTTGATCAACTGCTCTGCACCAGAAGCGATCCCGGCCGCGCTTGATAGCATCAAAGACTGCGGTCTGCCCTACGGGGCCTACGCCAACGCCTTTGAGCAAATCACCGAAGACTTTCTCAAGGCCAAACCCACGGTGGATTCGCTGACAAAGCGCCGCGACATGACGCCTGAGGTTTATGCCGATCACGTGATGGGTTGGGTCGCACAAGGCGCCACCATCGTCGGAGGCTGCTGTGAAGTCAGCCCTGATCATATTGCCGAAATTGCACGCCGCCTGCGCGCGGCGGGTCATACAATCGTCTGAGGAAAGGGAGCCAGATGTCACGCGGAGCCGGTTTGCTTGCCAGAAGAGCCACCCAACAGGGGTGTTTTGACATTCTGGTCGAAGACGGGTTTGTCCTCACAGAAATGGCAGGGATCGTCGATGTGTTACGCATTGCCAACCGGGTGTGCCAGCAGCAAGTCTTCGAGTGGACCTACCGATCTGCCAGCGGCGGTATCAAATACGCCAGTAGCGGGGCCATGGTGGAGACGGAAAGTCTGCCAACCCGTCCGGTCGCCGACTATGCCTTTGTCCTCGGCAACGCCGAGACGGACGTCCTTGTCACACCGCAGCGGCACATCCTGCGGACCTACGCTGGCCGCCCGACCCGTCTGTTCCTGCTGGCAGAAGCGGCCAGCATCTATATCCAGAACCACACCGACAGCACTG
>CAYUSM010000364.1:0-3506 GCA_964447345.1 uncultured Sulfitobacter sp. | reverse complement strand
GGCTGTCTTCAAGGACGGATAGAGACGTGTCTCCAACCACTCTCGACGTGAGAGATTTAGCGAACCCAAAAGAGTTCTCAACCGCTCGCCAGGTTGAAGCGGGTTATCCATGTCTGTGAGGCGGTTCGCATTCTATTACGAACCGTTGGCTGTCCACACAAGCAGCAGTGCGGTTTTCAGTGATCCGGCGCAGGTTCGAAAGAGTCGGCTGCGCCGCAGGTTTACCATAGTACTTGCAACCCTCGGTCTGTGGTTGCTTTTTTTCATTTTTGGCGGACAACCGATTAGTTCCGACTATGGTCAGCTGCCTGACATTTCATCAGCTGCACTATCTCAACAACCCTTTCCACCAAATGCGGCTTTCGCAAACACTCAAGACGAGACCCAATCAGCCATAGCTGCCAAATGTGAGATGGTTCAGTCGGCCAGCTCAGCACTAGGAGACGGGGTAAGCCGCCCTGGGGTTTTTGCGCATTTGCCGGTCGCCCAGGAATGGGCTCATTTGTCACTTGAAAAGAGCTGCGAGACAATCAACGTGCTCGTCCCCGATTGGATAACCCTAAGGGAGGCGGCAGACGATCTTTCAGTAGAATTGGTTAGCCGCGACACGCGTATGCCAGTCGAGGAATTCTTGCTAGGAGCAAAGAACCGGCCTGACATCATGCCTCGCATTCAGGTAGAGCTTCGACCAATTCAAACTAACATTTGGGAGAAGATCGGCGACACCAAAACGCGAGAAGCACTGGTCGCCGATCTCAAGCTCTCACTAGCGGCAGTTGGTGCTTCTGGAGCTTGTCTCGACCTTGGGCAGTTTCCTGACAGCGTTGAAGGTCAGGTTCGGGAGTTACTAGACAATGTAAGAACCTCACTTAAAGAGGAAGGTCTGAGTTCATGTCTCATAATGAGCGGGACCAACTCAGCTTGGATGGACAATCAGATAACGGATGGGTTCGACCACGTCATTATAAAGCTGTTTTATGAACCATGGGCCGGGTCAGCACCAAAGCCATTGAGCCAAAATGAGTGGTTCCTGGACAACGCCCAACGGTCAGTGGATGTGATCGGAAAAGACCGGCTTGTCGTAGCCATCGGCACATTTGGCGCTTCGTGGGAAAGCGGGATTCCTTTGCCAAATCGGCTGTCCTATGGAGAGGTGCTATCTGAAGTGACCAAGGCGGGGGTCCCTCTGGTTTTCAACGAGGAGGCCTCAGGAAGCCATGCCGCGTATCGAAATGAGGAAGGCAGAAGACAAAAGCTGTGGTTGCAAGATGTTGCATCAGCTTTCAATCAACTGTCATTGCTAGAGCAGGCTGGGGTCGCTAACGTCGGCATTTGGTCCCTTGGCCAAGAAGATCCTTCACTGTGGCCTTTGCTAAAGAGAGAGCTTGCTGCGGACAGCCTGAGCGACCCCTCGCTTACGGGCACCGCTATCGACACCTACGTTGAATACACTGGAACTGGTCCGGCACTGCGCGTTCTCGAACGCGCTCAATTTGGGTTGCGAACCTTTACACTCAGCGAAGACACGGCACTCGTTAAAGACCTCAAGTATTCAAGCTATCCACAACCTTTTCGCCTCGAAAGATATGGAGAACCTATCACTGGTGATGTGGTCCTAACATTCGATGATGGACCGCATCCCGAGTTCACACCGCAAATCTTAGATATTCTTGAAGAGACCGGCACACCGGCCGCTTTTTTCGTGCTCGGTCAAAATGTGGTGGAACATCCAGAGATTTTGCAGCGTATTGTGGAGGCTGGGCATGAAATCGGTACTCATTCCTTCTCTCACCCACGCATGGACAAGATATCCGATGCTCGGACGCACTTCGAACACGGGCTAACCGATCGCGCAGTGGCAAGTGCAGTGAACAAGACCACATTGCTGTATCGGGAACCATTCCTGAGAAGTGGTGGCCCCATCAGCGGAACTCGGATCGACCCTTTGATCACCGTCCAGTCGCGCGGACAAATTAACTTCGGAATGGACGTCGTACCTAAAGACTGGCTTGGTTTGACGAGCGACGAAATCGCCACTTATGTCATTGATCAAGTGGAAGCTGGAGCGGGCAAAGTCATTCTGTTGCACGACGGAGGCGGCGGCGATCGGACAGCGTCGGTTGACGCGTTGCCAACAATTATCTCAGAACTAAACGCTCGCGGGTACACGTTCAAACCAATCGGCGATGTCCTCGGCCTGAATAGGGCGACCCTTATGCCACCGGCCTCTGGCGCTCAGCAAGTATTTGATCGTGTTTCATTTGCCTTTGCTTCAGGGACGATCAATGGGCTGGAGCTGTTGTTCTGGATTGTCCTTTTCATCGGTCTGTCCCGGTCGGCAGCCATAGTTTCACTGGCTTTGCTCCGCCGTAGGCATAACGCTCAACACGATGGGCCGCAGCCCAAAGTTAGTGTCGTGATCCCGGCCTACAATGAAGAAGCTGCACTGGGAAGATGCATTGAGAGTGTGTTGGCCAGTAAATACCCCAGATTGGAAGTCGTCGTCGTTGATGACGGGTCATCAGATGCAACACTTAATGTGATATTGGAATACAAGTTCGAGACCAAGGTGCGGATGATCTCACATCCCAACCAGGGCAAATGGAGCGCCCTAAATCGAGCTATCATGACGCTTGATACTGATATTGCGGTTTGCATCGACGCAGACACACAAATTGCTCCGGACGCGATAACTCATTTGGTTGAGCATTTCCAAGACCAAACCGTTGGAGCGGTTGCTGGAAAAATCGCAGTTGGTAATCCCATCAACCCACTGACAAAAATGCAGGCGCTCGAGTATGTCGTGGCACAGAACTTCGAGCGGCGCGCCTTTGATTGCATCAACGGTATTCTGGTAGTGCCCGGAGCTATCGGGGCCTGGCGCTTAACTGCATTACAGAAAGCAGGACTATTTTGTCCGGATACCATGACAGAAGACTGCGACCTTACGATCTCCGTGAACCGAGCAGGATATCGTGTTGTCTATGAAGAAAATGCAGTGGCTTTCACTGAAGCACCCCAAACCATCGGCGCGCTCATGACACAGCGTCTGCGCTGGTCGCTAGGCATGTTCCAAAGTGCTTGGAAGCACAAGAAGTCTATGCTGGAAGCGCGCAGCATTGGCCTTGTCTCAATTCCTGACATGCTGATCTTTGGATACCTCTTCCCACTCTTGGCGCCAATTGCTGACCTTTTCCTAGTCCTGCTCGTCTATCAATTGTTCACGGGGACTTGGTCGGGTGATGTGGGCGCAGGGGTTCCGATGATCTCGTCGGAATTGCTTTGGGCTTATATGGCCCTTCCGGCACTGGAATTCCTAATTGCGACCTTCGCGGTGTTCACGGACCGAACGGCTAAAAAGGGTCTGATCCTGCTTTGGCCCTTTCAGCGTGTTTTCTACCGTCCACTTCTCTATCTGACGGTGTTCCGTGCACTGCTTCGAGCGTTCTCTGGAACACTTGCAGCGTGGGGTAAATCAAAACGTCATGGCAGCCAGTTGTTGCGTC
>CAYUSM010000363.1:0-3510 GCA_964447345.1 uncultured Sulfitobacter sp. | reverse complement strand
TTCGTGGAAAGCGACAACCTCTTTTCTGACATTTCTGACTAAGGAACACCTCCATGGCGGATGACTTTGACTTTGATCTCTTCGTGATCGGCGGTGGCTCGGGCGGGGTGCGCGCAGCGCGCGTGGCCGCCGGGGAATATGGCGCGAAGGTGGGGCTGGCGGAAGATGACCGGTATGGGGGGACATGCGTGATCCGGGGCTGTGTGCCCAAGAAGCTGATGGTATTTGCCTCCGAATATTCAAACGTGCCGGATGAGGCTGCGGCCTATGGTTGGGAGATGAGTGCCGCTCCTTTCGACTGGCACAAGTTCTCCAGCAAGTTGCGCGATGAGCTGGACCGCTTGGAAGGGGTCTACAAGAAGCTGTTGGACGGCTCTGGCGTGGAGCGCTTTGACCAACGGGCCAAGTTGAAAGATGCGCATACGGTTGAGCTTGCAGATGGCACGACAAAAACGGCCAAGCACATCCTTGTGGCAACCGGGGGGCACCCGGTGCGACCCGATCTGCCAAACGCCGATTTGGGGATCGTGTCGGATGACATCTTTCACCTTCAGCAATTGCCCAAATCCATTCTGATCATCGGTGGCGGCTATATAGCTTGCGAGTTTGCCTGTATCTTCAACGGGTTGGGCGTTGAGGTCACGCAGTATTACCGCGGTGCGCAAATCCTGCGTGGCTTTGATGAAGAAGCACGGGGATTGGTCGCTGAAAGCATGCGCGAGAACGGGATCAATCTGCATGTCGGCTCCAACATTGTTGAGATGAGTCTGGCAGCGGATCACGAGGACGGACCGCAGCCCACGCAGTCAGACGCGGCGATGGGTGCATCGGCGCAGCATGCGGAGGTGCTGCGCAAGCAATCAGAAGGCGCGCGGGCCGGTCAGTCCGGGCCGATTTGGGTGAAGTCCACAAACGGTGGGGAGAAGGTCTTTGACATGGTGCTCTTCGCCACTGGCCGTGATCCGAACACCAAAGACATGGGGCTTGAAGACATCGGCGTAAAACTGGGCCGCCGGGGCGAGATTGAAGTGGATGAATACAGTCAGACCGATGTTCCGTCGGTCTATGCCATCGGCGACGTGACAGATCGGGTGAACCTGACACCGGTGGCCATCCGTGAAGGTATGGCCTTTGTTGAGACCGTCTTTGGCGGCAACAAGACGCCGGTCGACCACGAGCTGATCCCAAGCGCCATCTTCACGCAGCCTGAAATGGGGACCGTGGGCATGAGCGAGGAAGACGCGCGCGATCAGGAGGAGGTCGAGATCTATTGCACTTCTTTCAAACCGATGCAGTCGGCCTTTGCGGGCAAGTCCAACCGGGTCTTGATGAAACTGGTCGTCTCCAAGGAAACGCGGGTGGTGCTGGGTTGTCATATCGTCGCACCACACGCGGGCGAGCTTATCCAGATGGCCGGGATCGCCGTGAAAAACAAACTCACCAAAGAACAGTTTGACGCGACCTGTGCGGTGCATCCCACAATGTCCGAAGAACTGGTGACCATGCGCAATCCAATGCGGACTGCTTGAATTTGACCGGTTTGACCACACATTTCAGGTGCAAGAACAACTGGCGTAGAACACGCATGTCGCAAGGGCGACTGAAGAAGGGAACAAGACTAAATGGCTGGAAATAATGGCGGCCCTTGGGGCGGCGGTGGAAACTCTGGAGGCGGTGGAGGGCGCGATGATGGCCCTGGCAACCGAGGGAGCGGTGGTGGCGGCCGCGGGCCCGGTGGCGACAAGCCCCAAATTCCCGAGATCGATGAGCTGGTCAAAAAGGGGCAGGAGCAGCTTCGTGTCCTGATGGGAGGCGGCAGTGGCCGTGATCGCATCAACGGTTCAGGTGGCGGTGGCGGCGGCGGTCCTGTGCTGACGCGCGGTACCATTGGGCTTGGCTTGGTCGCGGCGGTTGTGGCTTGGCTTTTTGCCAGCGTTTACACGGTGCGGCCGGAACAGCAGTCGATTGAGCTTTTCCTGGGTGAGTTTTCCGGCATCGGGACAGAAGGTCTGAACTTTGCGCCTTGGCCCGTCGTGACGGCAGAGGTTTTTGACGTAACCACCAACCGCACCGAAGAGATCGGTGTGGGGCGGGGCAACAGCGACAATGACGGGCTGATGCTGACCACAGATGAAAACATTGTCGACATCGACTTTCAGGTGGTGTGGAACATCAAGAACGCCAAAGATTTCAAATTCTCGCTGCGGGATCCTGATGCCAGCGTCCGGGCGATTTCGGAATCGGCCATGCGCGAGGTCATTTCGCAGTCCGAGCTTGCGCCGATCCTGAGCCGGGACCGTGGATCAGTAGCCGACCGCGTGAAAGAGCTTATTCAGATCACGCTGGACAACCGTCAGACGGGGATCAACGTGCTGCGTGTCAACCTCAACAAGGTCGACCCACCCAGCCAGTCCGTCATCGTTACCAAGGCTGACGGATCGACAGAGCAAGCCTCGGTTGTGGATGCCTTCCGCGACGTGCAGGCGGCGGAACAGGAACGTGACCGTGTGGAGCGTCAGGCGGATGCCTATGCCAACCGCCGTACCGCTGAAGCCCGCGGTGAAAGCGCGCAGCTTCTGGAAGCGGCCGAAGGTTACCGTGCCCGTGTCGTGAACGACGCTGTGGGTGAGGCAAGCCGCTTCGAGGCGGTGCTGGAGGAATACGCCCAGGCACCTGAAGTGACACGCAAGCGTCTTTATCTGGAGACCATGCAGAAAGTGCTGGGTGACGTGGACAAGATTATTCTGGAAGGCGGCACCGGAGGTGCCGGGGGACAGGGGGTTGTGCCCTATCTGCCACTCAATGAGCTGCGCCGTTCGGGAGGGTCAAACTGATGCGGAAACTGGGATTTTTGCTACCCGTTCTGGTAGTTGCAATCGTTGCTGTTCTGTCCGCCCTTTTTGTGGTGGACGAGCGTGAAAAAGCTCTTGTCCTGCGTTTTGGTCAGATCAAGCAGGTGGTGACGGAGCCGGGTATTGGCTTCAAAGTGCCGCTGATTGACGAGGTTGTGCGGTTTGAAGACCGTATTCTTAGCCTTGAGACCGAGCTGATCGAGGTGACACCCGCAGACGACCGGCGCTTGGTGATCGATGCCTTCGTACTCTACCGGATTGCCGACATCGTTCAGTACCGTCAGGCGATTGGTGCAGGCGGTGAGCGTCAGGCTGAAAATGACCTGAGCGGCATTATGGAATCGCAGATCCGTGCTGTACTGGGTTCTCAGGGCGTGACGTCGAACACGATCCTGTCGCCCGAACGGGCACGTCTGATGGACCAGATCCGGGACCAGTCGGACCGTCGCGCGCAGGCGCTGGGCCTTGCAGTGGTGGATGTGCGCTTGCGTCAGACCAACCTGCCGGAGCAGAACTTCGACGCGACACTGCAGCGAATGATTGCTGAACGTGATCGTGAAGCGACCGACGAACGTGCCCGTGGTCAGGAAGCCGCACAGCGCGTGATCGCTCTGGCGGATCGTACCTATGAGGAAATCCTGTCGGAAGCACGTAGGGA
>CAYUSM010000362.1:0-3513 GCA_964447345.1 uncultured Sulfitobacter sp. | reverse complement strand
CGCGCCAATAAGGGCGATCTTGGGTCTGGCCATGATGATATCTCCACAGTGGGTTGCGTTGGGGCGGGGATAGCGAAATGCGGCTGGCCCTGCAAGTTTGCCGTGCTGCGGTGCGGAACGCTGCATTTTCAAACGAAAAAGGCCGCCCTCGTCGGGGCGGCCCTGCTGTCGAATTCAAAGGGAAACCTTAATTGGCTTCGTACTCAGGCATCGATTCCAGCTTCTCTTCTGTGCTGTCGATGTAAAAACGGAACTCACCGCCGTCTTCGCTCTTGAGCACTTGGATGCGATCAAAAGCCACGGCCACAGGTTTTTCGCCGAGACCCAGGAAACCGCCTACGTTGATCACGGCTTCGGTCACCTGACCGTCAGCATCCATGATCAGACCGTCAATCTCGCCAACGGTCTCGTCATTGGCGCCGTACACGTAGGAGCCTTCGATTTCGTCAGACTTCAGCTGGCTCACTTCCGCCAGATCGGCTTCGGCATAGCCTTCACGCTGCATGGTGGGGCGCACAAGCGCTTCCTGCTGCATGTTGTCATTGGTTTCAGCTTTGTTAGCAGCCGTCTCGGTCTGCTTCACTTCCGCGTCCGTGTCTTCTGTCTGGACTGCAGCGGTCGCGTTGCTTTCTGTTTCGTCCGTCTGAGTCGCAGCGGCGGTGTCAGTGTCGTCACCGTCTTTCTTCATGGTCGCAGCCGTTTCGGTGTTCACATCGTCGGTCTGCGTCGTTGCAGATGCGTTGACTTCAGCGTCATTTTCCAGGTCACGCTCAAAGGTTGGTGCGTTTTCCAGCGCTTCTTTGGAAGTCGTCACCACGAGGAAACGGTCGTTGGAGTCACCCTCTTCTTGAACCACACGAATTGTGTCCATGGAAACGCTGACGTCTTTCTCACCCATGCCAAGGAAACCGCCGACCCCAAGGATCACGCCGCGCACTTCACCACTTTCGCTGACAATGATGTCGTTGATTTCACCGATGTCATCCCATTCCTGCTCGGCATCTGCAGCAACTTGCGCCCCGGTCTCCATTTCAGTTTCGCTGTTGTAGATGCGCATGCCAATCAGATCAGAGGCAAAGAAGTCGCCCTGCTGGAACTGCACATCGCCAAAGGCTTGGGATTCAGACTGCGCGTAGGCAGCCCCGGACATTGCCAGCAATACAGCTGTCGTGCTCAAGAAACGTTTCATCGTGGTTCTCCTCGTTAAAATTCTGGGTGCGTGCACCCTCGATGATTTCAGAACACGAAAAGCGGATTTAGGTTCCACGAAAAATCGCCGGAATTTTCGCACCTACAATCTATGACACAGGCACTGTTGACGGATCGCACTTTAGGCTGTCGATCCGTCTGGTTTAATGCCAAGCTCCCGCCACCTTACGCGCCGAGACCGAATAGCATTATGAATCCATTAACTTTTCCTGATAGGAAATTGCCCCAGAAAGCGGCTGCCCCGAGTGATAGGAATGGCGCTGCCTGAGAATAACGTTAAGACTGCGGCAACGTCCCGGCCAATTCCAGTTAGCGGATGACATGCTGACCCTCGACCTTTTCTTTTTCCTTATCGCCGGACCGGCTGTGATATTCGCCGGCGTCTCAAAGGCCGGTTTCGGCTCAGGGGCCGCATTCGCCTCTGCCACCATCCTTGCGCTGGTGGTGGAGCCGGGGCTGGCCCTGGGCGTCATGCTGCCCCTTCTGATGCTGATCGATGTCAGCTCTCTCAAACCCTACTGGCGGAAATGGAGCACGCCTGATGTCACACTGCTGGTCGTCGGGGGCCTGCCCGGCGTGGTGGCGGGTGCCCTGCTTTACCGCGTGGCCTCTCCCGACCTTTTCCGGCTGTTGATCGGCGGCGTCGCGGTCGGCTTTGTCCTCTGGCAATTGCTGCTCGCGTCGCGTTTGCTCAATCTTGCACGCAAACGCATGCCCGATTGGGCCGGTGTTGCATGGGGCGTCGTGGTGGGTTTCACCACGTTCGTGAGCCACGCAGGCGGTCCACCGGCGGCAGTCTTTCTGCTCACACGCGGGCTTAACAAGACCCAGTATCAAGCCTCGACGGTGCTGCTCTTCTGGGTCCTGAACATTGCCAAGTTCTTCCCTTACGCCGCCCTGGGCATGTTCACCGCCCAGACCTTTCTGGCCAACATTGTCCTCGCCCCCTTTGCTCTTCTTGGCACATGGATCGGCGTCAAAGCGCATCGGATCGTGCCAGAGCCTCTCTTTTTCGGGCTGACATATGTGCTGCTCATGGTCACCGGCACCAAATTGATCTGGGACGGGCTGACCTGAGCCGCAAGAGAAAAAGGCGCGCCCGAAGGCACGCCTCAAAAGCTAGGTCCAAACCTGATTTCGTTCAGGCGTCGTTCCCTTTCGCAGGCAACGCCTCCGCCACCACCTCAAAAGACTGCCCTGAGGCCACCAGGCACGTCAGCCCGCCCGGCACTGTGACCGTGATCGTCCAACTGCCGGTCTCGGATGAGGCGAAAACCTCCACCACCGCGTTATTCGACCCAAGCCCGACTGATTGCCGCGTTTCACCGTAACCTTCGGCCAGCCGTTCGATCACCGCCGCGCGCGGCGCGCAATTGCGGGCGTTTTGTGCCGCCACGTCTGTGGTCGCCGCCAGGTAAATGGCCGCCGCCGCGGTCAACACGCCAAGTTTGAATGTCTTTACAAGTCTGCTCATCCTGATTGCCTCATCTCCAATGACCGCGCTCTGACGTCTTGGTCCAGTCCCTGGCATTCTGGACGGCATCCGGCCTGCGCTTTGCCGAAACGCTTTCCACCCGCCCCGTCTTGCACTTGCCGCGCCTTGACCGGGTCCCCAACAACGGGTGACAACGCGGAACACTCTGCGCATCAGACCTGAACTATTGGTTAACGTAGCGTCCGCGGGCCCATGATCGGCGCATTTTGCTGCGCTGCGGCACAAATCGGGTTGAACTTTTGTGCAAAAAATGTCCCCTTGCGCGCAACATTGTGACTCGGCGATCCCGGATCGCTCAAACCCGAAAGTCTGCCATGACCAAGATCACCCGCCCGCTCCGCTCCGTCCTCTACATCCCCGGCTCCAAGCCCCGCGCACTCGACAAGGCGCGCGGCCTGCCCTGCGATGCCATCATCTTTGATCTTGAAGATGCCGTGACCCCGGATGAAAAAATTGCTGCCCGCGACACGCTGGCCCAAGCGCTCAAAGAAGGCGGTTACGGCAACCGCTACCGCGTGATCCGCATCAACGGGCTGGACACCGCATGGGGCGCCGATGACGCCAAGGCCGCTGCGGCGATGGATGCTGATGCCATCCTGCTGCCAAAGGTCGGCAGCCCCGCCGATCTCGAAGCGCTCGCCGAAATCGTGGGCGACAAACCTCTGTGGGCGATGATGGAAACGCCCGGCGCGATGCTGAATGCCGCCGCCATCGCTGCGCACCGGTCACTTGAAACCATGGTCATGGGCACAAACGATCTGGCCAAAGACCTGCAAACCCGCTTCCGCCCCGACCGCCTGCCCCTGATG
>CAYUSM010000361.1:0-3518 GCA_964447345.1 uncultured Sulfitobacter sp. | reverse complement strand
TTCACCCGGCTCGGCACCCACGCATAGCCATTTTCGCAAAGGATATAAGCCTCGTGCAGCCCATGTGGCTTATCGGTCGGTTCCTGCAAAACCGTTCCGCCTGCGCCTTCGGCCACTGCACAGGCCGCTGCCGGATCGGTGTCATAGAGCCTGATTTCAATCCCTGCCCCGCGCGGCGGGTTCTCGGGCAGCAGACCCAACAAAGGATTTGAGTGGTAGGTCCCGTCAGAATGCAACTGAAACACCTGATCGCCATAGGTCATGATCGCGAAATCCGCTGTGGGCTGCCACGCTTTCATCCCGAAAACCGTCTCTAAAAAGGCCACTTCAGCACCCACATCCCGCACCAGCAGGTTCAATCCGATCCCGCGCAGGCTTGCGCCAAAATCTTCCGCCCCGACGGTATCATAGTCCATTTGCCGCTCTCCGTTCCGCACCCGCTTGAACCTGCCAAAACCCTGTGTCACCTTTGGCCATGACGCAAGAACCTTTCCCCACATGGGCCGACGTGGCCAGCCAATTGGTCGATACCGCCGCAGGCAGAGCCCCGGCTGATACCATTGTCACAGGCGGCATCTGGGTGAATGTCCACACCCGCGAGGTGCTGCCCGATCACGACATCGCCATCACCGCCGGGCGCATCGCATTTGTCGGGCCGGATGCGTCACACTGCAAAGGGCCAGCGACACAGATGATCGAGGCCAAGGGGCGGTACATGATCCCCGGCCTTTGCGATGGGCACATGCACATCGAATCTGGCATGCTGACCCCTGCCGAATTCGCCCGTGCCGTGATCCCGCACGGGACGACCAGCATGTTCACTGACCCGCATGAGATCGCCAACGTCCTTGGCCTCAAGGGCGTGCGGATGATGCATGACGAAGCGCTCATGCAGCCCATCAATATCTTTACGCAAATGCCCTCCTGCGCGCCGTCAGCGCCGGGGATGGAAACGACAGGTTTTGAGATCACCGCCGAAGACGTGGCCGAGGCCATGACATGGCCGGGCATCATCGGCTTGGGCGAAATGATGAACTTCCCCGGCGTCTCCAACGCAGACCCCCAGATGCTGGCCGAAATCGCCGCAACCCAGCGCGCGGGCAAGACCGTAGGCGGCCACTACGCCTCACCGGACCTTGGCCCGGCCTTTGCGGCCTATGTTGCGGGCGGACCCGCTGATGATCATGAGGGCACCTGCGAAGAGGACGCCGTGATGCGCATGCGGCAGGGCATGCGGTCGATGATCCGGCTCGGCTCCGCATGGTACGACGTGGAAAGCCAGATCACCGCGATCACCGAACGCGGCCTTGATCCCCGCAACATGATCCTGTGTACGGATGACTGCCACTCCGGCACGCTGGTCAACGACGGCCACATGAACCGCGTCGTGCGCCATGCCATCGAGTGCGGCTGTGATCCGCTGATCGCGCTGCAGATGGCGACAATCAACACCGCCACCCACTTTGGCCTTGAACGCGACATCGGCTCGATTACGCCGGGGCGCCGCGCAGACATCATCCTCTCGTCGGACCTCAAGACCCTGCCGATAGAGACCGTCATTGCCAGAGGCCAGATCGTTGCCGAAAACGGCGCGTGCCTTGTCGATTGTCCCCATTACGCCTGGCCGCACTCTGCGCGGCAAACGGTGAACATGGCAAAAGACCTGACCGCAGCCGACTTCCGCGTTGAGGCCCCCAAAGGCGCGAACGCCGTCACAGCAAACGTCATCGGCGTCGTGGAAAATCAGGCCCCCACCCGCGCGCTTAAGTTTGAGTTGCCGGTGACCGACGGGGCCGTACAACCGACCGGGGAAGTGGCGCAGATTGCGCTGGTTGAACGCCACCGGGCAACCGGCGGTGTCGTCAACGCCTTCGTCTCGGGCTTTGGCTATGAAGGCAACATGGCCATGGCCTCCACCGTTGCCCACGACAGCCACCATATGATTGTCGTCGGCACAGATGCAGATCAGATGGCGCTGGCTGCAAACCGCCTCAGAAAGGTTGGTGGCGGTGTCACACTCTACCGTGATGGCAAGGAACTGGCGCTGGTCGAACTCCCCATCGCAGGCCTCATGTCCGACAGTCCCGCCGCCGAGGTCGCCGCCAAGGCCGACCAGATGATGCAAGCCATGCAGGACTGTGGCTGCACACTCAACAACGCCTATATGCAGCATTCCCTGCTGGCGCTCGTGGTTATCCCCGAGCTGCGCATCTCGGACCTCGGCCTTGTCGATGTCCGCACCTTTGAATTTATTCCTGTATTAGAGCCGCACACATGACCAAGATCCTCACGCCGGATGCCCCCACACCCGAGGCATTCACCGATGCAACCGCCGCTGTGGATCGTCTGACAGATCTTTACGCACAGGCCACGACCTTTTTGCGCGACCACTTCGAACGCGTGCTTGAGGCGCCGCCGGAAGGCACGCGCATTCGTGCCTTCTATCCAGAGGTCAGCTTTCGCACGTCATCCTATGCGCAGGTCGACAGCCGCCTCAGCTTTGGCCACGTCTCTTCACCCGGCACCTTTTCCGCGACCATCACGCGGCCAGACCTGTTCCGGAATTACCTGATCCAGCAAATTGGTCTGCTGATCGAAAATCACGATCAGCCTGTCGTCATCGGGTCGTCTGAAACACCGATCCCGGTCCACTTTGCCCTGCAGGGGGACAGCGCGGCCAGCATCCCGCAGGACGGCGCCGCCAATTTCACCCTGCGCGACATATTTGACGTGCCGGACCTCTCCACCACCAACGACGATATCGTCAACGGCACCTACGACGCCCCCGACGGCGTCCGCCCGCTCGCCCCTTTCACCGCCCAACGCGTGGACTATTCGCTTGCCCGCCTGTCGCACTACACAGCCACCGACGCCGAGCACTTCCAGTGCCACGTTCTCTTCACCAACTACCAGTTTTACGTGACCGAGTTTGAGGATTTCGCCCGCGCCCAACTCGCCGATCCCAAGAGCGGCTACACATCGTTCGTCTCCACCGGCAACGTCGAGATCACGGACGGCCACACGCCCATTCCCGAGACGATGAAGATGCCGCAAATGCCCACCTACCACCTCAAGCGTGAGGATGGATCGGGCATCACCCTGGTGAACATCGGCGTCGGCCCCTCTAACGCCAAAACGGCGACCGACCACATCGCCGTCCTGCGCCCCCACGCCTGGGTCATGGTCGGCCACTGTGCAGGCCTGCGGAACACGCAGCAATTGGGCGACTTCGTTCTCGCCCACGCTTACCTGCGCGAAGATCACGTGCTCGACGACGACCTGCCCGTCTGGACCCCCATTCCCGCGCTCGCTGAAATCCAGATCGCGCTGGAACAATCCGTGGCACAGGTCACCCAGCTTGAAGGCTACGAGCTGAAACGCATCATGCGCACCGGGACGGTCGCCACCATCGACAACCGCAACTGGGAACTGCGCGACCATTCCGGCCCGGTGCAGCGCCTCAGCCAATCCCGCTCCATCGCGCTCGACATGGAAAGTGCGACCATCGCCGCGAACGG
>CAYUSM010000360.1:0-3539 GCA_964447345.1 uncultured Sulfitobacter sp. | reverse complement strand
ACTCAATCTTTGCAACGGTCTGAAACATGTCTGTCACAAATGGGCACAAAGGCGCTTGTTCGCGATAACAACGTTGTTTTTAAACGAAAAAGAGCCGCCCGAAGGCGGCCCAAATTGTAACATAATGAGGCGTTTTAGTTTGCCTGCCGCCGCAAAAACGCGGGAATTTCGATGCGTTCCTGATCGGGGTCTGGCTCTTGACTTGGCTGCGGTGCCGCCGCGACGCGGGGTTGCTGCTGCTGCACCGGAGGCTGCTGACGCGCAGGGCGTTGCTGTGGCTGCGCCTCCCCTTCGGCGTGCCCAGTCATCCGGTTGATCAGCGAGTTGATGCCAAAACGCGGCTTTTCTGCGGACGTTGCCGAGGGCTGCTGTGCTGGTGCAGCTGCGCGCTGTGCGGGCTGCTGATCGATCGGCACGGTCTTTTGTGCGGCTGCGCGCAAACGCGCCAGTGCTTCGGGGGATGGTGTCCCGGGTGCGGGCGCGCGCGGCGCCACAAATGTCTCGGGCTCTGCTTCGATGTCATCTTCAGTGCGCGGCTCAAACGCAGCGACCTGGGGCTGATAGGCCGGGGGCGGCAAATCATCGGCATCTTCAACGCTGTCCCTGGCAAAAACATTTTCCGACTTCGACGGTTCAGCACTCGCTGCCGTGTCCATGTCATCGAACAGGGGTGCCTGTTCTTCCTGAGCAACGGTTTCAGAGGCCGCAACAGTAGCTGCGATTGCCGCTTCGGGCTTCTCTTCTGCAAGGGTCTGCTGTTTCAGCGGCTGGCTGAGCGAGCGGCGCGGAACGGGGATGTCGGTATTCACATCCGTTGCATCGATGCCTGTGGCGACGACGCTAACACGCATGAGACCACCAAGTTGCTGGTCCAGTGTGGAACCCACGATGATATTTGCGTCTGGATCGACTTCTTCGCGGATGCGGTTTGCGGCCTCGTCCAATTCGAACAAGGTCAGGTCTTCGCCACCGGTGATGTTGATCAGCACACCTTTTGCACCGCGCAGCGAAATCTCGTCCAGCAGCGGGTTCGCGATGGCCTTTTCGGCGGCCTGAATGGCGCGGTCTTCGCCGTCGGCCTCGCCCGTGCCCATCATCGCCTTACCCATCTCATTCATCACGGCGCGGACATCTGCGAAGTCAAGGTTGATCAGGCCGGGACGGACCATCAGATCGGTGACACCTTTGACGCCCTGATACAGGACATCGTCGGCCATCGCGAAGGCCTCGGTGAAGGTGGTCTTTTCATTGGCCAGACGGAACAGGTTCTGGTTGGGGATGATGATCAACGTATCGACGACCTTTTGCAGGCTCTCTACGCCGTCTTCGGCCTGACGCATGCGCTTGGCGCCCTCAAATTGGAACGGTTTGGTCACAACGCCCACGGTCAGCACGCCCAGCTCGCGTGCGGCCTGTGCGATGATCGGTGCGGCCCCGGTTCCGGTGCCGCCGCCCATGCCAGCAGTGATAAAGCACATGTGTGCGCCCGCCAGATGATCAACGATCTGTTCGATTGATTCTTCCGCTGCAGCCGCTCCGACAGACGCCCGTGCGCCTGCGCCAAGGCCCTCGGTCACCTTGATGCCAAGCTGCACCCGGTTCTCTGATTTGGCCTGCTGGAGCGCTTGCGCATCCGTGTTTGCCACGACAAATTCAACGCCATCCAATTGTTTTTCGATCATATTATTGACCGCGTTACCACCGGCGCCTCCGACACCGAAAACGGTGATCCTTGGCTTGAGGTCTTCGTGACCCGGCATCGAAAGATTGAGTGTCATGTGCTGTCCGCCTGTTGTTTTAGCCCACGTCCCACGGGCGCTTCATCGTCTCAAATTTACACAACATTAACGAAAGCAAGTCATAACGTCACCCATAAATCGCGAAAACGGCACCAAATATGGACATAATCTCGCCGTAATCCCGCGAGATTTCGCTGAGCGACACAAATCTTGCGCCTTTCGGAGGCAATACCACAAGACGAGCGGGACTAAGCACGGACTCACGGCGCGCATTTCGACTCAGGGTTGTTGTTCGGGACCTGCTCGACCCGCTGTCACCATTGGTTTGTTTTGGCCTCTCACTCGGGCCTTGGCGATCTGGTTAGACTCTACATACTCCCATGCGTCCTGTCACGCCGTTTGAAGGCTCAATTCGCCCCCTTTACCAATTGTCCTTGAACCACTTCACCGCCCGCTTGAGCGATCTTGACGGGTACTTGTCCGCCGGGATGTCAAAGTCCCACCATTCATCCTGAGGATGCGCTGCAAAAAGCGACAGCCCCACGGCTGAGGCAAAGCCCGGCCCTGTGGCCGCTTGCGGCAACCCATGCACGCGCAAAGGCCGTCCGAGGCGCACCTGCTGGCCGAGAATCTTGCTGGCCAAACCGTCCAGACCGGGGATCTGGCTGCCACCCCCCGTCAATACGATTTGCTGGCTGGGCAGATGGTCAAATCCCGCTGCATCCAGCCGGACACGCACTTCTTCCAGGATTTCCTCGACCCGAGGGCGCATGATCCCGATCAGCTCCGCCCGGCTTGCGGTGCGTCGATCGTGTTCATAGTCGCCGGTGTCGCGCCCGATCTCGATCATCTCGCGATCGTCCATACCTGTGGCATGCACCCCGCCATAGAATGTTTTGATCCGCTCGGCATTTGTTGTCGGCACCTGCAAGCCGAGCGATATGTCCTGTGTGACATGCTCCCCGCCCATGCGCACCGTATCGGCATAGATCATGTGTTTCTTAATGAAAATGGACACACCGGTGGCACCGCCCCCCATATCGATACAGGCCGCTCCAAGTTCCTGCTCATCCTCAACCAGCGAGGAAATGCCCGACACATAGGCCGAAGACGCGATGCCCGCCAATTCGAGATCACAGCGTTTGATGCAATGGGCGAGATGTTGGACAGCGGCAGCATCAACAGTCAGCATGTGCATGTCCACAGCGAGGCTTTGACCGATCTGGCCACGCGGGTCACTGAGACCAGAGCGGTGGTCGAGCGCAAAGTTCACCGGCTGCGCGTGCAGCACCTCCCTGCCCTCACCATATTCAGGCACATCGCAGCTGGCCAGCACACGCGCCACGTCGTCCTCGGTCACGCTTTCGCCATCGACGTCGATCTGCGCATCAAGCCCGTAGCTGCGCGGCTCCGCGCCCGAGAAACAGGCAATGACGTGATCCACCCGGATACCTGCCATCTTTTGCGCGGCCTGCAAGGCGGTGCGAATGGCGCGCTCAGTCTCGCCCATGGCGCAAATCTCACCAAACTTTACCCCGCGTGAACGGGTCGTCGCGGCACCGATCACCCTAAAACCTGATTGCCCTGCAAGGGAGCCGATGGTCCCCTCATCATTCAGCTTCTCTGCCCCATCAAAGCGCAGGACGAGGCAGGCAATCTTGGAACTGCCAACGTCAAGGATCGCGACCACGCCGCGTTGCATCGCAATCTTGCGCATGTTCCGCATGGAACGTTGGCTTTCGTAGAGATCGTTCATGTCTTCACTGCCTTCACTGCCCCGGCTCTTTATTGGCCGCTGTT
>CAYUSM010000359.1:0-3552 GCA_964447345.1 uncultured Sulfitobacter sp. | reverse complement strand
GCCACCCGCGCTGCCTGTTCGGCCAGATCAGGATCGGCCCCCACCATCGGCGCAAGTTCCCGCGCCAGCACGGCCATGCGCTCGATCAACTCGGCCTGCGTGCCAAGCTTGTTGTGGAAGGTCACGTTCTCGAGCGCCTTGACCCAAGTGGCCATGCCGTCTTCAGAGGTTGCCACGCGCAGGTCGTTCTCCCAGAAGAACTTCGCATCCGCCAGCCGTGCTGAGAGCACCTTCTCGTTGCCCGCAAGGATCGTGGCACCCTCATCCGCTGTTGTCCGGTTGGCCACGGTGATGAACTTCTCGATCCGCCCCGTCTTGGGATTGCGGACCGAGAAGAACTTCTGATGCTCCTTCATAGAGGTCTGCAGCACCTCCGGTGGTAGACCGAGGAAATCGTCGGCAATCGTCCCCATCAGCGTCACGGGATATTCAACCAGCCCCGCCACTTCGGCAAGCAACCCGGCATCCTCGACCACTTCCAGGCCATTGGCAAAGGCCAGGTTCGTGGCATCATTCCAGATGGTCTCCGCCCGCGCCTCAGCCCGCAGGACGACATGCGCACGCGCCAGCTTGGTCTCATAGTCCTCAAAACCCGACACCGTGATGGCATTAGGCGCCATGAAGCGGTGGCCGTAGGTCACATCACCGGCCTTGATCCCGTCCACCTCGAGCGGAACGACCTCCGCCCCGTCTTCTGCGCTGATCAGGCACAGGATGGATTGCAGCGGGCGCACCCACTTCAGGCTGCCCGACCCCCAGCGCATCGATTTGGGCCAAGGGAAAGCCCGAATGGTCTGTTCAAGAACCTCGGCCACGATCTCGGCCGCCGGGCGGCCGGGTTTGTTGATCTTGGCAAAAAGGATGGTGCCTTTGGGCGTCTCGCGCTCCTCTAATTGATCGCGCGTCACCCCCGACCCGCGCACAAAACCCTCAATGGCCTTCTCCGGCGCATCGGCTTTCGGCCCCTTACGCTCTTCGACCAAGGACGGGCTTTCGGCCAGCATGCCCTCAACTGTCAGGGTCAAACGGCGCGGCGTTGAGAACGCGGCAGCAGAGGCATAGGTCAACCCAGCCTCGACCAGACCGTTCGTCACCAGCTTCTGCAAATCTTCCGCCGCGCGGCGTTGCATGCGCGCGGGGATTTCCTCGGAGAAAAGCTCAATCAGCAGGTCTGGCACGGGCGGTATCCTTTGGTCGGCCGCAGGCTGCGGCGCAGGTTCGGCCTGCGTGATACCGGGCGCGCCCGTGGGGGTCCAGCCCCGCCTTACGCTTTCAATGCACTGTTGAGCGTCTTGATGTCTGTGCCGGTGATACGCGGCACCACGCGGTAGGCCGCTTCGGCAAAGTTATAAAGCGCGAACGCAATCAGCCCGAGGCCCGCACCCGCCAGCAAAAATCGACCATAGGCCACGCTGCGCAAAGACTCGAGCGCCTGCCCCAGCCCGCCAGCCTGGCTGCTGTCCGCGTTTAATGCCGCAAATCCGATTGAAACGGCCACAAGTACCAGCAGCACGCCGTAAACGATCAATCCGGCCTTGAGTAACCAGTCCGCTTTGGACAACAAAGAGGATGCCGCAAGGTGTTCGCGATACTCCCCCGTCCAGCCTTTCTTGACGTAATACAGTCCAGCGCCCGCCAAGATCAGCGCCGCAACCCCCACCAACACGCGTCCCATGGGCATCGACATCACGTTTTGGGTGTAGTCCTCTGCTCCACCACCCGATCCGCCGCCCATCGCGAGCCCAATCACAGAGACACCAATGGCGGCATGGATTAGGCCGGTCGAAATCTGGCCCACGCGCGCGATCAAACCTTTTGCGTCGGTGCCATGATCCTCAACATCGGCGACGCCGGCGGTCACGCGCCAGATCATATAGGCAAAAAGCCCGATCCCGATGGCCCAAAGCGCCAGTGATCCCATAGGTTCGGCCTGAAGTTGCGCCAATGCACCCTTGGTGCCTTCGGCGCGGCCAGCGGAAAATGCCGCCCAGAACGCGATCACACCGATCACCACGTAGATCACCCCACGCGCGCCATACCCGGCTCGCATGATCCATTTCAAACCTTCGTGTGATTTATCAGCCATGATCGCGCCCTCCTTGCCAGATCAAGACGCGAGGGCACGGTTTGGTTCCGCCTGACGGCGTCTTTAGTCCGAGAGACGTTCTGGCAAAGGCGGACATTCCTCGCCAACGACCGTGCCGTCATAGGCTTTCTCGCCGCAGTCGTTCAGCTCGTGCCAGACATAGCCGCGCCCGTCCTGCGTAATCGCGACAACGCGGTCCACGCCATATTCCACGTTCTTGCCAGACAGGAAGGTCAGCGCAGTGCCCGCCTCAAGCTCGGCCCCGATGGCTGCGGCATCAAAGCAGTCGAACCAGCCGGGCGCGTTACGCGGTGAGACATCCTCGATCAAAACATAGCTTTCGGTAAAGAATGCAAGGCTTTGTGGTGTGGTAAAGCAGGCGCGGTAACGAATGGGGGAGCTTTCGGCGTCAATCGCCTCGAAGTCATCAAAAACGATCGTCTCTGGCAGGTCAGTTGCGATAGAGACCAATTGCACATCTTCTTCGGCAACGACCTCGTAAAAGCCGTAAACCTGCAGATAATAGAGCGCTCCGCCCGCCAGTGCCGCTGAAATCAAGATCACGATCCCTATGATTTTGCCACTCATGTCGCGCGCTGCTCCGTTCCGGGGACATCCGTGCCGAAGCACAGTACATTGCCATCAGGGTCCGTCACTTCGACCTCGCGCATGTTGTAGAAGGTATCGGTTGGGCCCTTGAACGGGCAAGCCTGTGCTTTCAGACGTTCGATCATCGCGGGCTGATCATCGACATAGAAGTACGCACGCCAATTGTCCCAAGGCTCCGCTGCGCCATCCCAGGCATGCAGAAATATCTGTGCGCTGCCTGCCTTGAAGATACCGAAGCCGACAATCGGGTCCCCGGCTTCATTGATCACGTCAAAGCCCAAAACATTCATATAAAATGCCTTGGCACGCTGGTAGTCCGAGACGCGGATCATGGGCGTGGCGTTGCGATAGGTCATCTTGCGCTCCCTACCTCACGGAGGTGGGGTCGCTGGTCCATACCAGTTCGGGTCACGCCGCGCCCTCGGACCAGCCCCCTGCCCGGGTCTCGACAAAAGCATCTGCACACATCTTGGCCAAGGCCCGCACCCGTCCGATATAGGCCTGACGTTCGGTGACCGAGATCACGCCCCGCGCATCCAGCAGATTGAACATATGGCTCGCCTTGATGCACTGATCATAGGCGGGATGCGCCATGATGATGCGCTTGCCCGTCTTGGGGTCTTCTGCAGGCTGTTCAAGGATGGCCTTGCAATGCGCCTCCGCCTCTTCGAACTGGCGCAGCAGGACTTCGGTGTTGGCCACATCAAAGTTCCACCGCGCGTATTCTTCCTCGGTCTGTTTGAAGACGTCGGCATAGGTCAGCTCAATCGGAGAGCCGGGGTCGTTGAAGGGCATGTCCATCACGTGATCGACGCCCAGCACATACATCGCCAGACGCTCCAGCCCGTAGGTCAGCT
>CAYUSM010000358.1:0-3564 GCA_964447345.1 uncultured Sulfitobacter sp. | reverse complement strand
GTGATCGCCATCCCTGACTTCTGCGGCTGACGGTCCGGCTCGCCGGTGATCGACATCAGCCCGGACATGCCCTGAATGATGAAATCATAGCCCGCGCGATGAGCATAAGGTCCCGTGTGGCCAAAGCCGGTGATCGAACAGTAGATCAGCTGGGGGAATTCATCCTTCAGGCTGTCATAGTCCAAGCCATACTTCGCCAAGCCGCCGGTTTTGAAATTCTCAATCAGAATATCCGCATCGGCCAAAAGCTCTTTCAGCCGTGCCACACCCTCCGGCGTGCGAAAATCAATCGTGACGCTCGCCTTGCCCCGGTTCGTCGAATGAAAGTACCCCGCCGAGACATCGTCATCCCGCTCCACAAAGGGGGGACCCCACTGGCGCGTATCGTCGCCCGCCGGGCTTTCAACCTTGATCACTTCGCAGCCAAGGTCTGACAGCGTCTGACCGGCCCAGGGGCCGGCCAGAATACGTGCCATCTCGATAACCTTCAGACCTGCAAGCGGCCCGGACTTGGCGTCTTGCATCAGCTGCCCAGTTCAGCGTCGATCAGCTGTTTCATATTGGCATAGGCCATATTTGAGTGCTTGGCGCCGTTAATCAGGAAGCTCGGCGTGCTGTCGATGTTATCGCGCTCCCCGTTTTCCTGATACCAGGCGACCAGCGTCTGAGCCATCTCCGCATCCTGCAGGCAGGCCTCCAAGGTGTCGTTGTCGAGCCCCGCCAGACGCCCGATCTTGCGCAGTTCTTCAACAATCGCCGCAGGCTCACCCGCGCGCGCCCATTCGGACTGCCCTTTGTAGATCAGATCGACAATGCCAAAGAAACGCTCCGGCCCGCCGCAGCGCGCCACCATCGAGGCCCAAAGACCGGGACGGTCAAAATAGACCTCGCGGTAGATGAACTTGATCTTGCCGGTGTCGATATACTCCGCCTTGAGCTGTTTATAGGGACCTTCGTGGAAGGCCGCACAATGCGGGCAGGTAAAGGAGGCATATTCAATGACCTCAACGGTGGCATTGGGATCGCCCAGCACCATGTCCTGAATGCTGGAGGTGTCGATATCCCCGGACGAGGTCTGCGCAATCGCCGCACCCGGCATAGTGTCGATAGAGGTTGATCGGCTGCCCATGTTGCTGGTCAGCGCCCAGCCGCCAAGGCCCAGAAGGGCGAAGCCGCCAAGTATCACGTTTCTGCGTTGCATGGTCTTGTTCCTTTGCTGCTGTTCAGCGGTTTGTCTTGTTCAATATGTTCTCGCCCAGACGTGCAAGGGCATCTCTGAGCCCGTCATCCGTCACGGGTTGGGCAGCCTCCACTGCCTTTTGCCGCAGCGCCGGGTCCGTTCGGGGCGTTTGATCAGTCTTACCTTTGTGCGCAAAGGCCATCTGCCCTTCGGCAAATCCCGTGGCCGCCGTCTGCGTGATCCGCACGCGCGCAATGGCATTATAGCCATAGACCGCGTTCACCCGTCTGCGCAGCTGTTCTTTCTGCATCTCCAGCATTGGTGCGTGCGCACCCGTGGTCAGAAGCGTCAACGTCGCCCCCATGCCCCCGCGCCCATATCCGATCTCGACCGGCTGCGCGATGTCGGCGATGTCCTGCCCCGCAACTTCGGCCCATTGCGTCAGCAAACGCGATTGCGCGAAACCCCGGCTTTCTGACGCACGTCGGATCTGACCCGACAGCAGACTGTCGGTGCGCTTGAAGCCTTTTGTGCTGGTGCGCCGTGGCGGCATGACTATGTTCCTGCAAAACCTGTGTTCAACATAGTGGATCACCCTACGATCACCAGCCTGTGATGCCAACGGAGCCATAAACATTGCGTGAAACCGCCGCCCACGACCACCTGCCGGACCTGCTGCTGGAATGGTACGACGTGCATGCCCGCGAAATGCCTTGGCGCGTGGGTCCGACAGCGCGCAAATCCGGTGTGCTGCCAGACCCTTATCGCGTCTGGATGAGCGAGATCATGCTGCAGCAGACCACGGTCGCCACGGTCCGCGACTATTTCCAGCGCTTCGTTGCGCGCTGGCCAAAGGTCAGTGATCTGGCCGCCGCCGAAGATGCCGAGGTCATGGGCGAATGGGCGGGCCTTGGATACTACGCCCGGGCGCGCAATTTGCTGAAATGCGCCCGCGCGGTCGTAGATGACCACGGCGGTCAATTCCCCGCAGACCACGCCGCCCTGCTAAAACTGCCGGGCATCGGCCCCTATACCGCCGCCGCCGTCTCCTCCATCGCCTTCGATCAGCCCTACACCGTGCTTGACGGCAACGTCGAGCGGGTGATGGCGCGGCTCTACGACATCCACACACCCCTGCCCGCCGCCAAACCGGAACTGATGGAGAAAGCCGAGGCCCTGACGCCAGACCAGCGTCCCGGCGACTACGCCCAGGCCGTCATGGATCTTGGTGCCACCATCTGCTCCCCCAAATCCCCAGCCTGCGGCATCTGCCCCTGGCGCGATCCTTGTGCTGCACGCAAGGCAGGCACGCAGAACGAGCTGCCCAAGAAGACACCCAAGAAAGCCAAGCCCACCCGCCACGGCACCGTCTACCTCGCCCAGCGAACCGACGGTGCCTGGCTGTTGGAAACCCGACCCGAAAAAGGCTTGCTGGGCGGGATGCTGGGCTGGCCCGGATCGGATTGGGTCGATACGGCGCAGGACCGGCCCGAAGGCAGGCCACCGATCCCGGCGGAATGGCAGGACCTGCCCGGCGAAGTGCGCCATACCTTCACCCACTTCCACCTGATGCTGACCGTCAAAACCGCCCGTGTCCCGGACCACATCGAACCCGACGTCGGCACTTTCCTGCCGCGCGCCCAATTCCGCCCCTCTGACCTGCCAACCGTGATGCGCAAGGCGTTTGATTTGTCGCAGGGCTGACCCAATGTCGCCGCTTTGTTCCGCCAGCCATCTGGGGTATAAGCCAATTATCTCAAGCCTCTGAGGTTACGCGACATGACGATGCAGAACACCTCCATCCCGCCCCGGGAACTGGCGCATTTCGCGCGCGCCCTGCCGTTCTGGATGTCGCTTGGCCTCATCCCGCTCGCATGGATCGCGGCCTTTACCGGCGGCTGGACCATTGCGCTTCTGCCGCTGGTCACATGGTTCCTGTTCTCCATGCTGGACGCAGTGCTGGGTCTGAACCTCGAAAACGCAGACCTTGAAGCGACGGACGACGACATGTTCTGGTACCGCCTCGTCACCCTTGTCTGGGTGCCCGCGCAGGCGATCACGCTCTTTGGCCTTCTGTGGTACGTGCCGCAGGCCGAACACCTCAGCACGCTGGAACGTATCTTCCTCTTTTTCGGCGTCGGCGTGATCAGCGGTACCATCGGGATCAATTACTCCCACGAGTTGATGCACCAGAAGAACAAGCTGGAACGCTGGCTGGCGGACATCCTGCTGGCCATGGTGCTTTATTCGCACTTCCGGTCCGAGCACCTGCTGGTCCACCACCGCTACGTCGCCACCCCGCGTGACCCGGTGACAGCGAAATACAATGAAGGCTTCCACCGCTTCTATCCCCGCGTGCTCTGGCAATGCCTGCGCTCGGCTTT
>CAYUSM010000357.1:0-3568 GCA_964447345.1 uncultured Sulfitobacter sp. | reverse complement strand
GTGTCGGGGGCGACCGCATGGACGAGGCGATCATTTCCTACCTGCGCCGCCAGCAGAACCTGCTTGTGGGTGAGACCACCGCCGAGCGCATCAAGACCTCCATCGGCACCGCCCGCATGCCCGACGACGGGCGCGGCACATCGATGCAAATTCGCGGACGGGACCTGTTGAACGGCGTGCCCAAGGAAATCGAAGTCACGCAGGCGCAGATCGCCGAGGCGCTGGCCGAACCGGTGCAGCAAATCTGCGAAGCGGTGATGACGGCACTCGAAACCACGCCGCCCGATCTGGCCGCCGATATCGTGGACCGTGGCGTGATGCTCACCGGTGGCGGCGCGCTGTTGGGCGATCTTGACCTCGCGCTGCGCGAACAGACGGGCCTTGCCGTTTCCATCGCGGACGAGTCGCTCAATTGTGTGGCACTCGGCACCGGCAAGGCGCTGGAATACGAAAAACAGCTGCGCCACGCGATTGATTACGACAGCTGAGCAGCTGAAAACGTGATATGTCCCGGACTTGATCCGGGACCCCGGACACTGGCAGATTGAGGACAGAAGCCCCGGAACCCGTCCGGGGCGCGGATACACGCTATGGCGGATCGAGGCACGAACAGCAGTGACTATACCGGCCCCCTGCGCCGGTTGCTTCTGGCTGTGCTGATCCTCGCGCTGGCTGGCACCTTTCTGCTCTGGCGCATCGACAGCCCGCGCGTGGAACGCTTCCGCGCACAGATCACGGATCGGTTGGTGCCCAACCTCGACTGGGCCATGGCCCCGGTCACCGGCACCATCAATCTGCTCCGTGATTTCCAGTCTTATCAACGCCTTGCCGAGCAAAATCAGGAACTCCGTTCCGAGCTGCGCCAGATGCAGGCGTGGAAAGAGGCCGCCCTCCAGCTGGAACAGGAAAACGCCCGCCTGCTGGACCTCAACAACGTCCGCCTTGATCCGCGCCTGACCTATATCACCGGCGTGGTGCTGGCCGATTCCGGCTCTCCCTTTCGCCAATCTGTTCTCCTCAACGTCGGCGCGCGGGACGGGCTGGTGGATGGCTGGGCCACGATGGACGGCATCGGGCTTGTGGGCCGCATCTCGGGCGTGGCTGAAAACACCGCCCGCGTGATCCTGCTGACCGACGCGTCCAGCCGCATCCCGGCCACCATTCAGCCTTCCGGCCAGCGTGCCATCGTGGCAGGCGACAACACCGCCGCCCCCCCCATCGACTTCATCGAAAACCCCGATCTGGTGCGCCCAGGCGACCGGGTGATCAGCTCCGGTGACGGCGGGGTCTTCCCGGCCGGTCTGCTCATCGGTCAGGTCGCTGCCGATCCGGGCGGTCGGTTGCGCGTGCGCCTTGCCGCAGACTACGAGCGCCTCGAATTCCTGCGCGTGTTGCGCCACTACGGCACCGAGAAGGTCACCGACACCGCGCGCATCATCACGCCTGAAGGCCCACTGGCCGAGGCGCAGGAGGTCATCAATGAATGACCTGTCGCAAACCCGCCTGTGGCTGATGCGCGCCTCGTTTCTTGCGTTGACGCTGCTGATCCTGTTCTTCCACCTGCTGCCGCTTGAGACCACACCGCGCCGCTGGGCAGGCCCGGACGTCCTGCTGTGTTTTGCCCTTGCCTGGAGCATGCGCCGCCCCGAGTATGTGCCTGCTCCGGCACTGGCGATTGCCTTCCTGCTCGCCGACCTTTTGCTGCAACGCCCGCCAGGCCTTTGGGCCATGCTGGCGCTCATCGGTTGCGAGAACCTCAAATCCCGCAGCCGCTCCCTGCGGGACGCGAATTTTGCGGCAGAATGGATCACCGTCAGCCTGATCATTACCGCGATCACCTTTGCCAATCGCGTGGTGCTGGGTCTGGTCCTTGTCGACACACCCAGCCTGACCCTGATCCTGTCGGAGCTTGGTCTGACGATCCTGATCTACCCGGTGATCGTTGCCATCACCCACTTCACCATGGGCGTTCGCAAGGCGGCGGCGGGTGAGCTGGACGCGCTTGGCAACCGGGTCTGAGGAGGGGGTGAGATGAGACGCAACCGCGCAGAGAATGACGCAAGCCACGCCACGCTGACCCGTCGTGCCGCGCTGCTGGGCGGGGCGCAACTTCTCTTCATGGGGGGGCTTGCCGCGCGCATGCGGTATCTGCAGGTCGATCAGGCCGACCAGTTCCGCCTGCTGGCTGAGGAAAACCGGATCAACATCCGCCTGATCCCGCCTGCCCGCGGGGAAATCTTTGACCGCAACGGCGTCCGCTTGGCCGAGAATGTGCCCAGTTACCGGATCGTCATGGTGCGAGAGGACGCAGGCGACGTGGACGAGGTGATGGCACGCCTCAGCCAGGTCATCGAAATCGACCTTGAGACCTTTGAACGTGCGCTCATGGAGCTCAAGCGCTCTGCGCCCTTCCTGCCGGTAACCATCGTCGAAGGCGTCAGTTGGGACGAAGTCAGCAAGGTCTCCGTCAACGCTCCCGCCTTACCGGGTGTGACACCCGAGGTCGGCTCTACCCGCGTTTATCCGCGCGGGTCGGACTTTGCCCATGTGGTGGGCCGTGTGGGCCGGGTGAGCCAGAAAGACCTCGACGCACTGGAAAACCCCGATCAGGTGCTGCGCATCCCGCGTTTCCAGATCGGCAAGATCAACGTCGAGGCCCGCGCCGAGGACGCACTGCGCGGCAGCGCGGGCACCAAGCAGGTCGAGGTCAACGCCACGGGCCGCGTGATGCGTGAACTCAGCCGACGCGAGGGACAATCAGGTGCAGATGTCCAGCTTACCGTCGACGCCAAGCTGCAGGGCTATGTCCAGGCACGTCTGGGCGGGGAAAGCGCGGCCGTCGTGATCATGGACTGTGAGACCGGTGATCTGGTCGCCTGCGCCTCCGCGCCCAGCTATGATCCGAACCTTTTTATCGGCGGCATTTCCTCCAAAGACTACGATCCGCTCCTAAACTCCGCTTATCGCCCGCTTGTGAACAAGACCGTGCAGGGTGCCTATCCACCCGGCTCCACCTTCAAAATGCTGGTGGCGATGGCCGCGCTCGAAGAGGGGCTTGTTGGCCCGGATGAGACGGTCTACTGCCCCGGCCATCTTGAGGTCGCGGGCCGCCGGTTCCACTGTTGGAAACGTGCAGGCCACGGCTGGGTTGACCTGGAAAACTCGCTCAAGCAATCCTGCGACGTCTACTACTACGACCTCGCGCTGAAAGTCGGGATTGAGAAGATATCGGCCATGGCTCAGCGCTTTGGCCTTGGCATCCGCCATGATCTGGCGCTCAGCTCCGTCAACTCGGGCCTGACCCCGACCAAACAGTGGAAGCGCGACAAGCGCGGGGCAGATTGGGTGATCGGTGATACGGTCAACGCCTCCATCGGGCAGGGCTTCATGCTCGCCTCACCGCTACAGCTTGCGGTGATGACGACGCGGATCGCCACCGGGCGGGTCGTGATGCCGCGCCTGATCAAATCCGTCGATGGTGTTGAAGAACCACTGAACAGCGATACGCCGCTGGGCATGAACGAAAACAACCTGCGCAAGATGCGCCGCGCGATGTACGAGGTCGTCA
>CAYUSM010000356.1:0-3590 GCA_964447345.1 uncultured Sulfitobacter sp. | reverse complement strand
CCCAGACATTGGGTCTTGGGGTACATCCCAACCGCATGGATGGAAGAGGCATAGACAACCCGCCGCACACCGTGTCGGTGGCCGGCCTCCCAGATGTTGTAGGACCCTACAAAGTTCGGGCCCAGCATCTCCTCAAAAGGCAGCTCGTCGACGATGGCACCAAAGTGCACAACCATCTCGGCACCTTCCATCAGCGCGTCGATCTCGTCAAAATTTGACAGGTCCGCTTTGACATAGCGTTCGCCCTTGTGGAGCGTCCCGATGTCGTCCGCGATATCAGTGCTGACAAGCTCTTCACACATCGCCGCAAGAGGCTCGCGCAGATAAGAGCCCAACCGCCCGGCGGCACCCGTCAGGACCAGTTTCTTCAGTTTCATAGGATTCCCCAAATTGATGTGTTGGTGTCAGATGACCGCACGTTCAACAAATTGCTCGCCGGTCTCAAGCCGTCGGTAGCTGAACGGTGTCAGGTCAAGCGTGCGGTATTCTCCATAGGCGATCAGCTCGGCCACGCCGCGCCCCATGGCGGGGGACTGCTGCAACCCATGGCCGGAGAAGCCGTTGAGAAAGACGAAGTTCTCCACCTGCGTGTGCCGTCCGATCACCGCATTCTGATCCACTGTGTTATAGGCGTAGTGACCCACCCATTCGTTGATCACCTTGACCTGCTCGAACGCGGGCACTCGGGTGGCGATGATGGGCCAGACTTTCTCTTGCCACAGCGCATGATCAAAAGAGAAGTCGTCAAAATCAACATCCGGGTCCACATCCGGCGGACATCCGGCAAGGTAATACTTTCCCTCAGACCGCATGTGGACACCTGACGGATCAATCGTCAGCGGCAGGTCGCGATCCAGCGGCTGGGCCGCGTCAAAGATGAACGTGTAGCGTTTGCGGGGCCGCACGGGCAGTTCAATCCCCGCCATGCGCGCCGTGGCAACTGCACGGGGGCCAGAAGCATTCACAACCGTGCCACAGCGTATGGCATCGCCGGATTTGAGCGTGACGCTTTCGACTGCGCTGCCTGCCGGGTTGAGGGTCATTCCGACCACCTCGTCATGCAGGTATTCGACCCCGTTGCGCCGCGCCATCCGCTTGAACCAGTCAAACATCGTGCCGCCGTCGAAATATCCCTCATCCACCAGATTGTGGTTGCCCGCGATGATGCCATCCAGATTGTAGAACGGATAGTCCGCCGCAATCTCATCCCGGCTCATATGCTTTGTATGCGCCCCCAGAGACGTCTGTATCTGTTGGCTTTCCTTCAGCGTCTGGGCGAATTCTGGCGTATCTGCCAGGTACATGTAACCGTAGCTTTGCAGCGGCAGGTGCGGCACTTCAGGATCGCCGCCCATAAAGTCGCGGAAATTCTTGATGAAATGCGCCCCGAACTGCGAGATCTGGATGTTCGTGCGGTTTGAAAACTGCTGCCGGATGCATGAATTGGTGTGGCTGGTCGAGGCAAAGCTGTAGGTCGGGTCGCGCTCAACCACCAGCACGCGGCCTTGAAAACCCGATGTCGCCGTCAGCCACCAGGCCAGCGCCGATCCGTAGATCGCCCCGCCCACGATGACCACGTCATAAGAGCCATGCTGTGTCGCACTCATCGCTGATTCCTTCCGCTGCTTCCTCGGGTCTATCGCGGGGCAGGGAATGCGTAAATCCTTGTGACGGGTGATGGTCTGTGCCGAGGATCAATCTGCAAAGGGTGTTTGCAGCGCCCGCTCTACCATGAAAAGGCGGTCTTGGCCGTAGAACATGTCACCCCCCACGAAATAGGTCGGCGAGCCAAAGACGGAGCGCGCAATGGCCTCATCTGTGTTCGCCTTGTGCCGGGCCTGCACCGCGTCGCTCAGCGCCGCCGTGACGATGGCAGGGCCGTCCAGCCCAACCGCATCGGCCAATCCGCGGATGACGGTTTCATCGGCAATATCCGCATCATCCCGCCAATGTGCCTGCAGGATCGCCCGGCTCAACACCCCGGCCTGAGCGCCCGCCGCGATGATTGCGCCATTGCCAAGTGCCAGTGGGTTGTCATGAAATGTTGGCCGGTGCCGGATCATTGGCAGACCACGCAATTCTGCCCACCGCACCATCTCGCGTCCGAAAAAATAGTCGATGTGTGCCTGCGTGCGTTGCGCAAACCGCTTCCCGCCTGCGGCATCCATGACCGGTGCAAAATCAAAAGGCCGGTGGATGATCTCTGCGCCTGCCTCTTTCGCCACGCGCTCCACCTCCCATGCACCAAGGTAGGCATAGGCGGAATGGGCCGAATAGAAATACTCGATGGTCTTTTGGTCTGCCATGATGCGCCTTTCTGAATGTGGTCAGATCACATAATCAGCCTTCCCGCGCAGACAAAAGCGGTAACCTGATTTCAGGCCGCTATCCAGAAGGCGCGATCCTCTCAAAGAAGGGGAACCACATCCACAACTGCGCGTTGTAGGTGGTAAGTAACGAGTAGTGCCGGGCGGGTTCCATATGGGCCTGTCCGGTTTTTTGTGGCGCTCATCGACCAGCAGCGTCGTTTTCTCTGTTGAGCGCTTGGGTGGTGACCGCCATCATGCCCCCCATGGCAGCCCCGTTGATCGACAACCTGCAATACGCCAAATTCTCTCCCCGCATCTTTGAGCAGATGCGTGCAGGCCGGGTGGACGCTGTCCATGTCACCATCGCCTATCACGAGAGCTTTCGCGAGATGGTGTTGAACCTGGAGCGATGGAACCGCTGGTTTGAGGATCATGCCGATCTGATCTTCAAAGGCACGACCGCCGCCTGCGTGCGCCGCGCCCAGGAAGAGGGCCGCACCGCGATCTTCTTCGGCTTCCAGAACCCAAGCCCCATTGAAGACGACATCGGTCTGGTGGAAATCTGCCACCAGCTGGGCATCCGTTTCATGCAGCTGACGTATAACAACCAATCCCTCCTGGCGACGGGCTGCTACGAGGACGATGACACCGGCCTCACGCGCATGGGCAAACAGGTGGTGACAGAGATGAACCGCGTCGGCATGGTAGTGGATATGAGCCATTCTGCTGAACGCTCAACGCTGGAGGCCATCGCCCATTCCTCCCGCCCCATCGCCATCACTCATGCCAACCCCCATTGGTGGCACCCCGCGCTGCGCAACAAGTCCGACACCGTCCTGAAGGCCCTGACCCAGGCAGGCGGCATGCTGGGTTTTTCGGTCTACCCCCACCATCTGGCCGGTGGACCCGACTGCACGCTTGAAAGCTTCTGTGGCATGGTGGCCGAGGCTGCGGACCGCTACGGCGCGCGTCACCTGGGCATCGGCACGGACCTCTGCCAGGACCAGCCCGACAGTGTTGTGGAATGGATGCGGGTGGGCCGCTGGAGCAAGAAGATCGACTATGGCGAAGGCTCCGCCAACAACGCAGGTTTCCCGCCGATGCCGGGCTGGTTCAACGACAATCGTGATTTCGGCAACATCCGCGCGGGGCTTGAGGCAACAGGTCTCAGCACCGAAGACGTCGACGGCATCATGGGGGGCAACTGGCTGCGCTTCTATGAGGAAAGCTTTGGCCCGGCATGAAAGATGACGTGATCCCGCCCCAGACCGATCTGCGCCC
>CAYUSM010000355.1:0-3597 GCA_964447345.1 uncultured Sulfitobacter sp. | reverse complement strand
CCTCCCAATAGGCCTCTACCTGCGCGATGGCAGCGTATCCGGTTTCTGGCTGATAGTCTGACATAGCAACCACATTCTGCGCGTTCTGACGTGACTTGTCCATGAGCCTGCGATCCACTGCTTTTGTTCCGTCTGCGCGGGAAGGGGAAAGACGCCACATCCCTTTCACATCTGTGCCGCCCCCACGCCACATGTCTTATCAAAGGTTTAATACCGCGATTTCGACCCATCTGCTGAAGTTTTCGGAACACTGGTTAATCCCGCGCGGGTCTTGCCCCCGCCAGGCGTTTCGCCCTATTGCGAAGCAGTTGCGCCAAAAGGAAGACCCAATGATCAAATCCATGACAGGCTTCGGATCGCAAAGCGGGGCAGAGGCCCCGTTCAGCTGGAGCTGGGAGCTGCGCAGTGTGAACGGACGCGGGCTGGACCTGCGGTTGCGGGTTCCCGACTGGGTGGATGGGCTGGAGGCCGGGTTGCGCAAGCGTCTTCCGGAGGTCGCCAAACGCGGCAACATCACTTGCAATCTCCGCCTTTCCCGCGAGGAAGGGGCCGCCGGTCTGGAAGTGAACGAAACACAACTGCAGGGTGTTCTCGCCGCACTTCACCAGATCGAGATGCGCGCCATGGATGCAGGCGTCTCCCTTGCCCCTTCAAAAGCCACGGACATCGTCACCATGCGCGGTGTGCTGGATCAATCAGGTGCGGAAGAGGACACCTCGGCCCTCTGCAAAACACTACTGGCAGATTTTGAAGCGGTACTTCGCGACTTCGACGCCATGCGCACCCGCGAAGGTGCCGCACTCGCCGATGTCCTTGCGCAACAGTTGACCGAAGTCGAAGCATTGACGGCTGAGGCCGCAGCGCTCGTCCATGGGCGGCAGGAAGATATGACAGCAAATCTGCGGACCAATCTGGCCCGCGTCATGGACAATGCGGATGGCGCCGATCCGGACCGGGTGGCGCAGGAACTGGCGATGATCGCCGTCAAAGCAGACGTGACCGAGGAAATTGACCGGCTCAGCACCCATGTCGGCGCGGCCCGCGATCTTCTTGCTCAGGGTGGTCCGGTAGGTCGCAAGCTGGATTTTCTCACACAGGAGTTCAACCGCGAAGCCAACACGCTCTGCTCCAAAGCGCAGCATAAATCCTTGACCAATGTCGGACTTGCCTTGAAGGCGGTGATCGATCAGATGCGCGAGCAGGTTCAGAATGTGGAATAAGACATGAGCACACCTCCAGCCGAGCGGCGCGGCCTGCTCATCATCCTCAGCTCTCCCTCTGGCGCGGGCAAATCCACGTTGGCAAGACGGTTGATGAAGTGGGACCCCACGCTCAAGTTCTCTGTGTCCGCGACAACCCGTGAAGCTCGGAATGAGGAAGTGGAGGGCAAAGACTACTTCTTTGTCTCCGAAACTGAATTCCGCAAGTGGGTCGCGGACGGCAAGATGCTGGAGCATGCCCATGTTTTTGGCAATTTCTATGGCTCGCCGTTGCCACCTGTCGCCGAAGCCATTGAGACGGGGCGAGACGTGCTCTTCGACATCGATTGGCAAGGCGCTCAGCAAATCCGCAACTCAGCTCTCGGACCTTACACTCTTTCAATCTTCATCCTTCCACCGTCGATTCCCGAACTGCATCGTCGCCTGGTGAACCGTGGTCAGGACGACCCGGCGACCATTGCCAAACGCATGCAAAAGAGCTGGGATGAGATCAGCCACTGGGACGGCTATGACTACGTGCTGATCAACGACGATCTGGATGAGACAGAGAGCAAACTGAAAACCATCATTCAGGCCGAGCGGCTCAAGTTTGCCCAGCAACCGCGCCTGTCGGACCACGTCCGCAAACTGCAATCCGAATTCGAGGACCTTTCATGACACTTTACGCGCTTGGTGACGCAATCCCGACTGTAGATGAGAGCGCCTGGGTCGCCCCCGACGCCAACGTGATCGGCAATGTGGTCTTGGAGGCGAACTCATCCGTCTGGTTCTGTTCCACCCTGCGTGGCGACAACGAAGTCATTCATGTCGGAAAGGGCAGCAACGTGCAGGAGAACTGTGTTTTTCACACGGACATGGGCTTTCCACTGACCATAGGAGAAAATTGCACGATCGGTCACAAGGTCATGCTGCATGGCTGCACCATCGGAAACAACACGCTGATCGGCATGGGCGCCACGATCCTCAATGGCGCCAAGATCGGCAACAACTGCCTGATCGGGGCAGGGGCGTTGATCACCGAAAACAAGGTGATCCCCGACGGCTCGCTCGTGATGGGCGCACCCGGCAAAGTGGTCAGAGAGCTGGACGCACAGGCCATCCAGATGCTCACAGGGAGTGCGATCCACTATTCTGAAAACGCAGCACGGTTCCGCCGGGACATGAAACCCGTCTGACCGATGCCAGACCGCGCCCTACTGCCGGACATTTTGGCGTCGCTTCCTTTGCCAGCGCTGGCGATTGATCGGAATGAGCGGATCATAGCCATCAACGAGGCCGCACAATCCTTGGTCGCAACAGATGCGATGGGCAGACATTTCGTCACCGTATTGCGCCAGCCAACCCTTGTGGAAGCGGTCGAGCAGTCTTTGGCAGACCAGCAGCCGCGCCGGGCGAGCTTTCTGGCCGGTGAAGTTGGCAAAGAGCTTACATTTGATGTCAGTTTAAGAACGGTCACCGCCACGGACAGTCTGATCGTGACTTTTCAGGACATCACGCATGAAGCCCAAGCGGGCCAGATGCGGCGCGATTTTGTCGCCAACGTCAGCCATGAGCTGCGCACGCCTCTCACCGCACTTATGGGCTTCATTGAAACCCTTTCCGGCCCCGCACGAGATGACGCCGAAGCCCGGGACCGTTTTCTTAAGATCATGTCGGGTGAAGCAGGCCGGATGAACCGCCTTGTAGGGGACCTCTTGTCCCTCAGCCGTGTCGAGGCCGAGGAGCGGGTCAAACCGACAACAAAGGTGAACCTGACCGAAATCCTGCAAACCACATTGCGCAACCTGAACCCACTTGCGGTGGACAATGACGTTGCACTGGTGCCGAAGTTCGCAAGTGATCCAATGCCGTTGCTGGGCGATGCCGATCAGCTTCTTCAGGTTTTTACCAATCTGGTTGAGAACGCGATCAAATATGGCGGGCAGGATCAATCCGTCGAAATCAGCGTCGAACAAAACCCGCGTGATCCTGCCTTGAGGGCGCCAGCGCTGCGCGTGACAATCACGGACCACGGCCCTGGAATCGACTCAATCCATCTTCCACGATTGACCGAACGCTTCTACCGGGCGGACAGCCATCGCAGCCGCGCTCTGGGTGGCACCGGACTTGGCCTCGCAATCGTCAAACACATCCTCAATCGCCATCGGGGACGCTTGAAAGTGACGTCAGAACTGGGGGAAGGGGCCGCTTTCACCGTCATCCTGCCATCGGATGTGGAAAACAGCTGATTCCTGCCTGGCCGCTAATGTGAAATCAGCAGCTGTCATAAAACTGTAACAGAACTGACACAAAAGCTCAGCAAGCCGTCCATAGACGGGCGCTAGATCACCATGGGGGTGATTGCCGAAATCAATATGACAGGAGACATCATGTCACT
>CAYUSM010000354.1:0-3614 GCA_964447345.1 uncultured Sulfitobacter sp. | reverse complement strand
CCACTGGCCGACCTGATGCAAACCGTCGCCGTAACGGCGCGCGAATGCCTCAACTGCGGCATTGTCGGCTCCTCGGACATATGTGACATCTGCACCTCCGAAAAACGCGCCAATGGAGAGCTCTGCGTGGTCGAGGATGTGTCCGATCTCTGGGCGATGGAACGCGCCGCGGTCTTCAAGGGCCGCTACCATGTGCTGGGCGGCACGCTTTCCGCACTAGACGCTATCGGCCCGCAAGAACTGCGCATCCCCCGCCTCATCGACAGGGTCGCCACCGAAAATATCACCGAGGTGATCCTCGCGCTGAACGCCACCATCGACGGCCAGACGACCGCGCATTACATCGCAGACCAGTTGGAAGGCCAGGTCAAGCTGACCTCACTGGCGCAAGGTGTGCCCATCGGCGGTGAGCTGGACTACCTCGACGACGGCACAATCACTGCCGCCATGCGCGCCCGCAAGTCGCTGTAGACAAATTCCTTCCAGGGAATTTCTCAAAAGTCTTCCAAGACTTTTGCCACCCACAGACACAACCAAAAAGAAAGTGGCCGCCTGCCCCTCCCAAAGCAGACGGCCTGACCCACCACGACGCGACCTGTTCTACAGAACGATCACATCCAGCGGTGGAAACCCGTTGAACCCGACGGAGCTGTACGAACTTGTGTACGCCCCGCAGTTGCGGATCATCACCCGGTCCCCGTCCCGCAATGCCAGCGGAAGAAGGACAGGCCTTTGTTCATACAAAATATCTGCACTATCGCAAGAGGGTCCTGCAAGAACACATGGCCCTACCTCGCCACCATCATGCCGGGTTGCCAGCTGATAGCGGATCGCCTCACCTTCGGTTTCCGCCAGACCGGAGAAGCGTCCGACGTCCAGATACACCCACCGGTGCAGATCATCTGCAGACTTACGCGAGACCAGCATGACCTCCGCCGCAATGTGCCCCGCCTCGGCCACAAGCCCGCGGCCGGGCTCGGCCATCAAATGCGGCACATGCCCAAACCGCGCCTCAACAGCTTCGATCACCCGTGCTGCATAGAGGCGCGGCGCTTCGATGCTCTGACCATAAAATGCGGGAAACCCGCCGCCAAGGTTGAGCAGCTGCAGATCATGTCCGGCCAACTTTGCTGCGTGCCAAAGCGGGGCCACCTGATCCAGCACCGGATGCCAGAATTCTGACTTCCGGGTTTGCGACCCCACATGAAAGGACAACCCGTAAGGCACCAGCCCCAGCGCCCTGGCATGATCGAGCAGCTCCGGCAGCGCGGACGCGGCACAGCCGAATTTGCGGCTCAGCGGCCAATCGGCCAGCGAATTCTCGACAATCAACCGGATATAGACCCGCGCGCCGGGTGCATGGGCTGCGATCTTTTCAAGCTCGGCGGCACTGTCTGCTGCAAACAAAGTGACGCCCACACCATGGGCAAAGGCCACATCCGAGGCACGTTTGATGGTATTGCCAAAGGAAATCTGCGCAGGCTTGGCACCCTGTGCCAGGCACAGCTCAATCTCACCACGGGAGGCACAATCAAACCCGGACCCTTTGGCGACCAGCAAGCGGATGATCTGGGGTGCCGGGTTTGCCTTGACCGCATAGTGAATATGCGCCCGGCCCAGACCCGCATGCAGTGCATCATATTGCGCGGCCACCTTTTGGCGGCTCATCACAAGGGTCGGGCGGTCAAAATCATGCGCTGCGATGAAGGCAGCCGCCTGATCGGCATAGACAGGCGTTGCGGCGCGCAGGGCGCCGGGGACAGTAGCGTTCATGGTCATCTCCAAAGAGCAAATGGGGCGGGAGAGCCCCCATAGGTCATTTCAAGAGACGTTACCGTCGCTACATAAACGCGGGTCAGTCAGGAAGTCTGACCGGCCAGAGGCGCGTGCGTTGGCGTCTGTGAGCCGCCATTTACGCCTGTTTGAGATTCGTACAAGTCTGAAAATCAAAGAGGGTGAAAATAGTTTGGCCCCCACGCCGCCCGTGTTGTTTTGGACGCAGTGAGCCCGGCATGTCCGCCTCACTCATCTTCCCAATCACTGCCGATCGGCTCGCGATCCTTCTGCCGTTCTTCCCGGATCATTTCTTTGGACGCGGCTGTCTCTTCCGCATCCGCTTCGCCCGGGGATATCTCCTTGGCCTCATCGTCCGCCAGCGCCAGAACAAACCACATCGGAAAATGATCTGATCCAATCTTCGGCAACCGCGTCATCTCGACCAGGCGAAACCGTGGATCATGGAAAAGGTGGTCCAGGGGCCATCGCATCCAGGGCATCGTGGCACTGAAGGTGTTGAAAAAGCCCCGCCCCACCCGCGGGTCCAACAATCCCGACAGCCGCTGAAACTGCCGGGTGGTGGTCGACCACGCGACATCGTTCAAATCGCCCGCCACCACAGCGGGCAGGTGATCATTTGCCGCCTCCAGGCCCACCATGGCCAATTCGCTGTCTCGGCCCTTGGTGTCGTGGTCAATCACCGGCGGCTCAGGATGCACCACATAGAGCCGGAATATCTCTCCGTTGCGCAGGGCCACCTGCACCCTGATCGACGGTATGCCCTCAATGATCAGATCGCGCACCGTCGCATCCGACAGCTCCAGTTTGGAGAACAGGCAGATGCCATAGCCGTTGTCCCGCGGCACATCGACCCAATGGTCAAACGCGTCCCCCAGCGCCGATTTCAACGCATCGATCCATTTCTGATCCGTCTCAATCGCCATAACTATGTCGGGATTTCTGTCCTGGATCAGATCAATCAGCCGGTCATAGTCGCGGTTGGATTTCTTCACATTTGCAGCCAGCAATCGCACCTGCCGCCCCGCGTCACTTCGCTGCGCATCCGAAGCGCTGACGGATTGCTTCCACCAAAGGGGCGTGAACTTCAGAATGTAGAAGAGCTGCACGGCGGCAATCACAAGCAGCAGCGCTATGCCCGCACCACCCAACCAGTTCGGATCAAAGACGAACAGCACCAACACCAAGCCGATGGCCAGAAAGAAGTATTGCTGGCGGGGGAAGTCCAGCCCGCGAATGGCACCGACGGAGGCTTTGATGAAAGGCAAGAGTGTCGCGATGACCAGAAATCCGGTCAAAACCCATAAAGCGCCATAGGCCCAGATGTTCACAGGCCGTCCTCCCTTGTGCCAGCAGACGCGGCGTCAAAAAAGGGCGCAGACCCTACGCCCGCGCCCTTCACATCATGTAACGCCTACAAGGGATTTACGTTCCCTTGCACCGCAAGACAAATCAGGATTTGGCCTCATCCTCATCGTCATCCTTGCCCGTTTCAGGCAGAGAGAAGAAGCTGTCGGCATCTGCATAATCGCTGTCGTCCTTGCTGTCCTCTTCGCTGTCATCGCCAGACAGAGTGAAGGTCTCAAGCCCCTCGATGGCCGTCGGGATCTTGGGCTCTGCATCCATCTCAAGGCTCTGTTCAGTGCTGACCAGCTTGCGGCGCTCGTCATCGCTCATCACGTCGCCTGCGGCGGCCTTCTTGGCCGCAGCCTTCTGGACAGCGGCATCAAGCTCGGACTGTTTACAAAGGCCCAGCGCCACCGGATCGATGGGCTGAATGTTTGAGATGTTCCAATGGGTGCGCTCCCGGATGGCCTGAA
>CAYUSM010000353.1:0-3622 GCA_964447345.1 uncultured Sulfitobacter sp. | reverse complement strand
CCAGAAAACGTTCGCCCGCTTTCAGCCCGCCGCGCATGAAGACATTGGACCAGACAGTGTAAAATGTCTCCGGCAGGCAGGCGGCCTCTTTCATGCCCATGCCTTTGGGTATCGGCAGGCAATGGGCCGCAGGTGTCGCCACGTATTCCGCGTAGCCCCCGCCGGGCAGCAAGGCGCAAACCTTATCGCCCACCGACAGATCCGCCACGCCCTCGCCGACGCTGACCACTTCGCCAGAGGCTTCCAGCCCAGGCAAATCGCTTGCCGTGGGCGGGGGCGCGTACATGCCCGCACGTTGCAACGCGTCGGGGCGGTTGACCCCGGCGTAAGCCACCTTGATCACCACTTGCCCGTGTTTGGGCTGCGGTACCGGACGCTCTGCCAGTTGCAGAACATCCGGGCCACCGGCCTTGGTGATCTCAATCGCGCGCATCGTGTCGGTCATCGGGGCATCCTTCTGTGCAAGTTTGCGCCAACCTAGACCGTCACGCTGCCGCGTGCATCCCGATTATGCGCGCGACAGCACGCTTGCTGGCCGGGCGCGGAACAGACCTGCGGTGATCAATCCGGCCAGAACCGCTTTGATGATGTCGCCCGGGATGAACCACATCATGGCAGCAAAGGATTCCGCAAGACCCTTGTCCAGCACGGCCATGAAGCCCGCAATGCCAAGGATGTAGAGCACCACAATCCCGCCGATCACGGACGCCACGCCACCGGCAAGAGCAACCGGCAGGCGCTGCATCCGCTCCATCAGGAACCCGGTCACAAATGCTGCAACAGGCCAACCAAGCAGGAAACCAACCGTTGGACCCGCAAAGACGCCCAGGCCGCCGCGACCACCGGGCAAAAGCGGAAGACCCACCGCAACCAGCGCGATAAACAGAAGCGCTGCCAGCCCGCCGCGCTTGGCACCCAGCACCGTGCCACAGAGCATCACGCCCAGGCTCTGCGCAGTGATCGGCACGCCGCTGGCAAGCATCAGGTTGGGGAGCAGGCCAAGGGCCGCGATGAGGGCTGCAAAGATGGCGATAAGGGTGACAGAACGTTCCATGGGAGGCCTTTCAAGAAAATGCTGCGCTGCAGCTACCCGGTGATGATCCTGAATTCAACCGCTGACTTAGAGGCCGCCGCGCGCGCGCAGGGCTTCAGCGACCCGCTCGGCATCGTCGATGGCCGTGACAGCAAAGGGCAGCACGATCCGCCAGCCCGGTTTGCTCCTGCTGCGCGCGCGCCAGGCCAGGATCAGCAACCGGCCCTTATCAGCCAGCACCGGTGTGAAACGGATCACCAGCGCCATGGCCAGTTCGATGATCCGCGTGCGCACACCGAAAACTTCCAGCGGTCGGGTCAGCCACCGCACGACCCGCATCATATCGCTAAGCCGTGTGGTCATGGTGACAAGGTTTGCCAGGCCAACAGCCGAGATCATGCGCATCACGATCACCAGACCGGCCGCAAAGTCCTGCGTCAGCAGATGCCAGAGCAGGATCAGCGCAACAAAAGGCCAAAGCCCGACCAAACGCACCAGACCGACGCGGAAAAAAAGTCCACCCGGCAGCGCATAGAGCGTCAGAACAGAGGCCAGCGCCACCACATGCCAAAGCGGTGTCTTGATGGCAAAAAGGATGACGGTGGCCGCACAAAGCGCTGCAAGCTTGGCCCCGGCGGGCCAGCCATGGGCGCGGGTCTCAGACGGCGAGGTCAGAGAGATCATCGCCGTCTCCAATCATCATCATCTGTTGGGTGAAAGCAGACAGCACGGGTGCCGCAGCACCGTCACGGTGCAACCGTCCACCGTCAAGCCAGATCACGCGATCATAGCTGCGCACCATCTCAGGCATGTGCGTGATATGGACCAACGTCACATCCAAACCGTCCAGTACGCGCTCCAACTGTCGCGTCGTCGGAATATCGAGCCCGGCAAAGGGTTCGTCCAGAATGATGACCCTGGGTGCCATCGCCAGCACCGACATCAGACAGACAAGCTGCCGCTGCCCTTGAGACAGTTGATGGATGGCGGCGCGCGCCCAGTGCGTCTTGTCAAAACGTTCAAGCACCTCTGCCACACCGCGCGCAACTTCGGCACGGTCCTGCCCCATCTGAGTCAGCCCAAAGGCAATCTCTTCCTCGACTGTTGGGAAGATGATCTGGTGATCGGGGTTCTGAAACAGGATGCCGATCCGCCCGAGTGCCGCCTTGCGGTCGCGCGCCACATCGACACCGTCAATTCTGACCTCGCCCGCCGTGGCAGGCACCAGCCCGGCCATCACCCGCGCAAGGCTGGTCTTGCCCGACCCATTGCGTCCGACAATGCCGATGCGCCTTTCCTCCGCGCGGAAGGTGACCTCTGACAGCACCTGCTTGCCTTCAGGAGCATAGGAGACATCGCTCAGGTCAATCAGGGGTGGGGGCATCAGAGGGTTCCGGTCAGGCTTTGGCGGCTGACCTACAGGGGTGCTTGAAGGGCTGCAAGCCGGGACTACCTCACGGCAATGGGCCTGATCATACTTTCACTCATCGCCAACATCCTGATCACCTTCACGGTGGCGCTTGGCATCGCACGTGACCACCCCGGCATGACCGAGGCATACGGGTCCGACACGCCAGCCCGGCGGATTCTGGGCTGTGTCTATCTGGCCATCGGGCTGGTTAGCCTTTATGCGCTTTTGCAATGGATCGGGGGCAATGGTGATATCACCCGAACTGTGGCCTTCACCCTTTTTCCACTGCAGATCGTCTACAAGCTGATGACGGCCATCGCCGTACGCGTCACGCATCCTGTGGTCATCGCAAACCTCTGCGTTGTCGCCCTTCTCGGCCTGACCCTGATCGCAGCCTAGTCGCGCGGCGCGGTCCAGGAACCCGGAAAATCGCTTCTTGAGAACTGCGACGGAGCCTTGATCTGGCTCAGCAGCCAGTTTGGCCCGGCCATCAATGTGCTGAGCGTGGGGCTTTTCTGCACTGTCGCCTTCAGCTTTTCGATTTGCATCACATTGTCGATGCGCCGATCCAGGAAAGCCCATGTCGCCGCATTGCCGTCGCTGGTGTCTCCCAGCCAGAAGATCACGGTCGAGGAATAGACACCGCTGAGTGTCGCCCGCTTGGTGTACCAGTTGTAATCGGTCGAGGTATCCCCCAGCGCCGACCAGATCTTGTCACAGGTCCCCCAGATCAGCTTGGCCCCATCGGGCGCATAAGGCGGCAGGGCAAAAAGCGTTGTGCCGCGCCGGACAACCTCCTTGTCCTCGACCACGTCGAGACGCAGCTGCACGGCCCGCGCGATCCGGTCGCGAAACCGCATGTCACCCAAGTCTTCTGCCTTGAGCGCATCCAGCATCAACTGATCGCCGCGCTGATGAAACGCAACGGCCAGATCAACCGCCCCGCGCGGACAAACCGCGCGCGCCACAGTCGGCTCAACCTCACTGTCGTTGATTGCGGCCTTGAACGTGGCCGGGGACCAGCCGTCAAAAGGGACGTGCGGCAGGGCGGCGTCCAACAGTTGTTCCTTGGGATCGGTCATGATTTGCTCCTTTTCAGAGGGCCTGAGAGACTCGACAAACATCTTTCACCTTGATATAGGGCCACTTCCTGCAAATCCTTGCAACTCTATCTAGAA
>CAYUSM010000352.1:0-3625 GCA_964447345.1 uncultured Sulfitobacter sp. | reverse complement strand
TGTTGAACCACTTCACGGTGCCTGTTGGCATGTTCCCGTGCCCTCCTTTGCCTTTGCCTTACCCGCCAGCCGCGGCGGGCTCTTCCGTGGCGCTGGCACTTTCGCGCAGGCCACACTAAAGACATTGCTCAGATGAATGGAAAATCAAGGAAGCCGCTGGAAAACTTCTCGTGAGCGGTGGTCGGGGAAGGATAGATATGCTGATCTACGGGCTGAAGAACTGCGACACCTGCCGCAAGGCCATGAAGGCTTTCCCGGAAGCAGAGCTGCGCGACGTGCGAGTTGACGGTGTGCCTGAGGACGTGCTGGAAGCGGCGCTGGCGCAGTTCGGGGACAAGCTGCTCAACACCCGGTCCACCACCTGGCGCGGGCTGGATGAGGCGGCGCGGGCGGGCGCGCCCCTCAATCTGATCAAGGCGCACCCGACACTCATGAAGCGGCCATTGATCGCTGTGGATAAAGCGCTTTTTCTTGGTTGGAACAGTGATGTAGAGAGTGAGATTAAAGCAGCACTTTAAGTGCTGCCTTGCCTTATTTGGACATCTTGGTTTGGTGTTCAGCCGACACTTGGTTTGAGCGCTCGGTCAAACGACAGTGGCCCGGCACCTTTGACCACAAGCACCAACAAAAGGAACACCCAGAGCGCGCGCTGGTCCATGATGATCGCGTCGGGGAAGCGGTCAAACCAAGCGCCAATCTCACCAGTTTGCCCGTGTCCATAAACGTCCGTCAGGGACTGGACGACCACAAATCCGATCATGCCAAGAGCCGCCAGCCGCGTCAAAATGCCCAGCACGATCATCGCGGGCAGGAGGAATTCAGCCCATGTTCCGGCAAGCACTACAAGGGTGTGATAGATGCTGAGCGCCGACGTGTCATAGCCCGCGGCCTCAAGCACCTTGGGGAAAATCTGGGCATAGGCCCCGACCGATGGCGTCCAGATCCCGGCAAAGCCGTCGCCCAGTTTGGTCAGGCCCGAGTTCAGGAAGTAAATCATCAGGATTGCCGCAAACAGGAACCGGGCCAACGTCGGGATCAGCCAGTCAGCGCGATCAAGACGGTCGGCGATGGCGCGGTAAAGAGACGTGAGTGCGGTCATGGTAGGTCCTTGTGGTGAAGTGAGGCAAAAGCCTGGGTCGTCAGTGCAAGCGTCAGCGCTGCGGCAAGATCGAAGTCTGGCTGTTCGGCAAGGGCGCGGTCGTGGGCGGTGCCGAAGGTTTCGCCCTCGGCCAAAGCCAAGAGCCATGTGGCGGCGCCAGGGGGCAGGGCGCGTGGCGCGGGGTCAAACTCGGGCCGGGTGACCAGAACGTCTTGCGCTATTGCACGCGGTTTGGGGCCGCCATCGGGTTGATTGAACTGCCAGATATCGAAGAGTGGCCAGGGAGAGCGCAGAATGCGCGTGGCAGGGGCGAGGGTGAGAGTTGCCTGAGCAAGTGCGTCCGAGGACAGGCTTTGCAGAGGTGAGGCATCAAAGGCAGGCGCGTCTGCGGCGTGGTAAGACTGGCGCAGGGTCAGATCGAGGCGGGCCGCGTCGGGCAGGTAGCCGATGTGGGACAGCGGTTCAAAACCGCTGAGAAATTCTGGGAAATCATCGCCATAGAACATCATCAGGGGCGACTTGGGCGGATGGGCGCGGACGTATAGCGGCGCAAGACGTTCGAAGTTTTGTACTCCAATGAGCTTTGCCACCAGCGGGAAAGCCGTCTGCAAGGCTTCGATCAGTGAGACCGTGACGTTGTTTCGATAGACAGCGTAGCGCTTGCCTGCTGGCTGTTGATGCCCATCCAGCAACCCGTTCGGGACCGGCACAGCAGGATCAAGCAATCCCGCCCGGAACTGGGATTGGTCTGTCACTGGACCAGCGCACGTGCGGCGCGTGTGGCTTCATCGCGCAGGATCGGCCAATCGGGCACATCGTTGTCCCACTCGACCAAGACCGGCGCTGGCCCGGTCTGGCGCAGCGTGTAATCAAGCAGTTCCCACACGGGATCGACAACCGGCTTGCCATGGCTGTCGATGAGCAAGGGCGCACCGTGATCGTCCTCATCTTCATCATGGCCGCCGACGTGGATTTCCCCAACTTTGTCTGTCGGGAAGGCATCGATATAGGCCTGTGGGGAAAGGTCGAGATTTGTGGAGGAAATGAACACGTTGTTCACATCCAGCAAGAGACCGCAGCCAGTTCGGTGTGTAAGTTCAGACAAAAAGTCGGTTTCTGTAAAGGTGCTCTCCGCAAATGCGAGATAGCTGGAGGGGTTTTCAAGCAGCATTTGACGGCTCAGCGCATCCTGCACCTGATTGATGTGGTCTGCGACACGGGCCAGTGTCGCCTCTGTATAGGGGAGGGGTAGCAGGTCATTCAGAAACTCAGCGCCATGGGTGGACCACGCCAGATGTTCAGAAAAGCTGGCGGGTTTGATCCAATCGCAGAGCTTTTTCAGGCGGGCGAGGTGGTCGGTGTCGAGCGGCGTTTCGCCTCCGATGGAGAGCCCAACACCATGCACAGAGATCGCAAAGTCCTGGGAAAGGGCGGCGAGTTGCGCCAGCGGGCGGCCACCATCACCCATGTAGTTTTCTGCATGCACCTCAAGCCAGGCAACTGGGCCGGGGTCCTGACGCAGGGCATTGAAATGCTGGGGTTTGTAGCCGACGCCAGGGGCGTTTGGCAGGCGATCAAACTTCGGGGACGTGTCGAGCATGGTGCTTTCCTGTCCGGGCATTCTGGGGTGCATCAGGCGGTCCATGCCGCCTGATGCAAATTCTGTTAGGCAGGCAGGTCGCGGTCAAGCTCTTCCAGTGAGCCTTGGCGCGCTGTGCCGTCTGCCATTGTGGGCAGCTCGATGTCGGCGCAAGTGCCTGCATCAACCAGTGTCCATGCGTTGCCCTGATAGTCGACGGTGGACGTGCCCGCACATGTGGTGCCGGGGCCTGCTGCGCAATCGTTTTCACCGGCCAGAGAGACGCCGTAGCACTTTTCCTTGGCCGCGGCTTGGGCGGTTGTTGTGCTGTGGGCGGTCATGGCGGCGGCAACGGCACCTGCGATGGCGACGGATTTCATTACGTTTGACATATGATCTTCCTCTCAATGCTGACGTTAGCGGGTTGATGACAGGAATAAAGCACCCGGATTGCCCTGTGACCAGTCACGAGGGAGTGTGTCACGATCCTGTCAGGAAAGACGTGACAAATCTCTCAAATATGCGGGGAAGGCGCGGAAATCCGCGTGTGTTTGTTACATTTGGCCCGCGCCGGTACGGGGTTGCCCCCGTTTCGGCGCGGGAAATGTTACAGACCGATCACGCACGCAGGTCTGGCGGCGTGGCCTCCTGGCCCAATGTTACAGCCACCTCGGCCAGCGGCTGGACAGATGTCTGCTTTTCGCCAAGGCGGCGCACGGAGACGGTTTTCTCTTCCACCTCACGGTTGCCGACGGCCAGGATCACTGGGACCTTGCCAACCGAATGCTCGCGGACCTTGTAGTTGATCTTTTCGTTGCGCATGTCCGCTTCGGCCCGCACCCCAGCTTTTCTCAGGGTCTCGACCACTTCGAGTACATAATCGTCCGCCTCGGAGGTGATGGAGGCGACGACGACCTGACGGGGGGCGAGCCAGAAGGGCAGCTTGC
>CAYUSM010000351.1:1504-3639 GCA_964447345.1 uncultured Sulfitobacter sp. | reverse complement strand
GTATAGCGAGTGGACGCCGGTTTATCACCGTCGATATTGCCGAAATTGCCCTGCCCGTCCACCAGCGGGTAGCGGACGTTGAAGTCCTGCGCCAGACGCGCCATCGCATCATAAATCGCGGCGTCCCCGTGGGGATGGTAGTTGCCCATTACATCGCCGCTGATCTTGGCGGATTTGCGGAAACCGCCGTTCGAGGCCAGCCGCAACTCGCGCATCGCGTAGAGGATGCGCCGGTGCACCGGCTTTAACCCGTCGCGGGCATCGGGCAATGCGCGGTGCATGATCGTCGACAGCGCATAGGTCAAATACCGTTCCCCCAGCGCCCGGCGCAGAGGTTCCGATACGTTCATCGGATCGGTTTCAGGAGGGTCGGTAACGTCTGACATGGCAATGGGTGTAGCCGCGCCGCACGGGGGCGGCAAGCGGTTGGTTGCGTGCGTTTGCATTCTTTGCGGCGGCGATGCCACGGGGAGCGAAATTCACCATTTCCCCGGTTTTCTCGACAATCCAACTTGTTATTGGAACCTTGGGGACCGTTTCCATGTTAAGCTTTCGAGAATCGTCAAGGGGATGATGATGAAAACGTTCATACTAGTATCTTTTGGTTTTCTTGGGCTTGTTTTCTACGAGATGAGCGGCGGGAGTGATTTTGATCCTAACGCGATCCGCGAACAGCGCCTGGCGGCATTGGCTGCTGAAGAGGCTGAGAAGGCGGCAAAAAAGGCTGAACGGGAAGCACCTGAACCGGCACCTGTCGTGGTGGCCGAAGCACCCAGGGTGTTTGTGGATACCGACCCACCGCTCAAGCCGGTGGACGCAGAAGTGACGCGTGTCGCGCTGAATCTGACGACACTTGAGGCGATACCGGCTGCCGCGCCAGCCATCGAAGCCGCCGTTGCTGAGGCACAAGGCGAAGCAGTGCCGCAGAACGTGAGCCTGGTGACGTCTTCTGCAGAAACGCCCGCGATTATCCCAAGCCTGATTGCGCCGAACGATGGCCTGCAGGAGTCTGTCTCGCAGGTCAGCCTGACCGAAGACATCCGGACTGTCTCAGGCAACCGCGTGAATGTTCGCGGGGGGCCCGGTACAAGCTTTGGCGTGGTCGGCAGCATGGTACGCGGTGATGCGGTGATCGTTCTGGAAGATAATGGCAACGGCTGGGTACGCTTTGAGAGCGTCGATGGTGCCACAGATGGCTGGGTAGCCGACTTCCTGCTGACAGAAAGCTGAACACTCCCAATATTGCCATTTGGCACTGACACAGCGATGAAAGGCCTCCGAAACGGAGGCCTTTTTGATGTCAGACCCCCAGTCAACGCGCTCCATCCTGATCACAGGCTGTTCCAGCGGGATCGGATATGCCGCAGCCCATGCCATGCGCGCGCGCGGCTGGCTGGTGTTTGCAGCGTGCCGGAAACCGGAGGATTGCCAGCGTCTTCGTGACGAAGGATTTGACGCACCTCAGCTCGACTATGCGGATGAAGAAAGCATTCATCGGGCTTTGGCGGAGGTCCTTGAAAAAACCGGCGGTAGGCTTGATGCCCTTTACAACAATGGGGCCTACGCCATCCCCGGCGCTGTCGAGGACCTGCCGACGGAGGCAATGCGGACCATTTTCGATGCGAACTTCTTTGGCTGGCACACGCTGACCCGCGCGGTGATCCCCGTCATGCGCGCGCAGGGACATGGGCGAATTGTTCAATGCTCTTCGGTGCTTGGCCTGATCACCATGCCTTGGCGCGGAGCCTACAACGCCACCAAATTCGCGCTGGAAGGGCTGACAGACACATTGCGTCAGGAGATGAAGGGGACAGGCATCGACGTGATCCTGATCGAACCGGGACCGATCACGTCGGATTTCAGGCGCAATTCCATCTTGCAATTCGAACGCTGGATTGACTGGAAAGCCTCGGCCCGCGCAGAACAGTACAAGACGGAGTTGCGGACACGCCTTTACGACTCCGTCAAGAAAACCAAATTTGAACTGGGACCGGAGGCGGTTGTCGCCAAGCTTATCCACGCTGTGGAAAGCCAAAAGCCCCGCGCACGGTACTACGTCACCTTTCCTACGTATTTTTCTGGCATGATGCGCCGCATCCTGCCCACACGTGCGCTGGATTGGGTGATGACCCGCT
>CAYUSM010000351.1:0-1404 GCA_964447345.1 uncultured Sulfitobacter sp. | reverse complement strand
GCTACATCACAGCGTCAGCCAAAGGAATGCCTCTATGACCGAAGATCCGCTATTCATCGTTGTCCTGCTAGCCGTCTTTGCGGTTGTCGTAATCCTGATGCTGGGCCTGGGCGGATTTGCGGGCGGCGGGGCGTTCAACAAGAAACATTCCAACCGGTTGATGCGCTACCGGATCATTGCCCAGTTCATCGCTGTGGTGCTGATCGTCGGCTTCATCTGGTTGCGCGGGGGAGGAAACTGATGGTTGTTCTCAACAAAATCTATACGCGGACCGGAGATGCAGGCACGACCGCTCTGGGCAACGGCGACCGGGTGGCAAAGCATGACGCGCGGGTGGAGGCATATGGCACGGCGGATGAGCTGAACTGCTTTGTTGGCGTGGCCCGGCTTGAGGCCACTGATGAGACCGACGCGGCACTGTCACGGATTCAGAACGATCTTTTTGATCTGGGCGCGGACCTGTGCCGCCCCGATATGGCCGCCGATGCAGAGGCCGAGTATCCCCCCTTGCGCATGGCCATGGCGCAGGTCGAGCGGCTGGAGGCCGAAATTGACGTCATGAACGCCGAGCTTGAGCCGCTGCGCAGCTTCATTCTGCCCGGTGGGTCCAAACTGGCCGCGCATCTTCATGTCTGCCGCACAGTTGCGCGGCGGGCAGAGCGTTTGGCGGTCCTACTGGCCGGGGACGAGGACATAAACGAGGCTGCGGTGAAGTATCTCAACCGTCTGAGCGATTGGTTCTTTGTTGCCGCAAGGATGGCCAATAACGCAGGAAAAGATGACGTGCTTTGGGTTCCGGGTGCCAACCGCTAAAGGCGGTGTCAATCGCGATGCGGTTCCCAAAGCTCGATCGCATTGCCTTCGGGATCATTGAGATGCGCAAACCGGCCAATGCCAGGCATCTCGCCCATTGAGCGGGTCTCGATCCCAGCGTTTTCAAGCTGGGCACAGATCGCAGCCAGGTCCGCGACCCGAAAGTTCACCATGAAACTTTTGCCAGCAGGAAAGTAATCCGTGTCCTTGTCAAAAGGCGCAAAAACGGTCGCGCCGCCCTCGGCCATCCAAGGCAATTGCTCTGTCCCTTCAGGGACCAGATCAATCCCCAAATGAGCGCGATACCATTCCGCCAGCGCACGATGGTCGCTGGCGCGAAAGAAAACCCCACCGATTCCCAAGACCTTTTCCATCCTATCCTCCGGTTAACTCAGCCAATTTCGTCAGGTTGGCGCTAACACCTGCACGGACGTGACGTTCTACCACATAAATGGTGCGATTTTACCCTGTTTCGTGGGTCGCGAACGTTATATCACCCGGCAAGACTTTTTGATAAGCCGCGCCGACGGCAACCAAAACTAAGGAGAGTAACGCTCATGAAGGTGCTTGTACCTGTCAAACGCGTGATCG
>CAYUSM010000350.1:0-3641 GCA_964447345.1 uncultured Sulfitobacter sp. | reverse complement strand
GGAAGTTGCAACGATGAAGAAAGAAAAACTGCGTCTCAAGGAAGAGATCACGCGGTTATCGAGCTAGTCTCGCTTTCTTGGAGTTAGCCTCAACTCGGGGGCACCGCCCCCTCTGACCGAAGACTGGCGCGTGCCGCAGCCAAGGCACCACCGGTAATCAAAAGCGCCGCCCAAGCCAGCGTGAAGCTTGGGGCGGCGACCCCTGCTACAACCAAGACAAGTGTCGATAAAAGCGGTGCCGCGTAAGAACTGGTGCCGAGCAGTTGAATGTCGCCCCGTTTCACCCCGATGTCCCAGACGAAAAAGGCAAGACCCACAGGACCCAGCCCCAGTCCCAGCACGGACGCCCAGCCCAGCATGCTTTGCGGCCAGACGGTCTCTTCAAACATCAGGTGAAGCGGCAATGACAGCGCTGCCGTGGCAAGGCAAAAGACCGCAACTGTTGCTGTCGGCGCATCCCCAACCAGTCGCGACAGGACGGAATAACCCGACCACGTCAGCGCACAGAGCAGCGCCAGCCCATAGCCAGCCGCGTATTCCGTCGAAAACCCGGTGCCGCCTCCCATGATGATCAGGGCAGCACCAGAGAACCCAATGAGCGCGCCGATCACATGTCCGGCTCTCAGCCGCTCTCCCGGCAGCAAACCTGAGAACACGACGATCAGCAGTGGCCAAAGGTAGGCGATCAACCCGGCCTCGGCCGCAGGCGCCAGCCGCAGGGCCGAAAAGTACAGCGCGTGATAACCAAAGAGGCCCAGAGTGCCAATGGCGTAGACCTTGAGAGGAATGCCTCTTAGTCCCGCCAAAGCCCCCGTGGCCCCCGCCCAGATCAGGCCCAAGGTGCCGCCCAAGGCAAAGCAAAGCGTATTCAGCATCAGCGGTGGCACCGGTGCTGACCCGACCGTAAAAAGCGCCAGCAAGGCCCACAGCAGCACCGCAACAAAGCCTACGGCAGTGGCACGGGTTTTGGTCATTTCACAATCGAACGCTCAAGCATTTTGAAGGCATTTGCGATGTCAGAGGTTTTGTCAATCTCGCGCAGCATCCAGTCCTTGAATGCCGCAATCTGCGGCCGTGTCTCGGCCCCCTCCGGGCACAGAAACCGAAACCGCGCGCCAGTGCCCAGGACTGTGCCATAGGGCGCCACCAGACGTCCTTCGGCCAAATCCTTGATGACCAGTGCCCGCCGTCCCAGAGCCACACCAATGCCTGCAAGTGCGGCATCCATCGCATGATCGGCTTGGCTAAACCTCGGGCCTGCGGCCTCCAGCGGTGCGATGCCCATCGCCTTGGACCATTCTGCCCAGTCGGTTGGCGGATCAAGAAACGAAATGGATTCGTCGATGATCAAGACAGCCTCGCGCAGACTTTCCGGCGTCGGGTATTTCTCGGCCAGTTCCGGCAGCATCACCGGCGTGACCCATTCTTCTGCCAGAGGCAGGGAGTAGAGACCGGTGTCAGGGCCATACCCAAATCGGATCGCCACATCGACGTCATCGCGCGCGAAATCCATCCGCCGCAGCGAGGCGGAGAAACGCAGTTCAATTTCCGGGTGTTCCTGCGCAAATTGGAAGAGGCGCGGCGCCAGCCATTTGGCTGTAAAGGCTGGCCCTGCTGTGACCGTAAGCGACTGGTGGTCCTGGGTGCGTTGCGCCGCACGCCAGCCGTTTGTCAGCATCTCAAACGCTGCTTGTGCATCAGGGGCGAGCGCGCGGCCCGCATCCGTTAACTCGACCGCCCGGTTCAACCGGCGAAAAAGTGGCGCGCCCAGATGCTCTTCAAGCGACTTGATCTGAAAGCTCAGGGCAGCAGGCGTCACACTCAGTTCGTCTGCGGCCTTGGCAAAGGACATATGCCGTGCGGCGGCATCAAAGGCCCGCAAGGCTGTGAGAGGGGGAAGAGGTATCGCCATTTCACTTAAGTACAACTTAACTGAAGCTTTGAAAAGTCTCGTTTGTCAGCGCTGCACAAGGCACACATATTAGGATCAATTCAGAAACACTAAAGCTCCCTCCCGAAAGGAAACGACATGACCCGCGAGATCACACAACGCACCTACGAAGAAGCCTACGCCAAAGCTCATCGCGAACGCGCCGCAGTTGCCGCACACGCCTGGACATGGCTTTTCAACCGTTCGTCCCGCTGATCGCCGAAGCGTTTCACGCCTCCGACGATCTTACGCGACGCAAAAGGCCGGCTCGATTGAGCCGGCCTTTTGTGTTTCACACCTGGATGCAGATCAGACGAAGAACTGTGCACCGTTGGCCGAGATGGTCGAGCCGTTGATGAAGCCCGCGTCATCCGCCACCAGGAACTTGACGGCGCGCGCAATTTCTTCTGGCTCACCCAGTCGGCCTGCAGGGATCTGCGCGATGATGCTTTCGCGAACCTTCTCAGGCACCGCCATCACCATGTCCGTGCCGATGTAGCCAGGGCAGACCGCGTTTGCCGTGATGTTGGCGCGCGCGCCTTCCTGAGCCAGCGATTTCACGATGCCCAGATCGCCCGCCTTGGTTGCGGCATAGTTGACCTGCGCGAATTGACCCTTCTGACCGTTGATCGAAGAGATCACGACGATGCGGCCAAACTTGCGCTCGCGCATGCCGGGCCACACGGGGTGGATGGTGTTGAAGACGCCGGTCAGGTTGGTGTCGATCACCTGATGCCATTGCTCCGGTGTCATCTTGTGGAAAGGCGCGTCGCGGGTGATGCCTGCGTTGGCCACAACGATCTCGATGGGGCCAAGGTCCGCTTCGACCTGCGCGATGCCATCTTTGGAGCTGTCGTAGTCTGCCACGTTCCACTTGTAGGTCTTGATGCCGGTCTCTTCGGTAAAGGCGGCAGCGGCTTCATCGTTGCCAGCATAGGTCGCGGCAACGGTATAACCTGCATCCTTGAGTTCTTTGGAAATGGCGGCACCGATGCCTCGGCTGCCTCCGGTAACAAGTGCGACGCGGGACATGTGTTTCTCCTTCAGGGAATCTGCGTTGTTTGTTTATTACGTGCGGCGCGCTGGATGCGCAACAATATTACTCACCCAATTGCCGTCACGTAGGGTGCGCCTTTATGCGCACCGCTTTGTTCGAGGGTGGGAAAGGTGCGCAGTGAATGCGCACCCGACAGCGCTCAGGGGCGCTCAAGGCACATGGCAACACCCATGCCGCCACCGATACACAGGGTGGCGAGGCCTTTCTTGGCGTCGCGGCGCTTCATCTCGAAGAGCAGCGTGTTCAGGATGCGTGCACCGGAAGCCCCGATGGGGTGGCCGATGGCGATGGCACCGCCGTTGACGTTCACGATGGCTGGATCCCAGCCCATGTCCTTGTTCACGGCACAGGCTTGTGCGGCAAAGGCTTCGTTGGCCTCGACCAGATCCAGGTCTTCGGCTTTCCAGCCTGCCTTTTCCAGCGCCTTGCGGGACGCATAGATCGGTCCAACGCCCATAATCGATGGGTCCAGACCGGCAGTGGCGTAGGATGCAATGCGCGCAAGCGGCTCGATGCCGCGCTTTTCGGCTTCGTCCGCGCTCATCAGCAATGCACCAGCAGCGCCGTCATTGAGGCCGGAGGCATTGGCGGCAGTCACGGAACCATCTTTGGTGAAGGCTGGACGCAGCTTCTGCATGGCTTCCATCGTCGCGC
>CAYUSM010000349.1:0-3647 GCA_964447345.1 uncultured Sulfitobacter sp. | reverse complement strand
AGGCGGCCGTCGATCTCAACACGCGCGTCACCGCAGAACTCGGGATCATCCTCACCCAAATCTGGCGTCTCGAGGCAGCGGCGGGGGTCAACGGCGGGCAACTCGGTGTCGTCGATGCGGCGACGCTGGCGGATGAACGAAAATTTCGCTCGATGGAGGTCCCCGAATGACCCGTGCAGCCACAGTCTATTGTTTTGCTCTCATGATCGCCGCTTCCTCAATCAGCGTGAGCGCTCAAACCTCTCAGGGCGGGTTCGAGACGATGGCACAGCCCACGGAAGAACAGAGTGAATGCAAAGTACCGCGGCCACCGAAAGACTTGGATTCGTTCGCATATATCAGGAATGGATATCGAGAGATAATGCGCATCGAGGCATATCAAAACTCAATCGATACAGAGTTCTGCGGCTGTCCCTTTGCGGAAGTGGACTGGGCTTTTGTCGTCGAAAACAACGAACAGTACATCACCTCGGACAATCCGAAATTGCCCTTCGATGTGATTGAGCTGCGAAGCCATGCTGACAGCTTGGAAGCTGTACTTGATGAGACTTGCGAGCGTTGAATGGGCATCATCACGGACATTCTCCAGCAAGTCGATGATGCAATCGACTCTGTGGCCGAAGCAGGCTTCGTGGAAGCCGCCGGACAGGTTGGTAATGTCCTTGGAATCGGCGCAGCACTTTTGCTGGTGTTTCTTGGTATCAGCGTTGTGATGCAGTTGCGCCCAATGACTTTTGGGAGTGCGTTCGCTTTCGGACTGAAGATTTCGTTGATTGGAATATTTGCGCAAAGTTGGGAGAACTTTGAAGTCGTCTACAATATTGCCTCCGAGGTTCCAGAAGCAATCGGCTCGCGCATTCTGGCCCTAACGGCGACCGGCGATGAGACCGGCATTTACGAAAGCCTGGACAGCATGGTGAACCGGATCACGGCCTATGGCGACGCAATCGGGGACCGTGCGGGTTGGGTGTTCGGGGCTGTCCTTGGCGCGATCTTTTTTGTCCTCTCCGCCGTGTTCGCGGCAGTGACAGCCGGGATCATTGCCTATGCCCGGATCGTATTCACACTAATGATCGTGATCGCACCGTTCATGATCCTGACGTCGCTCTTCAAGCCGACCCAGTCGCTGTTCGAGGCATGGACCCGCGCCACAATCGGTTACGCCCTGATGCCCGTTGCGGCGGCGGGTGCCGCAGGCATTATCGTGGCCATCGCCGAGGCGATCGGGGATGCCTCTGCTGATCCTGACAATGTCGAAACCGTCAGCCTGATCCTCCCCTTTCTGGTCATCCTGCTCCTGTCCGCAGGCGTCATGGCCGCCGTTCCGTTTATCGCTTCAAACCTCACCGGTGTGATGGGGATCGCGTCGAACGCCATAGGTTTGACAGGGCTGGCGCGCCGCGGCGTGGTCAATGCAGGCGAATACGGTGCAGGTGGTGCCGGACGTGTGCTTACCGGGCGGACACCCTACGAACTGCGTCGTGATGTCAGCGGTGCAGCCACGAAGAGCAACGAGCTTATCAGGCGCACACCAGCAGCGGCGCTCGCGCTCACCAAGTCATTTCGCAAGACATGACGCGTGCCGAGTTCGATCAGGACGCCTTCGAGGCAGACTTCATCTTCGGTCCACGACGACGAGAGAGGTTTGCCTATCTCGTGGCTGCAGCAGGTGTGATCGTGGGCGTTGTCGGATTCGTCGGCGCTGTATCGCTGTTCCCGTTGAAGACGGTCGAGACGTTCGTGGTGGTGGTCGACAAGGAAACGGGCGAGATGGACCGGGTTGCGGCCGTCGAAGCGCTCACCCTCGATGAAAGCGACGCTGTCATTCAGGCCAACCTGGTCGCCTATGTGGACGATCGTGAGACCTACGATCTGACGGATGGCGAAGAGCGGATCAACTCCGTTCTGCAGAGGTCGGATGAAGACGCCGCGCGGACCCTTCGCGATCTGTGGTCATCCACCAATCCCGACTATCCGATCTCGGTCTATGGCCGTGAGGCAAAGATCGATGTGGTGATCCGGTCGGTCAATCAGGTCGAAGCCGGTGTTGCCCAGGTCCGCTTTACAAAGACCCTTCGGAAACCGCGCGACAACCGTACGGTGACGAGGCCCTACGTGGCCACACTCCGATATGAGTTTCGGCCGGAGACCCGTCAGCGGCTTCAGCAAGTCTGGGCGAACCCGCTTGGCTTCGTCGTGACGTCGTACCGCGTCGATGCCGAAACCTTGGAGAACTGAGCGATGGTGTTGCGTGCCGCCCTGCCCATTCTGTTGATCACGCTGTTATCAGGCGAGGCGCTTGCCGAGGCGACACCACAGGGAGGCCCCAAGGACATTCGTATCCGCTATGCGGTCTATGACGAGCAACAGGTCTTCCGGATTGAAACGGACCTTCGGCATTCGACCACGATTCAGTTTGGTCAGGGCGAGCGCTTCGAGGCCGTGATCGTGGGCGATACGGAAAGCTTTCAGGTCGATCCTATCCCGGAGCTCGGGAACGTTCTGACCATCAAACCGCACGTGCAAGGCGCGTCGACCAACATGAGCGTCATCACCAACCGTCGTAGCTACACATTCCATCTCCGAGAGGGGTCTATCCCTGGGCGTACCGGCATGTTTTTCGAAGTGCGGTTTCGCTATCCGGAAGACGAGAGACGCGCGACGTTGGCCAGCACTCAGCCAAAGGGATTTCAGGCTCCGCGCAACTACAATTACAAGGTTGCGGGCGACGGAGATTTCCGCCCTGTCACCGTCTACGATGACGGTCGGTTCACCTATTTCACGTTCCCTGAGACTGGGCGCCAACCCGCGATCTTCAAAGCCGACAATCGAGGCCGCGAGAGGACAATCAATTGGACACAAAACGGAAACACCGTTCGCGTCTCTGGCGTCAATGAATTCTGGACACTGCGGTTGGGCGAGGATGCACTCTGCATATACCGCGACACCTCCACCATCTATGTGAGTAACTGACCGATGGCGGAGGATCCCAACCTTCAGGAACGCCTCGGCAAGTTCAATGATGGCAGCCGAAGGAAGTCACGCTCACGGTTCGGTGTCACGGCGCTTGCGCTTGCTCTTAGCTTGGGCGGTGCGGGTGTCGCCTACTTCCTTGCAACGGAATGGCAAACCGATCCCGACCGCCTTCAAACCTCGGACGTAGAGCCATTTCAAGATGATCGCCTTTCCAACGGTGGTCGTTTGGAGTTCCCCTCCGACGAAGCCGACCAGCGGGTCAACGACGCAATAATTGCTGTTGAAGAAGCGCTCGAAGTGCCTGCCCCGGCCACACCAGAAATCGAACCAAGCGCGGAAGTCTTGGCAGAACTCGCGGAACTCCGCGAAGCACTGGCTGCGGCGCAAGCGGAGCGAAACGCCGAGATCCAATCAGCTGTAAGTGACCTACGGGATGCCTTCGCCGATCAGACGAGCGCGCTGGAGGCGGCAGTGGCAGAGCGCGATGAGAGGCTGGCCACCCTTGAGCGAGAAAACGAAACCCGCCTGAATTCTCTTCAGAGCCTTCTGGACGCGGAACGCGCGCAGCGCGAGGCGCTCGAAGCAGAGCGTGCCAATGATGCACTGGTCCGGGATCAACAACTCCTTGAAGAAAGACGCCGGCAGGAACAAGAGCAACAGCGTCGTGAGGC
>CAYUSM010000348.1:0-3656 GCA_964447345.1 uncultured Sulfitobacter sp. | reverse complement strand
CGCGTCAGCGAAGGTGAAATATCCAAGGGCGAAAAAGTCCGCATCTTCCCAATTTGGCACCGGCGCGGCCCACGGCGAGTTGAGATTTGGGCTTGGCAGCCTGATCTGAACGTCTGCTTCCATCGCTTCGCCTCGGGCTCTTCGCACCCGCAGAGAAGGTCCTGAATCCGCCCCTCTGTGCAAGATTCAGTCAGTTTCCGTTTTGCAGCAATGGAAAGGAACTAAAGAGCATCGACGAGGAAGTGAACGGGGTGAATGATCCGGACGGCCATGCTTGTTCTTTGACGTCACCCAAATGAAGGCGGCTTTCTGGGCTGGTGACGGCCTGCGGAACACGTCACGGTGCCGAGACAAGCATCACAAGCGACAGTTTTGAGACCCTGATCTTTTCCCTTCCGCTATGTCTTGTCTGTCTTTGGCTCCAACTTGTTGAGGTAGCTGATAAACTTAAACTTTTCATCCCAAAGCTTCTGCAGCTTGCGGGCTTCCCTTGGGTCTTCCGTGGCTTGCATGGCCGCAGTGAGATCGCCAAGTTCCTCAATCAGCAGATGCTTGTTCGCGATAAGGTCATCTATCGCCGCCTTCTCTTCTTTGGTGCTGGGTCCAATCACCCGCGCTGTCCCGTTCATGAAGTCGATCTCGACATGATCCGGATGCGGAAGTGGCTCGGGAAGACCCGTTATCCCAAGCCGGTCGCGCCGATACAGCTCCTTTTCCCACTCAACCTTGTATTCAATGGCCGTTTCCAGCCAACGATCGTTGAGCAGGCGCCGGGCAGTTTCCGTGCCTGCAAGCAACTCGGCAAACAAGCGCTGCGCCCGGTGTTGACCTTTCGCCGCGTTCACCGCCATTGACCGCACGATCGCCTGCGCCATCGGCATTGTCACATTCCGGTCGCCGTCTCGCACACTGATCCCGCGATACGCCTCGTCCAGAATGATGTCCTTCAGCCGCTCCTCGTGCAGCCCCGGTCGTTTGTTCTTCGCGCCTTTTGGACGGCCTCTCGGATTGCCAGACTGTCCCGGCTTGAACTGCGTGTCTTTCGGTGGCTTGGCATACCCCACCTCGTAACCCGGTCCGCCCTTTAGAGACTTGCCCGGTTTGCGCCCCCCGCTCATTCGGCCGCCTCCCTCGTGCGCGCCATCGGCGGCGCCCAGCCACAGATCACCTGTTCGGCGTCGTCCTTCGCCCAAGCTTCCCAGCGGGCCAGAATGCAATCGCAATAGAGGGGATCAAGCTCAGCAATCCGGGCCCGGCGCCCCGTCTTTTCTGCCGCAATCAGCGTCGAGCCAGACCCACCGAAGAGATCAAGCACGATCTCACCCCGGCCCGAGACATCCTTGATGGCATCCGCAATCATCTGCACCGGCTTGACCGTCGGGTGCATCGCAAGCTCGTCCATCCGACCGGCCCGCATCGTGTTGACCCCTTTGTACTGCCAGACGTTGGTTCGGTAGCGCCCGTGTTGCCCAAGCTCAAAGCTGTTCACATGCGCCCCGGCCCCAACCTTGAAGGCGAAGATCAGTTCGTGGCGCGAGCGGTAAAACGTTCCCATGCCACCATTGTCTTTGACCCAGACGATCAGGTTCTTCAGTTCCGTATAGACGCTCTGTCCCGCCGCTTGCATCTCCGTCATGTGGCGCCAGTCCATACACAGGTAATGGATCGCACCGTTCTTGCTGTGATCGGCCATGTTGCGGAAGGCGGTTTGCAGGAACTCTGTGAACTCCGGCGGGCTCATTTCTCCGGAGGCCATGGCAAACTCACGGTGCTGGACCTTGCCCGAATTCCCGACATGCCCCTCTATCGGCACATTATAGGGCGGGTCCGAGAACACCATGCGCGCCTTCTCGCCGTCCATCAGCTGCGCAACATCCCGTGCATCAAGCGCATTGCCGCAGATCAGCCGGTGCGCACCCAGGTGCCAGACGTCCCCCGCCCGACAGCGCCGAGGCGCCTCTGCCGCGATCCGCTCATCGGCCGGATCCCCTGGCTCTTCCGGGTCAACCTCCTCCAGGCACAGATCAATCTCGGCGATGGAGAAGCCCGTCACACCAATATCGAAGTCAAGCTCCGGGCTTTCCAGCAGGGCGCCCAACTCGGCTGCCAGCGTCTCATCGTCCCAGCCCGCATTCAGCGCCAGCTTGTTGTCCGCCAACACATACGCCCGCTTCTCCGTCTCGCTCATATGCTCGAACCGCAGACACGGCACAGATGCCATCCCAAGCATCTTTGCCGCCGCAACACGGCCATGCCCGGCCAGAATCCGGTTCTCGCGATCAATCAAGACCGGATTGGTAAACCCGAAGGTCTCGATACTGTCTGCGATCTGTCGCAGCTGTTTCTTCGAATGGGTGCGCGCATTGCGCGCCCAGGCTGTGAGAGCGCCTGGTGCAATCTGTTCGATCTTGTGGTCTGCCATCATAAACCCTTCTCTTTGCGCGCTCGACTGGACGCATTCTGAACTCTGCGCACGCCATCTGGCGCTGTGTGATCCGGGAGGGGCTGCCACGGCCCTGTCGGGCGGTGGGCTTGGAGACGCCCAGTCCGGATGTCACCGCCTTGCGGCAGCGATCTGTCCTCCCTGGTTCATCTCTTTCATTGGCGACTCCCGCAGTTAACGGGGAATCGTTTAAGAAGAACGTATCATGAACAATCTACTATGGGAAGTGTGTGCCAATGGTGTGTGCCGCAATATCTGGATGAGACTGGACTTCTGCGCGCAACGGAGCGTTGGTGGTGACCAGCCCGTGACATGCATCGGGCTTTCTCCGGTACACGGGTCGGCATCCCGCCGCCCGATGACAGGAGAGCCCCATGACAGCCCCAAAGCCAAAGACACCGCATAAACCAAACGCCCCGTCAAAAGCCGCACAAGTCCTCAAGATGCTGGCTCGCCCCAAGGGGGCAAGCCTGGACGCCCTGTGCAAGGCCACCGGCTGGCAACCTCATACCACACGCGCCGCCCTCAGCCGTTTGCGCAAAGCCGGCCATGTGATCGAGCGCTCATGTGGCCACGGCACAGGCGGCGGATCAGTCTATCGGATTACTGCAGAAACTCAGGCCGCCGAATGATCGCCCTCGCTGATCTCGAAGCCATGGACCGGACGGCGTTAACCGCCGCCTGGTCTGAGGTCATGGACACCCCGATCCCAAAAGGTCTGAGCCAGCCCTTCCTGCGTCGCTTCCTGGCCTTCGAATTGCAGGCCCGCCGACAGGGTGGATTGCCAAAGGGCTTTGACGCTCAGCTGCAAGCGAAAGCCAAAGGCGCGCCCCGCCCGGTCGCCCCGGCGCTGCGCCCGGGTGGTCGTCTCTTGCGCGAATGGAACGGCAGGACCCATGTGGTCGACGTCACTCAGACCGGGTTCCTCTGGAACGGCCAGAGCTATCGATCGCTTTCTGCCATCGCGCGCGAGATCACCGGAGCCCGGTGGTCGGGCCCACGGTTTTTTGGACTGACCGGGACACCAAGACCATGAGCACGCCAAAAGTCCGTTGCGCCATTTACACCCGCAAATCCTCGGACGACGGGTTGGACCAGGCCTTCAACTCGCTTGACGCGCAGCACGAGGCCTGTGCCGCCTATATCGCCAGCCAGCGCCACGAGGGCTGGGTCCTGGCAAAGCACCGCTTCGATGACGGTGGGATCTCCGGCG
>CAYUSM010000347.1:0-3657 GCA_964447345.1 uncultured Sulfitobacter sp. | reverse complement strand
GCCGCAATCGCTTGACTCCAAACAATAATCGCCATCTGTCCCCGCGGGGACAGGCTCAATTCGAGACGTAGCCCGCCACAACCTGCAGCAGCTTGTAGGCCGTGCGGGCATCGCTGCCGACCACGTCCAGAAACTCTTCCGCGCCGATCCGCAGACAGGTCAATTCCGACGTCGCGCGCATATCAAGCGCACGGGGCACGTTCCGGATCACCCCCAATTCACCCACCAACTGGCCCGGGCCAACCGTGGCAATTACCTTGTCCTCCTCGCCCTCCACGGGCAGCAGCAGGTCCGCCTCTCCTTCCACGACAAGGAAAGCACCGCTCGACGGATCATCATCCTTGTGAAAGACGTAGGTCCCTTCCTTGGCCGAATACCAGCGCGCACCAAAGGCCATCAGGCGCAATTGTTTGCGGGCAAGACCCGAGAACAGGTCGGTCTTTTCCAACGCCCGCAATTTGCGCGCCAAGTCGGCACTCACCGTGCTGTCTTCTTCTCCCGGTGCTTCACTGGCCACCGAAGACATCCTTCCCTGCTGCATCACGAATTGCGCATCAAACTCTGCCGTATCGGCAAAGCTGGGTTCAAGACAAATGATCGTTGAGGTGGGCAGTAACGCGCGCAGTTTGGTGTGCAGGTTGCTGCGGGTCCCGGCATCATAGCTCGACAAGACATTATCGAGGATCAGCACCTGCGGCTTCTTGATCGTCGCGCGGCTGATCGCCAGCGTTTCCGTCAGAAGCGCGGGCAGGTTCGTGCCACCCAGGCTCAGCGGCATCTCGAAGATGAGATCAAGCACCAGCCCGTCAAGCTCGGCCCCGTAAAGCGCTGCAACAACGATATCGCGAACAGCGTCAGCATTGGCCCCGGCACTGTCCGCGATCTTGCCGAAAAGCGCGTTTTCCAGAACCGTCAGTCCCGCAACCGGCGCATCCGCGTCAATCGGTGTAAAGACACCCGTAAGGCTATCCTGCAGCGCTGACTTATGGGCCTGCCGTATCTCCAGCACCCGTTCGGTCACGTTTTCCGGGAAGGCAGAGCCAAGCTTTTCCGCCGACATGGCAAAGGTCACGGCCAGAAGGCTGGCTTTGTCGGCAAGGCTCAGCTCACTTCCGTCACGCTGCTTTTCGCGCAGTTTGACAGCGGCCTCGAAGGTTTCAGGGTCCACACCCAGCTTGCGGAACAGCGGATGGTCGGTACCATCCACGCCAAAGATCTGCCGCAGCAGATCGACCATCTCAACGGACAGCTGCATCAGGTCCGCTTCCAACCCGAGGTCCGCCAACAGCTGCATGAAATCCGTCTGCTCGGCCAAAAGCGACGCCGTGACCTTTACATCCGGGGTGGCAAAAATCAGGTTCTCGGCAACAGGCAGCGCCGGGTTATAGGTGCTTTCGTCGAAGAAATGGACGTCATCTCCATGACCCGCTGCCACAACCTTGTCCGCGATGGTGCCACGCAAAGCCACCAGCGCCCCTGCCAGGTCCTCGCGGGCTTCAGCATCAAAGCGTTGTTCAATACCGCGGGCAAAGAGCGCCTGATCAATTTCCATCCCCTTGATCAGTTGGAGCCACCAGGCGCGGAGAGCGTCGTCGCTTGGGTCTTCAGCTTCGGGATCAAACCAATGGGCGTCAGGCACATCCTTGCTGTTGCCCGCGCGAATGCTTTCCAGCACGTCCTCACGCCGGTCTTCACCCTCTTGCGGCCGCAGCTTAAGCGGCAGCGCAATGTTGTCCCCAAAACTGCCCATGAACATCACAGGGCGAGAGGTCGCATGGGCCACACGCTTGGCGATGACGGCCTGATGCATCTCGGCCAACATGTTGCCCGCAATGCTGACGCTGCCCGCCGACGGGACCAGTTCGCGCGACAGCACTTGTGACAGCGCGCGGCGGTCCTCATCACTGGCGGCGGTGATGGCGACAGTACTGGCCGCGGCAAAGGTGACGTTGATGTCTTCCAGCACCATATTGCCGTCTGCGTCCTGCACGCTGACGTTGTTCAGCACCACATCGCCGTTGAGGTCGGGCATCTGCTCAACCTCGGTTTCAAAAAGGTCCCGGTTGATCATGCCATGCGGGGCAAAGCGTTCGGTGATCGTCTCCCAGCGCAGGGACATGTCGGCCGTCTGGTTGTAGTAGGCCAGCAGTTCCTTCCACGGGCTCGACAGGTCCTTGTAGGCGGCCAATGCCGCCACCAGCGCCCCTACCGTCACATCACCGGTGATCACCAGATAACCGCCGATGGAATAGAAGAAGAAGGGTGTAAGCTGCCCGATGAAGTTATTGAGAAACTTCATGAAGAACTTCTTTTGGAAAATCTCGAAACGGATGGCGTAAAGATTGCCCAACCGGTCAGAGATCAGCGCCATCCGGTAGCGCCAACCGCCATTGGTGCGCAGGGTGCTGGCCCCGGCGGCTTTCTCGCCAATCTCGGCCGCAAGGGCACGTATCTGGATCACGCGTTTCTTGTTCAGCAGGTTGATCTGGCGCTGCAGCTTGGGGATCAGCCAGGCCTGCAGCGGGATGAGCGCGCAGGCAGCAAGCCCAAAGGCCACGCTTTGCAGGAAAAGGAACGCCAGAATGGTCAGCATCTGCCCGGCTTGCAGCACCGGTTGCGCCACCGCATCACCCATCAGCCCGCCCATGGGTTCAGATTCGGAGGTGACCATGGACACCAGTTCGCCCTGACTGGTGCGCTCAAAATAAGGAGCCGGAAAGCGCAGGATGCGTGCGATCAGCGTATACCGCAGGCGGCGCAGCAGCCGTTCGGCCAGCACACCCTTCATCGTGTTGATGCGCATCTTCATGATGCCGTGCGCCAGAACCGACAGCAGGAAAAGCCCGCACAGGAGCATCAGGAAAGATATCTGGCTCAACTCATAGCCAAAGACATCAACCGTGTTCGAGCCCGCGCCAATAGCGTCATTGATGATGCGTTTCGGCAATTCCAACGTAAGATAAAGCAGCGGGAAAAGCGTCAGCGTCACGGCCAAGAGGATCAGCTGATCACGCTTGGAGTACTTCCAGATAAATGCGAATAGTGATCGTTCTATGGGTTCAGTCCAAATGTGTGGCCGTGAGCGGCCTCCCCCAGCATTAGCAATAGCGCGGCTTTGAAATCAAATGATTTGCTCAGCATTTGTGTTGTTACTAGGGTGGCCTGATAGGAGAGTACGATTTGAACGCACCTTTTGAGACAGTTCTTGGTCTGCTTATATTGTTGCAGGTCAAGCATGTACTGGCAGACTTCTTTTTTCAGACAAAGCGGATGCTGTCGGGCCGCAATGAGTATTTGCATCTGGGGCGTATGCAGCATGCGGGGATGCATGCCGTCTTTTCGGTGGTGGCACTGCTGGTTGTCGGTGCGCCGCTTGTCTTCACCTTGGTGCTTTGCCTCATCGAAGGCGTGGTTCATTACCATATCGACTGGGCCAAGGGACGGCACACCGCTGCCACGAATTACGCGCCCACCGATGGCGGATACTGGCGCGCGTTCGGGGTGGACCAGTTACTGCACCAGCTGACCTATGTGGCGATGATCTGGGCCTGGGGGATGTACGCCCTGTGACGGGGGCCTTAGCCGCCCAGCACTACGAATTCATATTTGGGAGGTCAGTGGTGAGCCGTGCAGGATTCGAACCTGCGACCCACTGAT
>CAYUSM010000346.1:0-3682 GCA_964447345.1 uncultured Sulfitobacter sp. | reverse complement strand
ATGTCCGGTATGCCGTTCACAAACGCAGCAAGAACACTTGTACTCAAGGTCCGGTAATGGGATGTACCGGCTGCTTCACCCAGCAGGTTAGGCTTTGCCTATTTCTGCGAACTGGAGAAGTAGCATGGCGAACAAAGACTTTGATGAGCTGATGTCGATCGGCATCGATATTGGCAAAGACACTTTCCACATTGTGGGCTTCGATCCGTCTGGGCAGCGGGTTCTGCGTAAGCAGATCAAGCGCCTCGCATTAGTTGCAACATTCGAGAAGCTGCCGCGCTGCATTGTGGGCATGGAGGCATGCTTGAGCGCCCACTTTGTCAGCCGGACACTTCGCGAGATGGGCTTCGAGCCTCGGATAATCCCTGCGATCTATGTGAAGCCGTTCAGCAAAGGGCAGAAGAACGACTACAACGATGCAGAGGCAATCGCTGAAGCAGCGCTTCGGCCGAACCTGCAGACGGTTTCCGAGAAGAGCCAGGATCAGCTCGATCTTCAAGCACTGCACAGGGTCAGATCGCGTTTGGTGTCGCGCCGGACAGCGACCATCAACCAGGTCCGGGCCTTTCTGATCGAACAGGGCATCACGGTGCGCAAAGGTTTGCGGGCTCTGAAGAACTCGTTCGAGACGATCCTGGAAGAGCGCAAGGACGAGATATCGCCGCGCATGCGGTCGATCTTAATCGGCCTTTATGGTGACTGGATGTGGATGGACGACCGGATCGACAAAGTGTCCGCCGAGATCGAAGAGATCAGCCGAACCGAAGAGAACTGCGTCAACGTCATGACGGTGCCCGGTATCGGCCCGATGATCTCGACGGCGATGGTCGCTGCCATCGGTGAAGGAGAGGCGTTTGATCGCGGGCGTGATTTTGCGGCTTGGGTGGGATTGGTTCCCCGACAGTACAGCACCGGAGGACGAACGGTCCTCGGCCGCATCACCAAACGCGGCAGTAGGTATCTGAGGATGTTGTTCGTTCAAGCGGCGAAGATCATCATGATGCGCCCACATCGTTGGCCCGACTTCAGCTTTGGCGAATGGCTAACACGCGCTTGCGAACGCATGCATCGAAACAAAGCGGCCGTCGCGCTGGCCAACAAGCTCGCGCGAATGGCATGGAGCATATTGAGACACAAAACGACGTTTGATGCGCCAAGAGACGAGGTTGCTATTGGCGTCTGAGCCGAAGCGGCCCAAAGGAGTTCGCGATAGATCGAAAGCATGGAACGGAAAAACTACGCCCCCAAAATCTGACGGCCCAAAAAGTCGACAATGACTTGTCCGGTAATGAGATCACGGTGCGAGCGTAACCCCAACAAGGCCACGACCCGCGTGTCGACCAGTAGGCCGGATACATATGAGCGACTTCCGAGAACATGCCAGAAATCATTTGCGAACAGCAGCCGGTACATACATTGGGCCGCGCACGATCGACCTGAACTTGATCCAAGCTCGGAGCAAGGGAGAACTAATTTCTCAATCCGCCCCGACGTCGAATAGCCGCTCAAGATTGCCAACGGATTCAGGGTTATCGGCCATAGTCCCAAACACCTCAAACTGCCAGTCGATAACTTCCGCCAGGTTTGCACCGTCCAATTCATCTAGATCGAACTGTTCGCTTGATGGCGGCGCGACATATCTGTTCATATCGTCGATTATTTCACGAGGCATGTACCAGCCCAGTGGTAGCGTGAGAAACTCTGGAGAAACCACACTTTCGTAAAATCGCCAACCTGGAAGCTCAGTTTGCGGTGCACAGAAAGTACCGCCGCACATTTGCAAAAGTAATTCATGGCGCGAAGTCTCCGCTCTTCGCCACCTTGTACTGAGAAGCGCGCGCACGGGGTCTAGAAAGAAGTTAGAGCCCGCACTACTCCGCCTATACGGTACGTCAGACCTTATGGTGACGACGTTAAGGGTGAAATCAACGCGGCAAGGGTCGTCATCCAGTTCTGTTGACGCGGAAAATCTCCCAGTGGGATCCACTGGCAGGTATTGAAGGACGAGACAATCGAGGTCTGTATTCGTTCCGGACCAAGTCTCCGGTGCGGCGACCCCAAAATTCGTCGCTCCTTCAAACCAGGGGTTCGGCTCTTGTAGTTCAGCTACGATGTCGCGCAGTGTGGCGGCGCCGGAATTCTCGAGATACCCCCCATCAACAAGGGATATTCGTTCGTGTAGAGCTCCTTCTAAAACTAAGCCCGGTGTCACATAGGGAAAGCTCGCACTTGCAACCGCAGCATCAATGAACCGGACATCCGATAAACGTGGGCCAAATTCATCAGGACCTTCCCAGTTCAAATCGAAAATGGCCTCCTCGAAACGCGACCTGGGAAAGCTGAAGCGAAATGGTGCGAAGACATATCGTTTTCCTGAGATCGCATTTGTGGCCACGTCGATTATAGCCGGTCGTTCCCCCAATTGCAGCCCACCGTTCGCCGCGGGATCCCAAAAATGGTCGAAGAAAAGGTCGGTGTTTGCATACAGGCTTTCTTCAATCGAATGAGATAAGGCCGCTGATCGGTTCCAAGGCCCTAACGCTCCAAACAGAAGCTTGTTGGGAAAATCATGATAGAGCAGTGCAGCGATAACTGGCGAAAGATGATCGGCTGAAAGAAGCTCGAAGTCATCTTCAATTTCTTTGCCATCGTCGCAGACTAAGGCGCTCTCAACGTTGGTTTTGGTTGGTAGGTTTTGAGCAAACATCGTGTTGCCGACTGCACCACCAGATACCCCAACCATGGCGAATATATGTTGAGCAAAGTTCGGGCATCGACGCTGCATTTTTGAGAGGAACAGATAGGCATGTGCAGCCGCAAAACCGCCTCCTCCCTCTGACGTCACCAGAATAACAGGGTAGGGCAGATCACGAGATCGATACGCCTCTAGATCATTGCGGCTTGTCAACCATACGTGAAACGCCTCCTGCACGGAGACTTCCGCTGTCAATTCAGAACCATCCCAGCTGAAGGCTGGATCGTGCCGACGAAACTCATGCTCGTTCTCGTTCAAAAAGAATGTCGCTACGAGAACAGCAAAAAGAACTACACCGACAGCCCTTAGTCTAAGAAGTACTTGCAAACCAATAACGCTGAACCCGAAAAAGACAACGACAAGTAACACAGTGCCCATCTGCCGTGGTAGTTCGATCGCTGAAGCACTTATGAGCAGATGTAGGCAGAGCCACGATAGCATCGTCAGAGTCGCGACAGTCACCAACCGCCGCCACGTTGGTGGGGGCAAGTGGTAGATAAGCCCCGTTGTAAGTGCAGAAATAACAATGAAGGCAATGGTCATTAGCGCCCCAGAAACGGACAGAGGGTCAAAAAGGGCCATAACCAAGCCAATTGGCGTTGCGAAAAGCACGACGTCTAGCCAGCGCCAAGCCCCCGGCAAAGGTTCTATGAGCGTACAAATCACAATGCTAAATCCTAAGAGCGCACTCAATAGAACCAGGTGTTGGCCTGGGAAACTGAGGTCACTATAGATTGCACCAATCTGGCCGCCGGTCTGCGCAAACGCAACCGAAAGGCAGGCTATAAAAAGAACGATGGGAATTCTGTCGGCAATCTGCATCTTCTAATGACCTCCAACATACCTCATCTTGTCGATTGATTTTATCATAGGAAGGGTCGGCGAACATTTTTTTTGTGTCTGCACCAAGGAAACCCGCCATATTCG
>CAYUSM010000345.1:0-3692 GCA_964447345.1 uncultured Sulfitobacter sp. | reverse complement strand
TGCCAAAGGTATTCGCCAAAGGCGATCTGGTGGATCAGCTGTTCGGTTTCACCGAATTTGCCGTCTTTCTCCAGTGCTTCAGCCCATCGCTGCATCTCGCGCAAGGACTGCGCGTATGTGGCCAGCCACGCAAGACCATGTGCTGCTGTCTGGTTCGCTTCGATCAGGCTGGCAGAGACGCGACCATCGGCGCTGACCATCTCGCGCACGGAGGTTTTGGCAGTTTCAAGGATCGCTTCAACCGGAGGCACTGCTGCCGCAGTCAATTCCAGCAGGTTGTCCAGCACGACCGGAGCCTGCGTCATCATCATGTCCTGACCGTCATGTGCCATAGAATCTATCCCTTACTTGTCTGCGACGCAGATAGCGCCTTCGCAGGTGCAGCACAACAAAGATACGTTTTGCTGCGTCAATTTGTTCGATAATTGCGCGGCCAATTTGGCCGTGCGCCTGCCAACCAGGGTGCTAAGAAGAGCCATGGACGCACTTTTTCCGTTTCTGACCCCGGCCATGCTGGTTTTGTCCTTGGGTATCGCTTTTTGCGCCGGATTCGTCAAAGGCGTGGTGGGTTTTGCGATGCCTCTTGTCCTGATTTCCGGTCTGACACTGTTTCTGGCGCCAGAACTTGCACTGGCGGGGCTGATCCTGCCGACGCTCATCACAAATGGATTTCAGGCATTGCGTCAGGGCCATGCAGCAGCATGGCGGTCCATCAAAGCATTCCGCTACTTTCTGATCGCGGGGGGTGTCACCCTTGTCATTGCCGCGCAAATGGTCCGGGTGGTGCCCGAACACGTCCTTCTTCTGGTCATCGGCATACCGACCATCGCCTACGCTGCCCTGCAGCTTGGTGGGGTCAAATTCGCCCTGTCCCATCGCCGTGCCGGAGTTGAGACACTGGTCGGCGGCGTTGCTGGGACCATGGGTGGATTTGCCGGTGTCTGGGGACCGCCAACAGTGATGTATCTGACAGCCCTGAATACACCCAAACACGATCAAATGCGCGTGCAGGGTGTGATCTATGGCATGGGATCGGTCGCCCTTGTCGGGGCGCACCTTGGGTCCGGTGTCCTGAGGTCAGAAACGGCACCCTTTTCAGTACTGTTGGTTCTGCCTGCCCTTGTGGGCATGTGGGTAGGCGGAAAAGTCATCAACCGCATTGATCAGGCAATGTTCAAACGCGCGACACTGGTTGTCCTTTTGATCGCGGGCGCGAACCTGATCCGGCGCGCGCTGTTCTAGCGGGGCATCAGCCCCGCCGTGCAACCGTCAGGCCAGAGACATCTTCGATGAACGTCACGATGCGTGTCTTGACCTCTTCATCCTTGATGGCAGCCAAGGCGTTCACAATCTCAAGACCGGCATCCTCTTTCGGGGCCGCGTTGTCATTGTCATGCAGTCCTTCGAAAAAGAAGGAGGGCGGGACGTCCAGAATTTGAGCCAGTTCAAACAGGCGGCTGGCAGCAACGCGGTTTGATCCAATCTCGTATTTCTGGATTTGCTGGAACGACAGATTGAGCTTGCGGGCAACATCTGTCTGGGACAGACGCCGCAACGTGCGGATTTGCTTAAGCTTGCGACCGACGTGCAGATCGACGGGATGCGACATGAAGAGAACCTCTGGTTGTGTATCACAACCTTAATCACCAGATTCTCAAATCCATTCAATTGCATAGATATATTCAAATTCACGCAATAAATCACTCCTTCATGGGTGATTTTTGTTGCATTAATGGGTGATTTGTTTACCTATGGTTGCGATGAACGACGCGACAGCCATCCAAAATGAAGTAGCCACGGCCATCACCGATGCGCCGCCAGCCCTTCTGTTCGAGATGATCCGCTCCTTCGTCACCCTGGCCTCGACCCTCAATCTCAGCCATGCAGTCAAGGAGCTGGGCAGCACACGTCAGACCGTGCGGCGCCATATATCGCAGCTTGAAGCCTCAATGGGTGCGCCTCTGTTTATGGTAGAGGACCGACGCTACCAGCTCAGCTCAATGGGCGAAAGCGTCCTGCCTTCTGCCGAAGATATTCTTGCCCGTGGTAAGCTGTGGTTGGCAGGTCAATCGCGCTCCGTAGGAGAGCTTCAACGGCTGCACGCGCACAAGGATGACTGGGACTTCTACCAGCAACAGCAACCTTTGGGGCAAATCTGGACTGACCAGTCGTTGCTTTTGCGCGAAACATTTCGGGCCTGGACGATGGCGGGTGGAGAGATTGAAAGCCCTCTCTTCGCGCATGTGCGCCCTTATCTGATCATCTATCGGCAATCGGATGTCGGATGGATATGCGTCGAGTTCGGTCAGAAGTCTGTCTATGTCAACTGGTTTGGCCAGGACTACGCCCGCTCCAGCATCGGGCGGCCCATCAGTCAGATGCCCGCGGGCAAAGAGTTCTCCCACTTGATATACGAGGCTTTCGACGAAGTGCAGGCGGCTCAGATGGTGCGTCTGGACCATGTCTTTACCCGAATGCCCCGGGGGGAGAGTGAAGGTCTCGCGCCGGTCGCCTATCAACGCCTGATTATGAGTGGCTTTTTCCCGGACCGGTCCTCGGCTGTCATGTCACTGGTGGTGCCGGTCGAGACGGTCAAAATCAAAGGGCTGGACGCTGCCAAATTCACCTCGCTTGACCCGGTCGAACCAATGGGGTTTGCCCCGGAAGACGCCCGTTTTGAAAGGATGTGCCGCGACATCTGAACGCAATGTGGCAAAATCTGGGCACCTTTTTGTCAAAAGGGGGGTGTTTTTTTGTCATTTGTATTAACCTTTTACCAAGTCTGGTAAAAAGGAACGCTGCATGACAATCCAATTCCCGCGCGACGCGGCTCCCTTCATCGCAACGAGCCGCGACATCTTGAGGTCACATGGGATTGAGATAACCATAGGTAGTAATTTCGAGGATTACAGCCACATCATAAAATCCGAGCGCAAGGTGCAGAATCTTGGCGCTCCGTTTGACCATGAGAAGTACGATTTGGTGAAAGGTGAGTCGTTTTGGTTGATCGGGCGCAACAAAAATGGCGAACTTATCCACACGCAAGCGGCAAAAAAGGTACACTTGAAAGGCAAGAACCTTGCCGGGCACCTGCTGCACCACTTCCGTGATTTTCCGCCCCCACTCCCCGGCGTGGACTTTGACCGGTCGCGCTTTCGCGCGACCCCCGGCGCACACCGGATTGAGGGTGATGTGGTTTATCATGGAGAGGTCTGGATGGCGCCGGAGGATGGCACCTATCGCGGCACAGGTCTGTCCACAGTTCTGGCGCGTACCGGCTTGCTGGAAATCATGCGCCGCTGGAACCCGGACTACATCTACGGATTCATGCTGCGTCAGGTGGCATTCAAGGGGTTCTCGGAGCGGATGGGATACTTCCACAATGAACCGGGTGCCCTGCACTGGCAGATCGCCGGACGGGATGATCCGCTGGAGGCCTTTTTGACCTGGCTGAGCGAGGAAGATGCAAAGTTCCTGCTCGACATCCCGGTCGAAGACTTGGTCAAGCACGCCGCCTGACTGCTTTCGCAAAGAAGAAGGGGCCGCAGATCGCTGCGGCCCCTTTGCCTTTCCAAGGATCGGCCTTCAGCCGATTGCTGCAGACTTCACGTCGTCGTCGATGAAGGGCAGGTATTGCTCAAAGTTGTCCGAGAACATCGCGACAAGTTTGGCCGCCTGACGGTCATAGGCTT
>CAYUSM010000344.1:0-3740 GCA_964447345.1 uncultured Sulfitobacter sp. | reverse complement strand
CCGCGCGCCAACCCGGCCACCATCCGCTGGCGCTTTACCCGCCCTACCGGACAAGCGTGAAACGCAGCCCGCAGGCCGCGCCCCTGTCCTTTCCGACGACCATCAGCGAAGAATCCGGTCCCGTCTTTGGCCATGATCTGCTTGGCCCCAAAGACGCTGACCTGCTGCACAACTTCGGGCCACAGGATCAATCCGCCATCGGCCCACGGATCATCGTGCATGGCCGTGTGCAGGACCAGTTCGGGCGCCCCGTCGCCGGTGCCTTATTGGAGGTCTGGCAGGCCAATGCCGGAGGCCGCTACCGCCACAAGAAAGAAGGCTACCTCGCCCCCCTAGACCCCAACTTTGGCGGCTGTGGCCGTGTCATCACCGATGCGGACGGCGCTTATGAATTCCGCACCGTCCTGCCCGGTCCCTACCCCTGGCCCAACGGTCCCAACGACTGGCGGCCATCACACATCCATTTCAGCATCTTCGGCGCTGGCTTTGCCCAACGGCTGATCACCCAGATGTATTTCGAAGGCGACCCGCTGATCTGGCGCTGCCCCATCGTCGGTTCCATTCAGGACAAATCCGCCATCGAACGCCTCATCGCGCCACTGGACATGGAGCACACCCTGCCCATGGATGCCCGCGCCTATCGCTTTGACATCACCCTGCGCGGACGCCGTCAGACCATGTTCGAAAACCGCATGGAGGGCCTCTGATGACCAGTCACCCCGAAACCGCCAGCCAGACCGCAGGCCCATACGTCCATATCGGCTGCACCCCGAACTTCGCAGGCATCGAAGGCGTTTTTCCTGAAGATCTGGGCGCGCGCATGATCACCGGCGATGCGTCGGGCGAGCGGATCACGCTCACCGGCCAAATCTTCGACGGTACCGGCACGCCCCTGCGCGATGCCATGATCGAAGCCTGGCAGGCCGATGCAAACGGGCTTTATGCCGGACAAGATGGAGCTGACCCGCATTTCACCGGCTTTGGCCGGTGCCCCTGCGATCAATCGGACGGCACCTTTGCCTTTGAGACCGTGAAACCCGGTGCCGTCCCATGGCCCGCCGGAGGTATGCAAGCACCCCACATCACCCTCTGGATCGTCGCGCGCGGCATCAACCTCGGCCTGCACACCCGTGCCTACTTCGCTGATGCAAAGGAAAACGACAGCGACCCGGTGCTGGGCCGGATCGAACATCGGGTCAGGGTGAAGACACTACTGGCGCAGTCTGAAGGCTCCGGCACCTATCGCTTCAATATCCACTTGCAAGGCCCTGACGAAACGATCTTTTTCGACGTTTAAGTGACGCGACTGCGCACCTTGTAAGCCTCGTTGTCCCACAGGTCGTTGTCCATCACATCCTTGATGACCGCCACAGCGGCGCTCACATCCCCGCTGTCAAGGTAAAGCGGCGTGAACCCGAACCGCATGATGTCGGGCGCACGAAAGTCTCCAATCACCCCCCGGTCAATGAGCGCCTGCATCGCGGCATACCCATGCTCAAACCGGAAAGAAACCTGCGAGCCACGCACGGCTGCATCCCGCGGACTGGCGAGGCTCAGTTGCGGGACCGCACGCTCCACCTCTTCAATGAACTGCTCCTGCAGCGCGACGGAGGCTGCGCGCACGTCTGCCATCTCCACCCCGTCCCAGACCTTCATCGCCTCTTCCAACGCCGCCATCTGCAGTACCGGTGGTGTGCCCACACGCATCCGCTCAATGCCCTTGGCAGGTTTGTAATGCAGATCAAAGTCAAAGGGGCTGGCATGCCCCAGCCACCCGCTCAATGCCGGTTCGGCGTCATCCGCCAGATCAGGCCGGATATATATGAAGGCCGGTGCACCCGGTCCGCCATTGAGATATTTGTAAGTGCAACCAACCGCGAACTCGCAATTCGCCCCCGCCAGATCAACCGGGATCGCCCCTGCCGAATGCGCCAGATCCCAAACCATAACGGCCCCGGCTGCATGGGCCAGCTCCGTCACCGTCTTCATGTCATGCTTGCGGCCCGTGCGGTAATCGACCTCGGTCAGCATGACCACGGCAACATCTTCGCCAATCGCCTCGGCCACATCTTCCGGGTCCACAGTGCGCAGCTCGTACCCCTGTTGCAACAGCCCAACCAACCCTTCAGCCATGTAAAGATCGCTCGGAAAGTTCCCGTTATCGCTCAGAATAACGCGTCTGTCAGTTCGCATCTTCAGCCCGGCTGCCAGCGCCTGATAGACCTTCACGGACAAAGTATCGCCCATCACAACAGTGCCTTCAGCAGCCCCAATCAGCCGCCCGACCGCATTGCCAACCTCCGACGGCATCGCCATCCACCCGGCCTTGTTCCAGCCCCGGATCAGCAACTGCGCCCATTCCTCGTTCATCACACCCGCAACACGCGCAGGCACGCTCTTGGGCATCGGACCCAGCGAATTGCCATCCAGATAGACGACGCCTTCCGGCATGATGAAGTGATCTTTTTTCAATACGTCAGCCACTTACAGCGCTCCTCTGACATGCCAAAGCTCCGGGAAAAGCTCCACTTCCAGCATCTTGCGCAGGTAGGCCACGCCTGATGTACCACCCGTGCCACGCTTGAACCCGATGATCCGTTCCACCGTGGTCACATGGTTGAACCGCCACCGGCGAAAGTAATCCTCAAGGTCCACCAGCTTCTCCGCCAATTCATAAAGTTCCCAATGGGTTGCCGGGTCTTCATAAACCTTCTGCCAGACATCCTGCACCGCCGGGTCCGCCTGCCAGTTCCCCTCACTCGGCGACCCTGCCAGCGAAGGAATGTCGAGCCGCGCGCAGGCGATCTCAATGGCCACTTGATAAAGGCTTGGCTCTTTCAACTCCCCGCTCAGCGCCTCAAAGGCCACTGGCTTGTGCTCATGCAGTTTCATCAGCGCCCCGATCCGGTTGCCCAGCAGATACTCCACCAAACGGTACTGATGCGACTGAAAGCCCGACGAATTACCAAGTGTCGGCCGAAACGCCGTATACTCGCTCGGCGTCATCGTGCGCAGCACGTCCCACGCCGAATTCAACTGTTCAAAAATCCGCGCCACCCGCGTTAGCATCTTAAACGCTGGCTGCAAATCGCCCTTCAGCATGACAGCCCGCGCCGCCTGCAACTCGTGAATGGCCAGCCGCATCCACAGCTCCGAAGTCTGGTGCTGCACAATGAACAACATCTCGTCATGCGCGTCCGACAGTGGGTGTTGTGACGTCAGGATCGCATCCAGCCCCAGATAATCACCATAGGACATGTCCCTGGCGAAATCCATTTTCGCCCCGGTCGAGGCTTTCTCGAACTCGCTCATGTGCCCTCTCTCAAGGCAAAGCGCTGAATTTTCCCGGTCGCGGTCTTGGGCAGCGCGTCAATGAACTTGATGCTGCGCGGATACTTGTAAGGCGCGATGGTGGTCTTCACATGATCCTGCAGTTCCTTGATCAGGACCTCACCGCCTTCAAAGCCCTCCACCAGCACGATGTGCGCCTGCACAATCGCCCCGCGCGCCTCGTCTGGCGCGGCGACCACGCCGCATTCACTGACCGCCGGATGGCTCAGCAGCGCAGCCTCCACCTCCGGCCCCGCGATGTTGTAGCCAGAGGAGATGATCATATCGTCATTGCGCGCCGCAAAGTGCAGATATCCGTCCGCGTCCATGGTGAAACTGTCACCAGTGATGTTCCAGCCATCCTGCACGTAAAGCTTCTGCCGCTCATCAGCGAGGTAGCGGCACCCTGT
>CAYUSM010000343.1:0-3741 GCA_964447345.1 uncultured Sulfitobacter sp. | reverse complement strand
TCGATCACCAGCACCTCGCGCTTGCCCTTCACGAAGCTCAGCGCGTCGCGGCGCGCCAGAGGCCAGACCATGCCGACCTTGTAGATGTCGATGCCAAGCTGGCGGCATTTAACCTCGTCCAGCCCAAGCAACCTCAGCGCTTCAAGCGTGTCGAGGTGACCTTTGCCCGTGGTGACGATGCCATAGGCGGCATCGGGCAGATCATAGAGGGTGTGGTCGATCGGGTTGGCCTCGACAAAGGCTTCAACGGCGTCGAGTTTGTGTCTGATGCGGGTTTCGATGCCGGGAGAGGGTAGATCACCGAGGCGCACGTGAAGACCGCCTTGCGGGGCGGTGTAATCGGGCTGATTGAACTGGCGGTCGGGCTGCAACTCAACCGAGGCACCGGACTCGACCGTCTCGGAAATCGCCTTAAAACCGACCCATGTGCCGGTGAACCGGCTGAGCGCAAACCCGTATTCTCCAAACGCTTGGTATTCGGCAACGGAAGCCGGGTTCAGCGTGGGCATGAACCACGACATAAAAGCGACGTCGGACTGGTGCGGCATTGAGGAGGAAACGCAGCCATGATCGTCGCCCGCCACCACCAGCACGCCGCCCTTGGGTGCAGAGCCATAAGCGTTGCCGTGTTTCAGCGCATCGCCAGAGCGATCCACACCGGGGCCCTTGCCGTACCACATGGAAAAAACGCCCTCGACCTCGGCATGGGGATCAAGATGGGCCTGTTGCGCACCAAGGACAGCGGTGGCACCGAGGTCTTCGTTCACAGCGGGCATGAACTTGATCCGGCCTTCTTCCAGTCGGGTCTTTTGCCGCCACATCTCTTGATCAAGGCCACCAAGCGGGGAGCCACGGTAGCCCGAAACGAAACCCGCCGTGTTCAGCCCCGCCGCCTGATCGCGCCGGGCCTGATCCAGCATGATGCGCACCAGCGCTTGCGTCCCGGTCATGAAGACGCGGCCCTTGGTTTGCGCGTAGCGGTCGTCGAGGGTGTAGGTTGTGAAAGAGTGGTCTTGCTTGCTCATACGGTCCTCCGTCTGGGTATTTTATCGGACTTGGTGTGAAATCTCTTTCCTGTTGTTGTGCGCGATCCGGGATTGGTGGTAATATCTCTCAGGCTAAATCGATTATTTGGAAAAGATTTTCAAATGGATGATGTGGACCGGCGACTCATCATGTTGCTGCAGCAGGACACACGCCCCTCCAACGCGCAGGTGGCCGAGCAGCTCAATATCTCGGCCTCGGCCTGCTGGCGGCGGGTGAAAGCGCTGGAAGACGCAGGGGTCATCGAGCGCTACGCGGCGGTGGTGAACCCAAAGGCCATGGGGCTGAGCTTTGAAGCCATCGTGCATGTGCATCTGCGCCGTCACGATACCGAAGCGCTGGAGCGGTTCATTGCCGCTGTGCACCGGCGGGACGAGGTGATCGAATGCTATGCGACCACCGGGCAGGCGGATTACCACCTGCGGGTGCTTTGCGCGGATATTGATGCGTATAACGATTTTCTTGAGCGGTTCCTGTTCGTGCAGGCCGCCGTGCAATCGGCGCAGACAAATGTGGTGCTGCGGCGGATCAAATCGGATGCGCCGGTGCGGCCAAAGCCCTGACCCTAGCGCAACTGATCCAGCACAGCACGGCGGTACTTGCGCCCGACGGGGATCGCTGAGCCGTCGGTGAGCACCACGGCCGGCGCGCCTTTCCGATACTCAATTCTTTGGATGGCGGAGCGCGCAACCCACCAGGACCGGTGGAGGCGCAGACCGTAGTCGCCCAGCTCTTCTGCCGCATCCTGAAGCACCCCTCTGATCAGGGTTTCGCCAAGCTTGGTTTTGACGCGCAGGTAATGATCCTGAGATTGCAGGAACAGCAGATCACGGCCCAGTTCGGGCGGCAGAGTGTCGAGCCAACCCGGCTCTGTTGCAAGGGCTGGCTGTCTGATCGGGCCTGCGTCTTTGGCGTCCAGGGTTTCAAAAACGAAGGAGACGAGCAGCGAGGTGATGGCCACAAAAGGCAGCAGGCGCAACATCTCTGTCCAAAGCGGGGCGGTAAATAAGACCGCATGCAGACAGGCCAGCCAGAGCGTGACGGGCAGGCTGGCGAGGGTTGCCCCGGCAACAACGCTTGGGATGTATCGAAAGCCGAGCGTTTCTGCCATGGCGGTCAGAACGAAGGTCGCCAGATAGCCAAGCCAGAAGGACGTGAGCACAATCACAAGCCAATAGGCGATGCGGATTGCAGCGGGCAGAGTGTCGAAGGTCCCAAATGGACCGGCAAGACCTATGACCACGCTCGCACCTGCAAGGCCCGCCCAAAACTGCCAGCGTCGCGCCATCGCCCGGGCCTCGGCCAAGGTCTCCGAAAGCAGCGTGTCGTTCGCGACATTTGTCATGTTGTTAGTGCCAAGGGCGTACCTTTGCCTCAATCGGCGCATTAGCTGCGCGTCAGATCATCCCGAAAATGGAGCTTTCTGCGTGCCAATACATTACCTCTATCTCTTTGCCTCTGTCATCGCCGAGGCCATCGGATTTTCCGCGCTCAATGCCAGTGCGCAATTCACCCGGTTCTGGCCATCCGTTCTGGTTGTGGCTGGCCTGGGTGGATCGTTTTACTTCCTCACGCTGGCGCTGAATTTTATGCCTGTGGGCATCACCTACGCGATGGCCTCCGGTTTTGGTATCATCTTTGTGGCGCTGATCGGCGTGGTTGTCTTTGGCCAGCGGCTTGATCTGGCGGCGGTTGTCGGGCTGGGGCTGATCATTGCAGGGGTTGTCGTGATCAATGCGCTGTCGGATTTTGCCGTGCATTGAGGCGGGATGCGCTACGCCGACACCTTGCGCGTTGCGCGCAACGTCTGCCGCCTATCCTTGACATCGCAGCACTGCTCGGGCCACCTGAACGCAACACCAAGGGGAGGACTGACCAATGATGAAAACCCGCGCCGCCGTTGCCGTTGAAGCTGGCAAACCGCTTGAGATCATGGAGGTCAACCTTGAAGGCCCCAAAAGGGGTGAGGTGCTGGTCGAGATCAAGGCGACGGGGCTTTGTCATACGGACGAGTTCACCCGGTCCGGTGATGATCCTGAAGGGATTTTTCCGGCGATCCTGGGCCACGAAGGTGCGGGTGTCGTGCTGGAGGTGGGCGAAGGCGTGACCACGCTGGAGCCCGGCGATCACGTGATCCCGCTTTATACGCCGGAGTGCCGGGAGTGTGAATATTGCCTCAGCGGCAAGACCAACCTGTGCCAGAAGATCCGGATCACGCAAGGACAGGGGCTGCTGCCCGATGGCACCACGCGGTTTTCGATGTTGGATGGTACGCCCATCCACCACTACATGGGCTGCTCGACCTTTGCCAATCACACGGTGGTGCCAGAGATTGCGCTGGCCAAGGTGCGCAAGGACGCGCCTTTTGACAAGATTTGCTACATCGGCTGTGGCGTGACGACGGGCATCGGGGCGGTGATCAACACCGCCAAGGTCGAGATCGGTGCGCGCTGCGTGGTCTTTGGTCTGGGTGGCATTGGTCTGAACGTCATTCAGGGCCTGCGGCTTGCAGGTGCGGATCAGATCGTCGGTGTGGACCTGAATGACGACAAGGCCGAGACCGGCAAGTACTTTGGCATGACCGATTTCGTGAACCCGACTAAAGTAGACGGTGATCTGGTGGCACATCTGGTGGAGCTGACCGGCGGCGGGGCGGATTACACCTTTGACGCCACGGGCAACACCAAGGTGATGCGC
>CAYUSM010000342.1:0-3741 GCA_964447345.1 uncultured Sulfitobacter sp. | reverse complement strand
CCGACTCGCGATAACTGGGGTGGCCTGTCTCATCACTGTGATCAGCCTCATATTGTCCCCGCATCAGGTGATGCGGCTGCACCGGGTCGAGCGCCCGGATGACCTTGAGCTTTTCGTCCCGCACGGCGTCAGGATCAAACCGCGCAGGCGGTTCCATCGCGATCAGGCACAAAAGCTGCATAAGGTGGTTCTGCACCATGTCCCGCATGGCACCGGATTTGTCATAATACTCCCCGCGCCCGCCAACGCCCACCGTCTCAGCGACCGTGATCTGAATATGGTCGACGTATTGTGCATTCCACAGCGGCTCAAACAGCATATTGCCAAAGCGCACGGCCATCAGGTTCTGCACCGTTTCTTTGCCAAGGTAATGGTCGATCCGGTAGATCTGTGTCTCGTCGAAGTGCTGCGCCAGCGTGGCGTTCAATGCCTTTGCCGTGGCCAGGTCCCGACCAAAGGGCTTTTCAACAACAATCCGCGCCTCTGGCCCCGCCATGCCCCAATGATGCAGACGCTCAGCCAGATCACCGAAAAGCGCGGGCGATACGGAGAAGTAATAGGCCTCTACCCGGTCTTCGCCCTTGGTCAGCTCTTGCAGCTCGGCCCAACCGGCCTCACCGCGCGCATCAACGGCGACATAGAAAATGCTTTTGAGGAAACCCTTTAGCTTGTCCTGCTGCGCGGCAATTGTCCCCCCAAACTCCGCAATCGCGTCAGCGACCATTTCGCGGTAGCCTGCGTGATCAAGCTCGGTCCGAGCAGCTCCGATGATGCGTGCATCGGCAGGCATCTGCCCGGCACAATACCGGCGAAAAAGCCCCGGCAGGATCTTGCGCCGCGCCAGATCTCCGGTGCCACCAAAGATCACAAGGTCAAACGGGTCTACCGGGATCACACGTGATGTGACGCGCGGCATACCTTCCTGCAAAGTGGTCATGGGGCCCCCGTCTCGCTTATTGTCAGGTCGAATGTTAGCGCTACCATACTCATTACCAACGACTTCACAAGGCTGTGCTTGCGCGGCGTCGGGGTCTTTTCACAGACCCCGCAATGCCGTAGCACACTGGACTACATGCATTGGCCTGAAACAAGCATCAATCATAGGGACCGCATATGAAAGACCTCGACGCGCGCACGACCAAGGCGAACATCGGCAAATTTGTGGATCCGCGCGTCACCGCCAAGGGAGAGCCAAGGGCCACTGTTGCCCTGACGGACCCGCAGACGCTGTGGTTTAACACCGGCACCCTTTGCAACATCGAATGTGTGAATTGCTACATCGCCTCCAGCCCAACAAATGATGCGCTGGTCTATATCACAGCGGACGAGGTGCGCGACTATCTCGACCAGCTTGAGACCCGCAATTGGGGCGTACGCGAAATCGCCTTTACCGGCGGTGAACCCTTTATGAATCCGCAGATGATCGAGATGACGGAGGCGTCGCTTGAGCGGGGATATGAGGTTCTGATCCTCACCAACGCCATGCGACCGATGATGCGAAAGACCGTTCAGAAAGGACTGAAACGGCTGAACGAGGCCTTTCCGGGCAAATTGACGCTGCGCATTTCCGTTGATCACTATCGCCCCGACCTGCACGATGCAGAGCGCGGCGAAGGGGCATTCCTCAAAACACTCGAAGGGATGAAGTGGCTGCGCGACAATGGGTTCACCATGGCCATTGCAGGCCGCTCAATCTTTGGCGACAGCGAGGAAGACAGCCGGGAAGGCTATGCGGCGTTCTTTGCACAGCACAACTTCAATATCGACGCACAAAACCCTGCGACCACAGTCCTTTTCCCTGAGATGGACGAGCGCATCGAAGTGCCGGAAATCACCACATCTTGTTGGGGGATTTTGGACAAATCACCATCAGCGGTGATGTGTTCGTCCTCTCGCATGGTGGTCAAAAGAAAAGGTGCAGCCAAGCCTGCTGTACTTGCCTGCACGTTGCTTCCCTATTCCCCCGAGTTCGAGCTTGGTGAGACGTTGGAAGAGGCGGAGCGCGATGTTGCGCTAAACCATCCGCATTGCGCCAAGTTCTGCGTATTGGGTGGGGCCAGTTGTTCTGCCTGAGGGTCGCTTATGCAACGCCCTCAGAGTCCAAGGCCAGTCGCTGACAGGCTGGCAGCGACTATCCTCCGGATAATCATACCAGCCGTATGACATGCCCTTCCTTTGGGTCTGCATTGCCTGCCGCCAAATCGCCGTAGACAGCGGGTGCCGCATCCAACCCTTGATGCACCTTAACCGTCATCCACTCAGAGGCTTCATCCGCCAACCGCTTGAAAGCATCGCCGATGCGGCGATCAATCTCACCCGGGCCCCAGTCCTCTCGCCGCTTGGCGATCTGGGACGGCGCAAAGAAGAACTCAGGCTTCACCCCTTCCAGTTCCACGCCTGGATTGAACTGATCCCAGTGGCTGATACCAACTGCCGCGGAATGCTTCATCTGGTCCTTAAGATGGGCATGCAGCGCTTGTTTCACCTCAGCGTTGCCAGCCATGTCGACATAGACAGATGGAATTTGGTCAATTTGATCAATCTCATCATACGTCAACACCGCATCGCAAGCCCCTAGCTTTTCGACGAATTCCTTATTGCGCCCAGACGTAAGGCCAACAATCCGGTAGGCTCTTTCGGTGTCTTCGGAAAGGTACTTGCAAAGCCCCAGCCCGGTTTTTGAGGACGCGCTGCCAACGATTACCTGCTCGGCCCCGAACTGGCCATTGTCCGCCAACCAGTCGGCCAGCAGGTATGAAGTGGCCAGCAGCGGCTGCAGCAAGGCGCGCAGGTGATCTTGCTCTGGCTCAGTCTCTCCAACCGGAATGTAGGAGTTGTAGACCGCAGGCAATTCAACCCGATGTGCCGCCACATCTGTGACATTCCCGCGCGAGGAAACCTGTGGGGTGATGATCAGCCTCTCGGCCATGGGATAGAACCCATAAAACCGGGCACCCTCCGCCAAGGCATCCGTCCGGCTTTCAACCACCTTCGCAATACCCCAGACCGGAACCAGCCCTTGCCCGTCAATGCCGGTCGGGAAGAACTTCCAATAGCCAATCGCGAATCCGGAGGCCGCGTAGGTGACATTGTTGGCTGTCAGGGCAAAGCTTTCCAGTGCCAGCCGCACCTCGCCTGGTTCCAGCGCGCGGTCAGCGGCCTCATCGGTCTGCGTTTGCGTGATTTTTTTCTGATCAACCAGAATGCGCTGCATGTGTGTCCTCCCTCAGTTCAGGCAGAGACTAAACCGGGGCATACGCAAAGGCGCGCAGAAAATGATCCGACGTTGCGGCAAACCGTTAGTGCAGCGTGAATTCGCCCACTTGGTTTTGCCACTCACCCGGAGAGATCATCTTGCGGTGAGTAAAGCGCACCGAATGCAGCGGGCCTTCGATCTCGGCCTGCCAGAACTCCACAAATTCAAAGAGTTTTGGATGATCCGGCGCCAGATCGTATTCCTGCCAGATGTAGCTGTTCAGGACATGGGTATAGTCCGGCATGTGATAGAATAGCTCTGCCGTGGTCAGCCCATAACCCTTGAGCATCAGCTCGGTCTCAGACGGGGTCATTTAGACCTCCTTTCTTGTTGCTGCGCCATCAGCCTGCCACAGGATTTTTACAAAGCAATTACTTTCGAATGAAAACAGCAAGTTGTGATCAGACCGTGACGGAAAATGAGGCACAGAGGTCACAGCCATTGCACCTTATCTGCCCCCGGTGCTATAAATCGCCGCAAGATAT
>CAYUSM010000341.1:0-3744 GCA_964447345.1 uncultured Sulfitobacter sp. | reverse complement strand
CAGCCTCGGCAGCAATCAGGGCACCGGCGGCGATGTCCCATTCCCAGCTGTGGCGCAGGGTCATCATCGCCTCGAAGCGCCCTTCGGCCACCAGTGCGAGGCGGTAGGCGAGGGACGGGCGATAGCTGCGCTTGAAGCTGGGTGTTTCGCGGGTTTTCCAGTGGTTGGCCATCAATGCAGGTCTGGCGGCCAGCACTGTTGACGTGTCGAGCCTGGATTTCTGTGACGCGCGGATTGAGGAGCCGTTGAGCGTGGCACCCTGTCCGCTGGCGGCAGCGTAAAGCTTGTCGCGCATGGGCAGATAGACGACCGCGGCAGTCACCACGCCATTCTCGGCCACCGCGATGGAATGCGCCCATGTGTTGGAGCCTTCGACGAAGCTGCGTGTGCCGTCGATGGGGTCGATGATAAAGACGCGGTCCTTGCCAAGCCGTTCGGTGTTGTCTTCGGTCTCTTCCGACAGCCAGCCATAGTCGGGGCGCGCCTGCCGCAGTGTGGAAAGTAGCATGTCGTTCACCGCAAGGTCCGCCTCGGTCACCGGTCCTGCGTCGCCCGGTTTGTCCCAGCGCGCAGCGGTCTTGCCGGTAAAGCTGGTTGCCACCCGGCCCGCCATGCGCGCGGCATCGATCAGGAGGGGAAGGTCATGCGCCGGCAAGTGTCATTCCCGGCACAAGAAGCGAAGGCACAACGCGGCTGAGATGGGTGCGCGCGTCGTTGGCGGGCACGATGCTGGCCAGCATGTCACGCAGATTGCCCGCGATGGTGCATTCATTGATCGCATGGGTGATCTCGCCGTTCTCGACCCACAAGCCGGAGGCACCGCGTGAATAATCCCCGGTGTTGGGGTTGATGGTGCTGCCGATCATGGAGGTCACAAGCAGGCCGGTCCCCATCTCGCGGATCAGGTCTTCGCGGCTTTGCGTGCCCTGGGTCAGCGAGACGTTCCAGTTGGTGGGAGAGGGGGCAGAGGACGTGCCGCGCGCCGCGTTGCCAGTGGGCGCCATCTCAAGTTTGCGGGCGTTGGCCAGATCAAGGGTCCAGCCGCATAGGACGCCATTTTCGACGATCATGCGTTTGGTGGTGGGCAGCCCTTCGGCATCAAAGGGGCGTGAGCCGCTGGTGCGGGGGCGATGGGGGTCTTCGATCACGGACAGATTGGCGGGCAGCACCGCCTCGCCCATCGCGTCGCGCAGAAAGGACGCGCCGCGGGCGATGGCGCTGCCATTGATGGCCGACAGCAAATGGCCGATGAGGCTGGAGGAAATGCGTTCGTCAAAGAGGACCGGATAGGCACCGGTTGGAGGCTTGCGCGCGTCAAGGCGCTGGATGGCGCGTTCACCGGCTGACGTTCCGATATCTTCGGCATCACGCAGATCGCTTTGGAAGATGCGCCCGTCGCTGTCGTAGTCGCGCTCCATACCCGTGCCTGTCCCGGCGATGGCAACGCAGGAAATGCCGCGGTCGGTGCGGGCATAGCCGCCTTCGAAACCGTTGCTCATCGCGGAATAGACTTCCTGCGCACCGTAGCCACCGCTGGCGGATTGCACTTGGGTGACGCCATTGACAGCCAGTGCGGCGGCCTCGGCGCGGGCGGCATCCTCTTGCAAGGCTTCGGGCGAGGGCTCCGGCGTATCATCGTAAAGCTCTAGCGCCGCGACATCCCAGTTGGTGGCCAGCTGGTCTGGATCGGCAAGCCCGGCATAGGGGTCTTCGGGTGCTTCGCGCGCCATGGCGACGGCGCGGACGGCCATTTCCTCAATCGTCCGGTCAGAGGTATCGGAGGCCGACACAGTCGCTGCGCGCTTGCCGACAAAAACACGCAGGCCGATGTCCACGCCTTCTGAGCGTTCTGCCTGCTCCAATGCGCCGCAACGCACGTCGACCGAAACAGAAGTTGCCCGGATGGCTTTGGCATCAGCGGCATCAGCACCGGCCTTTTCCGCAGCATGCAAAAGCGATTTGGTCAGCGCATCCAAGGGCTGTGACATATAGGGTGCTCCATCGGGGATATGGCGGAGAGGTAACCCCCCGCCCCTCCAAGAACAAGTGTTGGAAGCAAAAAGGGCACCCCTGAGGGGATGCCCTTTGGTGTCGTGATCAATTGGCAGGCGTCAGCGGATGCGCTGACCGTTGGCCAGGATCTGACCGTCTGCCGTGAATTCGATCTTGGATTTCAGCGTGTCGGGCGCATCACCGGGGACGGCAAAAAGGCCCATCATCATGCGCGCGCCCATCGCCTGATCCTGCGGCAAAAGCCCCATGGCGACCAGTTTGTCCAAAAGCGCGTTGCCGCCTGCGAGAGCAAAGTTCATTTCACCCACTGGCGTGCCGACACCGGGCACCATTGGAGGACCTTCAGCATTGATTTCCAGATCACCGCTGCCCTCAAGCTTGGCACCGGCTGCCGATACCAGCAGGTTGCCGAGCTTCACGGTCTCAAGCTCTGCGGGTGCACCGGTGGCTGCTGCAGCGGCTTCGGGGTTCATCCAGTCGATCAGCAGCTTCAGGGTGCCTGAGAGATCGACGAGGATCGTGGCCGGATCCCGGGGCAGTTGGGCGGCGGGGTCAAACATGCTCCAGAGCATGTCGGACATGGTGAAATCGCTCAGGTTGATGCCCAGACCAAAGTTCTGGGCGTCGTCGGTCACGCTGACAGGCATGGCGAGGTTAAAGCCACCCTCGGCCATGGCGACCTCGAAGGGGAAGGGCATGCCTTCAACCCCCACGCTTGCCTTCAGATCGCGCTGGGAGGCGTTGTAGGCAAGCCCGTCCGCGCCCATGTCGACGCCCAGTGAGCCACCGCTGGACGTGGTCTGCATGGTGAAATTGCCATTTGCGGGGTCTTTGACATCGACGTTGGAACTGCCCTGCGCAAAGCCGAAGCTGCCGCTGACATCAAATCCGGCCGCCAGCATGGCGGACATGTCTGCGGCATCCGGAACCGACAGCGGGATGGTGCCGGTGCCGTTCATCGTCACACCGCTGACGCTGCCGTTTATCGTGGCCTGAGTGTTGTCGTTTTCCTGATCCACAAAGAAGATGTCATAGGTCACGCTGTCGATGCTGCCGGTCTGCTGGTAGCCGCGGGCATCTGAGATCGTCATTGTGGTGGTCGTGTTCAGGTTGCTGCCATTGACGTTGATGCGCGCCTGATCCGCGCTCAGCACCTCATCCCCGACCTGCATCTGCTGCAGGGCCAGCGCAAGGGTTTGCGCGGTATAAAGATACGTCGTCTGTTCCGGTGTGCCGCTGGCGGTCATGGCATGGCCGGTCTGGCTGTAGTTCATGGTCATGGTGAAGTCTTCACCATCGATCCCGCTGTTGCGGCCTGACATGGTGATGGGCATCACTTCGGGCAGAATGATGGCCACGGTGCCATCGCTATTCTGGTTAAAGCTGATCTGGCCCAGTGACATATCCATGCTGCCGTCTTCAGGCATCTGGAAGCCAAGTGTCAGGTTCGAGACGGTCACATTGCCGCCATCCGTCACCTCGTCTGCGCTGATCGTGTACCCCATCCCTTCAAGATACGTGCGCCAGTCGCCCCAGACCTGAGCCGGTGTCAGGTCAGCGAATGCAGTTGTTGAAACAAGCGACATTGGCAGGGCGAGGCCAAGCGCGATCGGGGAAAAACGAGACATGTAAAATTCCTTAGTTGGCAAGGTGCCGGCACCGTCTGACAAAGCCGATGCGGCGTCAAGACGAAGGGAGAGGGCTGGACCCTGCGTCAGCGGAAGACTACCA
>CAYUSM010000340.1:0-3749 GCA_964447345.1 uncultured Sulfitobacter sp. | reverse complement strand
ATGTTTCTTAGCCTTTGTCCATCGGACACACACAACAACGGGAGGGCACCAGCTGATCATGCGTATCATTCGCCGACTTCAGCACGGTCCCCGCTTCGCCCTGTAAACACGTTTGCAGGGCTGGCCAAAGACAGTTTCGCACTTGGTCTGCCCAAAGCCGCTTTGCGGCCCCCTTTGTTTGAGCCGAGACTTCAATGAACCTGATCAATATCAACGCCTTGGGCATGACCCTTGGTACGCCGCTGTTTGCGGATCTGACCTTAACCCTCTCTGATGGGGATCGAATGGGTGTAGTGGCCGCCAATGGTCGCGGTAAATCCACGCTTTTGAACTGCATCGCAGGAGAGCTTGAGCCAACCACCGGAGACATCACCCGCGCGCGCGGTGCCCGTGTGGGATTTGTCCCGCAAGAGGTGCCGTCAGAGGCTCTGCCCCTGACCCTTTACGACTATGTGCTCTCGGGGCTTTCGACCGAACTTGCGGAATACGAAAGCTGGCGGGTTGACGTGCTGCTGGATGAGCTGAAGGTGCCTTACGACATACAGCACCAGCCACTTTCGGACCTGAGCGGTGGTTGGCAGCGCACTGCGATGCTGGCGGCTGTCTGGCTGACTGAGCCTGATGTGCTGCTGCTGGATGAGCCGACGAACCACCTTGATCTGTCACGGATTGCGCTGCTTGAAGCATGGCTCGGCGCCCTGCCGGGGAGTGTGGCGATTGTAATCATCTCTCACGACAGGGCCTTTCTGGACGCAACGACAAACCGCACCTTGTTTCTCCGGCCGGAGAGGTCCCGGGTATTTCAGTTGCCTTTCACAGCCGCGCGCACCGCTTTGGATGAGGCCGATGCGGCCGACGAGAGGCGGTTTGCCAATGATCTCAACAAGGCGCAGCAGCTCCGCAAACAAGCGGCGAAGCTCAAGAACGTTGGTGTCAACTCGGGCTCTGACCTGTTGCTGACCAAGACCAAACAGTTGACAGCACGGGCTGAGCAGATGGAGGCGCAGGCGCGGCCTGCACACCGGGAGGTTTCTTCTGGTGACATCAGGTTGGCCAACAGCGGGACTCATGCCAAAGCTCTGATTACATTGGAGGATGCACAGGTTGAGACGCCAGACGGGCAGCCCCTTTACCGAACTGGTCAGAAATGGATTGTCCCGGGGGACCGGGTTGTTCTGATGGGTGAGAACGGGACCGGAAAGACGCAGTTGGTCAGGATGATCCAGCGGGCCTTTGAAGGTCCGGTGGCAGCGGTACGCAGCGCGCCTTCGGTTGTGCCGGGGTATTCGGACCAGCATCTTAGCCAGCTTGCGGTACACAGGACGGCGATGGATGCGGTTGCGGGGCAATTTGATATCGGGGACCAGCGCGCGCGAGCGGTATTGGCGGGAGCCGGGATCAGCAAGCGGCTGCAGGACGGGCCGCTTGACGCTTTGTCAGGTGGTCAACGGGCGCGCCTTGCGATGCTCATACTGCGGCTCAGCAACCCGAACTTCTATCTGTTGGACGAACCGACAAATCATCTCGACATTGAGGGGCAGGAAGCGCTGGAAGAGGAGTTGGTTGCACATGGTGCGGCGTGCCTGCTGGTCAGCCATGACCGGAGCTTTCTTCGAAACGTGGGCAACAGGTTCTGGTGGATCAAAGGCCGCAGGCTGGAAGAGGTGGATGGGCCAGAGGCGTTCCTGCGCAGCCAGATGGAGGAGCCGTGATTTCAGCCGCGGGTCAGACCTTGCCCGCGCCTGATGGTGATCCACACGCAGATGTGACAATCTGCGTGGACTTTCCCGATCACTTCTATTCCGTGTAAATTGATATTCGCTGGGTCGGCCTACGTCCCACACCAACAACGGTGGACCAGATAGATGCATTTCTTGCGATACGCGGTGATGGTTTTCGCCGTCTCTTCGACCTTTGCCTTGGCACAGGGACGGCCTGCTGCGGTCGAGGTCCAGAAAGTTGAGGTGCAGGCACTGACAGAGACGGTTCCTGTTTTTGCCAATGTGGTCACGGCACGCGATGGATCAGTTGCCAGCCGGGTCGCGGGGAATGTCGAAAAGGTGCATGTACTGGCAGGTGACCCGGTTGCTCAGGGCGATCTTCTGGTCGAGCTGAACCGGGACCTTCTTTCGATTGTGGTATCGCAGTCAGAGGCGGACCTGGAGGTGGCACGCGCAGGCATTGCAACAGCTCAGGCAAGGCTGGAGCGGGCTCAGACATCCTTTGAAAGAACCGAAGCGCTGCGCGGATCGAGTTCATTCAGCGAGGGGCGGTTTGATGACGTGCAGGCGGATGTGCTGGAGGCACGCTCGGAACTGGCAGCCGCTCAAGCGCGGGAAACCAGCAGCCGCGCGCGCTTGGAAGAGAACCGGTACCGGTTGGAGCGCAGCGAAATTCGCGCGCCGTTTGGCGGCGTGGTGGTGGATGTCGAGACCATTCCGGGTGCTTTCATTCAGGCAGGGACGCCCGTGCTCCGGATGATCGACACGACGAGTTTCGAGATTGAGGCAAGTGTGCCGGGCCAATATGTGAACGGGTTGTCATTGGGTCAGGATGTGCAGGTATCCACATCCTCAGGCACTGATCTGACCGCGCAGGTGCGCGCCATTCTACCGCTGGAAGATCCTGCAACACGGACCCGCTCCGTGCGTTTTGCCGCGGTTGGTCTGGGGGATCTGCCGGGTATTGCCGTGGGCGAGTCGCTGACGGTGCAGATACCTATTGGGGAGGCGCGGGAGGTTCTGTCAGTTCCAAAGGATGCGCTGGTGCAATCGCGGGACGGCTGGACCGTCTTTGTGGTGGAAGAAGAGACAGCGCAGCCGCGCATCGTTCAGATCGGCGTGGCTGTGGGTGACCGCTACGAGGTTCTTTCTGGACTGGCGCCCGGTGATCTGGCGGTGGTGCGTGGCAATGAACGCCTGCGGCCTGGTCAGGCCGTGGCTCCGAATGAAGCGGGCGTAAACTGATGGATATCATCCGCTTTGCGATTGACCGGCCCATCGCCGTGGTCGCGACCGTCCTAATGGCGGTCCTCTTTGGCCTCATCGCGTTGTCGCGCATTCCCATTCAGCTCGCCCCCGACGTGCGCAAGCCGATCGTGGTTGTGGAGACGGTCTGGCCCGGGGCCGCCCCGTCCGAGATCGAGCGCGAGATCGTCAATCCGCAGGAAGAGGCGTTGCGCGGGCTTGAGGGGCTTGAGATCATGACCTCCCGCTCGCGGACGGGGCAGGCGGAGGTGACACTGGAGTTTGCTGTTGGCACGGACATGAGTCAGTCGCTGCTGCTGGTGTCCAACCGACTTGACCGGGTGGGCGGCTATCCCGCTGAGGCGAATGAGCCGTCGCTCAATACATCCGGGTCGGATGACAGTCCGATTGCCTGGGTGTTGCTGACGGCGGCGGACGGCAACACGCGGGCGATGCCGACCTACGGGGATTTCGTCGAGGATGTGATCAAGGACCGTCTTGAGCGGATCGAGGGCGTGTCCGCCGTCAACGTCTTTGGCGGGGTCACGCGCGAGTTGCAGATCATTGTTGATCCGCGCAGGTTGTCCCGTTTTGGTCTGACGGTGCCGGAGGTCGTGCGCATTCTGCGGGCCGAAAATATCTCAATCTCCGCCGGTGACGTGGATGAAGGCAAGCGGCGTTATGTGGTGCGCACCGAAGGGAACCTGAACACAGAGGCCGCGATCAGAGATGTGGTATTGCGATCAGAGGCGTCTTCGGGTGGGGCTGGTCGGGTGCGTGTGG
>CAYUSM010000339.1:0-3763 GCA_964447345.1 uncultured Sulfitobacter sp. | reverse complement strand
AAAGACCTTTTTGGCGATTGTTCCAATACCCAGCATGCGTTCTCCAGCCGACGTTGTGAATGTGCGCGCTCATCTGCTTGCCCAGCGCGGGTTCAACCCATAGATAGAAGGATGAACAAGGCCTTTGCGTGCGCCCTTTAGGGCGATGTAAGGGCCGCACCAAACACTGTCAATGTAACAGCCCCGTCGCGGGCGACCAGGTAGGACATTCCATGCAAAAACCCCTCACCATTCTTGGCGCAGCGGCTGTTGCGCTGACGCTGGCACTGCCCGTTGGCGCACAAGATGAGCCCGGCCTTGATACCGTCGTGGCCACCGTAAACGGCACCGATATCACTCTGGGGCATATGATCGTCGCGCGTGCCAGCCTGCCAGAGCAGTACCAACAACTGCCGGACGAGGTGCTGTTTAAGGGCATCCTGGATCAGCTGGTGCAACAGACAGCTTTGGCTGACACCTTTGAGGGCGACCTGCCTCCACGCGCGACACTGTCCATTGAAAACGAAACCCGGTCCATGACCGCGGGTGAGGTGATCAACAAGCATCTCTCTGAGCCCGTGGATGACGCGGCGGTCCAGGCGGCCTATGACGAGGAATACACCAACAAGGATCAAGGCGATGAGTACAACGCCTCCCACATCCTTGTGGAATCCGAAGAAGAAGCCATCGCGATCAAAGAAGAGCTCGACAACGGAGCAGACTTTGCCGAGATCGCGCGTGAGAAGTCGACCGGCCCATCTGGACCCGGCGGTGGGTCACTGGGCTGGTTTGGCAAAGGGATGATGGTGCCGTCGTTCGAGGAAGCCGTTGTTGCCATGGAACCCGGCGCGGTTTCGGAACCGGTGCAAACACAGTTTGGCTGGCATGTGATCAAGCTGAATGAGACCCGCAAGACAGAAGCGCCAGCGCTTGAGACAGTGCGGGAAGAGCTGGAGATGCAGATCCGCCAGACGCGCGTGCAGACCTACATCGAAGAGATCACCGAAGCAGCGGATGTGGATCGGACGGCCGGCGACGCGATTGATCCGAGCCTCATCAAGAACCTTGAGTGGTTGGAGTAACCTTCATTGGGCCAGATTTCCAAGGTCTCCCCGCTGGCACCTGATCGTTTTCCATCTTTGCCGGTCATTGACGGTGTCACCTTCGCCACTGCCGCTGCCGGGGTAAAGTATCAGGCCCGCACGGATGTGATGCTGGCGCGGCTGATCCCTGGCACCACGATTGCCGGGGTCTTTACCCGCTCCCAAACGCGGGCGGCGCCAGTGCTGGATTGTCAGACAAAGATTGGCAAAGCCTCCGATGATGGCGCTGCCATTCTTGTGAATTCCGGCAATGCCAACGCTTTTACGGGCCGCAAGGGCGTCGAAGCCGTTGAGGCGATTACCGCAGCTGTGGCCCAGACCTGTGGCGTACCGCAATCCCGCGTCTTCACGTCCTCGACCGGCGTGATCGGGGAGCCGCTGCCCCATGACCGCGTGACGGCGACCATTTCCCAACTTGCTGAAAATCAGGACACGGCAGGCATCGCCGCCGCAGCCAAGGCAATCATGACCACAGACACCTTCCCCAAAGGAGCTTCTGCTGAGGTCGAGATTGACGGGAAGACCGTCAACATCGCCGGGATTGCCAAGGGTTCAGGCATGATTGCTCCTGATATGGCGACGATGTTGGTCTACATTTTCACCGATGCCATTGTGGAACAATCTGCACTGCAGTCGATGGTAGCTGAACATACCGAAACGACGTTCAACGCCATCACTGTAGACAGCGATACGTCCACCTCGGACAGCCTGATACTCGCCGCCACCGGAGCTTCCGGTGTAGATGCGACAGAAAGTGCTGCTTTCAGGGACGCTCTTCATAGTGTGATGCTGGACCTTGCACATCAGGTGGTCCGCGATGGTGAGGGCGCCACAAAGTTTGTCGAGATCACCATCACCGGCGCAGCCACTGATGCGGATGCCAAGACACACGGCATGGCCATCGCAAACTCCCCTCTGATCAAGACCGCCATCGCTGGTGAGGATCCCAACTGGGGTCGTGTGGTGATGGCGATCGGCAAATCCGGAGCGGCGGCGGATCGTGATCATGTGTCGATACGATTTGGTGACGTGGAGGTGGCCAAGGACGGCTGGCGACATCCCGACTATTCCGAAGAAGACGCTGCCGCCCATATGAAGGGCGAGCACATCCGCATCGGGGTGGACCTTGGCCTTGGAGATGGGCAGGCGACCGTTTGGACCTGCGACCTCACCCACGGCTACATCGAAATCAATGCGGATTATCGCTCGTGAGAACAGTTCTAGTGTCGGCGGTCGCATTGATCGACGTAGACGGCCGTGTCTTGCTCGCGCAGCGCCCGGAGGGGAAATCCATGGCAGGCCTCTGGGAGTTTCCCGGAGGCAAGGTTGAAGCAGGCGAAACGCCAGAAAAGGCTCTGATCCGCGAGCTGGAAGAGGAGTTGGGCATCAACACATGGGAATCCTGCCTGGCCCCCCTCACATTTGCGAGCCACAGTTACGAAGACTTTCACTTGCTGATGCCACTTTTTGCCTGCCGCAAGTGGGAGGGCACCCCTGTGTCTAGAGAGAATCAGGCGTTAAAATGGGTGCGCGCGCGGGATCTGCGCGACTATCCGATGCCAGCTGCGGACATTCCGCTGATCCCGATCCTCCGCGACTGGCTCTGAGTTTTCATTTCGCCCAATTTTTGGGTGATTTCCCGCCGACGCGGAAACAATGTGCTGGCCCAATTCTCAATTGTTTATTATGTTATTAGTACTTCTTGGGGGAGTGTGAACATGCTGCGTACAATTACGCTTGGATCTTGTGTGTCCGTTCAGGGCATCTTCGTGAAAGAACTGGCAGATGGCCGCGTTGCCGTGAAGGTTGACGACACGGTGTACGAAGGCAAACCGGTTATTCGCAAAAACTAAGGCCTTCTTGGCCAAAGCACCTTAGCCAACAGGCGCTTGACGAAAAAAGGGGCTGCAGAATTGCAGCCCCTTTTTCTTTTGTATTCTTCGCCGTTTAGGTCAGCGTACGTTCGACCTCTTCGCGCTCGAAGATTTCGATCACATCATCGGGGCGAATGTCGTCGTAGTTCTCAAACGCCATACCGCATTCCTGACCCGACTGAACCTCAGGCACCTCATCCTTGAAACGTTTGAGCGTTTTGAGCGTGCCCTCATGAATCACCACGTTATCCCGCAACAGACGCACACCGGCAGAACGACGCGCCACACCTTCGGTGACCAGACAACCGGCAACCTTGCCGACACCCGTGACCTTGAAGACCTCTTTGATGGTCGCATACCCGATGAAGGTTTCTTTGATCTCTGCGCTTAGCAGACCGGATGCGGCCTGTTTCACATCATCGACCAGGTCGTAAATCACCGAGTAGTACCGGATCTCCACGCCCTTCTGGTTGGCCGTGTTCCGGGCAGAGGCATTGGCGCGGACGTTGAAGCCCATAATCGGGGCACTCGACGCTTCCGCAAGACCCACATCCGTTTCCGTGATGGCACCCACGCCAGAGTGCAGCACCCGCACGCGTACTTCTTCGTTGCCGATCTTCTCCATCGCCTGAACGATCGCTTCGGCAGAACCCTGCACGTCCGCTTTGACAAGGATCGGCAGTTCGCTGACGTCCTCATCGGCCTTGGCGTTCGCCATCAGTTGTTCGAGTGTCGTTGCAGCACCCGCCGCCGCGCGCTTGTCCTTGGCGGCTTTCTCGCGGTAATCCGCAATCTCGCGCGCCTGCG
>CAYUSM010000338.1:0-3777 GCA_964447345.1 uncultured Sulfitobacter sp. | reverse complement strand
ATGCTGGAGGCCAAGATCGGCCATCCCCAGTCGGGCGCCAACTGCGCCTGGGTGCCATCGCCCACCGCTGCGACGTTACACGCGATGCATTACCACAAGGTCGATGTGCTGGCCCGGCAGGAAGAGCTGAAGGCCGGTGGCGCACGCGGCACGCTTGATGATCTGCTGACAATCCCGGTACTGGCAGGCCGCAATCTCAGCGATGAAGAGATCAGCCGCGAGATCGAGAACAACGCCCAAGGCATCCTGGGGTATGTCGTGCGCTGGGTCGATCAGGGCGTGGGCTGTTCCAAGGTGCCGGACATCAATGATGTCGGGCTGATGGAAGACCGTGCAACCTGTCGCATCTCCGCTCAGGGTCTGGCCAACTGGCTGCATCACGGTGTGGTCAGCGAGGACCAGGTGATGGTTGCCCTGCGCAAGATGGCCGAGGTTGTGGACCGTCAGAATGCGGGCGATCCGCTGTATCAGCCGATGGCACCGGGGTTTGACGGCATTGCGTTCAAGGCAGCCTGTGATCTGGTGTTCAAGGGGCGCGCACAGCCATCGGGCTATACCGAACCGGTGCTGCACGCGCGTCGGCTGGAACTGAAGGCGGCCCGTTAGGTCGCACATCAGCGGCCTGTCCGGTTGGGCAGGTGTCGCATGAATTGTATTGGAAAGATGAAGGAGGACGCGGCGTGACGATTTCATTGCGCAAGGCACGGACGATTATCAGAAAAGCCCTTGAGAAGGGCCGGGAGATGGAGCTGAAACCGCTCTCTGTTGTGGTGCTGGATGCGGGGGGCCATGTGCAGGCATTTGAGCGCGAGGACGGTGCGGCACCAGGCCGTTTCTCCATCGCACACGGCAAGGCCTATGGTGCGGTCATGCTGGGCATGGCGGGCACGGCGCAGATGAAACGTGCCGAGGATCAGGCGTACTTCATGGCCGCTGTGAACGGGGTTTACGGCGGGCAAGTTATTCCCGTGCCGGGTGGCGTGCTTTTGCGCGATAAGAAGGGTGCGGTGATCGGCGCCGTAGGTGTGACCGGCGACACCTCTGACAATGATGCGGTGGCCGCCATGGCGGGGATCGAGGCTGCGGGGTTGACCGGCGAAATCTGAGGGTAGGACGCTGCCCGGCTTTTGGGCATCTGTACAAAACTGATGAAAAGCACAGCACCTGTGCGGGCGGCGGTCCTTGAGCGATGGCCGCCCTTTCCGTATATAGAGGCGAAACAGGCAATCGCAGGTGAACCATGGGCCGTCCCGTCGTTGGCATTATCGGCAACTCCTACCTTCTGAACGATCAATATCCGGTGCATGCCGGGGGCACGATGAACTCAGACGCCGTGGCGGAAGTGTCCGGATGTGTCCCGATGATCATCCCGGCTGATCCGCGGCATGTGAGCGTGAACGAATTGCTGGAGATCTGCGACGGCTTTCTGCTGACCGGCGGTCGGCCCAATGTGCATCCCGAGGAATATGGCGAGGCCGAGACAGAGGCCCATGGCACCTTTGATCGGGGGCGTGACGCGATTGCGCTTGGCCTTGTGCGGGCCTGTGTCGACCGGGGCCAGCCGTTCCTGGGGATCTGTCGTGGGTTTCAGGAGGTCAATGTTGCGATGGGCGGGACGCTCTATCCCGAGATCAGGGAATTGCCGGGCCGGATGAACCACCGCATGCCACCCGAGGGCACGCTGGAAGAGAAGTTCGAACTGCGCCACGATGTGACGTTTTCCGATGGGGGCGTGTTTCATCAGCTGATGGGGTCTCAGACCGTGCGCACCAATACGTTGCACGGGCAGGGGATCAAGCAGGCGGGTGGCCGTATCGTGATCGACGGCCACGCGGATGACGGCACGCCCGAGGCGATCTATGTCAAAGGTGCGCCCGGCTACACGCTTGCGGTGCAGTGGCATCCGGAATGGAATGCCGCAGGCGATAAGGTCTCTCGCCCGCTTTTTTCCAGCTTCGGCGATGCCGTGCGCGCCTGGGCCGCACGGGATCAGGCTCCTGCGCTGAAGGCGGTGTAAGCGTCCCTTGCCCTGACAGAGTTTAGGACTGAAGCGCCTCGACGGGGTGAGATTTGCCCGGTGGATGGGGCATGGGCGGTGGCCGAACAGAGGCCGCTGGCACGCTTTCGGGCAGGTCCTGCCTTTGATCGCGGTGCAGTGAGGTGTGCAACCACTCCTGCGGGCGGGCGCAAAGTCCGGCATGCACGGGGCTGAGGTAGATCAGGTCGCGGTGCCGCTCAAAATCCGCTTGTCCGTCGATCTGGTGGTGCCAATAGCTGCGCTGCCAGATGCCTTTTTCGCCCTTCTGGATTTGTGTGAACGTCCGGTCCCTTGGCATCTCCTGCATGCGCGAGAAGCGCCCTTTGATCTTGGCGACCCGCATGGCGTGGTTGTCATCCCCCTCCGGCAGGGTCCAGATGGTGTGAATGACTTCTGGCAGGACGGTGATGGCGTCGATTCTGAAGGGATGCAGTGTTTTGGTATCGCGCACCGCGCGGCGCAAATCATCAATGCGCCGGATCAGCAGATCGCTGCGCCTGTCCGCAAGACGGATGGTGAAAAAGAAGCTGTGACCGGGCGCGCGTTGCAGAACATAATTGTACATGCCTCATGGTTAGCGCTCTCTTGGTTAATGTGCCGTTAACTGCTGAATGCCTGTTGAATTCCCAGCGGCCAGCCTTGCCAGTTTCACCATTTCGCGCGAGTTTTGCCGAGAAGGAGACGGTCTGATGGCCAAATGGCATGATCCCGGCGACATCACGCCACTGCAGATGCTGGATTTGCCTCCTATCTGGCTGCTGGGGGCGATCCTGCTGGTCTGGGTGCAGGCCGCGGTCTTTCCCGGGCTCACCTTTCCTTTCGCATTGGCGCGTGCGGGCGGCGTGCTGCTTGCGCTGTCCGGCATTGGCCTGATGTTCTGGGCCGTTGCTGCCTTTCGCAGGCATCAAACAACTGTGGTGCCGCATCAGACGCCCCAGACCCTGATCACCACTGGGCCCTTCGCGCGCAGTCGCAATCCGATCTATCTTGGCGACGTCATGGTGCTGGGCGGTGCCATTCTTTGGTGGGGCGCCTGGCCTGCGCTCGTTCTGATTCCCGTGTTCATGATGATCCTCACGCGACGCTTTATTGCGCCCGAAGAGGCGCGCATGAAAGAAAGTTTCGGTGCCGATTTCACAGCCTTTGCGGAAAAAACGCCACGTTGGCTGTGAAAATCGCCGCAAAACACAGGATTTGCCCCTTGATGCGCTTGTAGTGACCTCGCCAGCGCGCTAGTTGCTGCGGATGCAAACACGCGGCTATTGGCGGCGTGTCGATCCGGTGACCAACTATGGGGGAGACAGCGTGAAGATCGGAACGCCGAAAGAGGTTTTTGAGGGCGAGAACCGCGTCGCGATGACGCCTGACTCCGCCCAGATGCTGCAAAAGCTGGGCCATGAATGTGTGATCGAGACGGGCGCCGGAGCGCGTGCCGGGTTCGACGATCAACTTTACAAAGATGCGGGCGTCGAGGTGGTCAAGACCGCCGCAGCCCTTTGGAAGGCTGCCGACATTGTCGCCAAGGTGCGCGTGCCCGATGCGGCCGAGATGAAGCGCCTGCGCGAAGGTCAGACGCTTATTTCCTTCTTCAGCCCTGTCGCGGATGAAGACAAGATGAAGAAGGCCGCCGAAAAAGGCGCGACCGTCATCGCGAGGGAGATGCTCCCGCGCATCAGTCGTGCGCCGAAGATGGACGCGTTGTCGTCCATGGCCAATATCGCCGGCTATCGCGCGGTGAT
>CAYUSM010000337.1:0-3787 GCA_964447345.1 uncultured Sulfitobacter sp. | reverse complement strand
GCTATCGCCGCGCGCCGCCGCGGGCCATGTAAGAAAGGAACCGAATGATATCCTTTACCGAAAGTGGTGCCCGACATGACCCAAGCGTCCGAAACCGTGAAGACTAAGTCCGGGGTGGCGCGCTATCTGCCGATGATCATCATCGCGCTGGTGGCCGCCGTGGGTGCCTTTACCCTGCGCGACTATCTGAGTTTTGACGCGCTACGCGAGAACCGCGAGGCGCTGATCGCGTTCCGAGACGGCAATTATCTGCTGACGGCGGTGGGGTTCATGCTGGCTTATATGGTCATCGTGGCGTTTTCGCTGCCGGGAGCGGCGATTGCGACGTTGACGGGCGGGTTTCTGTTTAACCTGTTTCCCGGTGTTCTGTTTAACGTCACAGGGGCGACCCTGGGGGCTGTGGTGATTTTCCTCGCGGCGCGCTGGGGGTTGGGCGAGGCGCTGAAAGAGCGCATGGATGCTTCTGACGGGATGGTGGCCAAGATCAAGAAGGGTCTGGATGAGAACCAGTGGTCGATGCTGTTTTTCATCCGGCTGGTGCCTGCGGTGCCGTTTTTCGTGGCCAACCTGATCCCGGCGTTTCTGGCGGTGCCGCTCTACCGCTACGTGGTGTCGACCTTTCTGGGCATCATGCCGGGTGCACTCGTTTACACATCGGTCGGTTCTGGTCTGGGAGAGGTTTTTGCCCGGGGAGAGACGCCGAACCTTGGCATCATCTTTGAGCCGCATATTTTGCTGCCCATTCTTGGGCTCTGTGCTCTGTCACTGCTGCCTGTCATCATCAAGGCCGTCACCGGCAAGAAGGATCTGATCAAATGAACCGCATCAAAACGGATGTGCTGGTTATTGGCGCAGGCTCGGGCGGGCTCTCCGTCGCGGCGGGTGCTGCGCAGATGGGGGCGGATGTTGTTCTGCTGGAAGGCCACAAGATGGGCGGTGATTGCCTGAACTTTGGCTGTGTGCCGTCCAAGGCGCTGATTGCCAGCGGCAAGGCGGCCTACGGACAGCGGCATTCGGCGCAATATGGTGTGGCGGACGCAGCGGGCGAGGTGGACTACGCCGCCGCCAAGGACCATGTGGCGGACGTGATTGCGCAGATCGAGCCGATGGACAGTCAGGAACGGTTCGAAGGGTTTGGCGTGAAGGTGATCCGCGAATACGGGCGCTTTATCTCAAAGGATGAGGTGCAGGCGGGCGATACCGTGATCAAGGCACGGCGGGTGGTGATCGCCACGGGGTCGTCGCCGCTGGTGCCGCCCATTCCGGGCCTCGACAGCGTGCCTTATGAGACGAATGAGACCTTGTTTGATCTGCGCGAGAGGCCCGAGCATTTGCTGATCATCGGTGGTGGTCCCATCGGCATGGAGATGGCGCAGGCGCATATTCGGCTGGGTTCGAAAGTGACGGTGATCGAAGGCGCCAAGGCGCTGGGCAAGGACGATCCGGAGCTGGCATCCGTCGTTCTGGATGCCTTGCGTGATGAGGGCATTGTCATCGAAGAGGATGCGCTTGCCGCCGAAGTGCGTGGCAAGGCCGGTGCCATCGAGGTTGAGGCCAAGGATGGGCGGGTCTTCAAGGGCACGCATCTGCTGATGGCCGTGGGGCGGAAGTCCAATACCGATAAGCTTGATCTGGAGAAGGCGGGGATCAAACCCAGCAAGACTGGGATCAAGGTGGATGACAGCCTGCGCACGACCAACAAGAAGGTTTACGCCATCGGCGACGTGGCTGGCGGGCTGCAGTTCACCCACGTGGCGGGGTATCATGCGGGCGTCATCATCCGCTCAATGCTTTTTGGGCTGCCGTCGAAGGCAAAGACCAGTCACATCCCCTGGGCCACTTACACCGACCCTGAACTGGCCCAGGTTGGGTTGACCGAGGCGGAGGCGAAGAAGAAGCACGGGATCAAGCTGGAGGTCGTGCGCTTTCCCTATCACCACAATGATCGGGCGATTGCGGAGCGCAAGACCAAGGGATTCATCAAAGTAATGGTGGTAAAGGGCCGTCCGGTGGGTGCGTCCATCGTTGGCTATCAGGCGGGCGAGCTGATCAACCTCTGGGCGCTGGCGCTGGCCAACAACATGAAAATGAGCCAGATTGCGGCCATGGTGGCCCCCTATCCGACAATTGGAGAGATCAACAAACGCGCGGCGGGGGCCTATTTCAGCCCGCGTCTGTTTGAAAGCGATACGGTCAAACGTGTCGTTGGCTTCGTTCAGCGGTATCTGCCGTGACTGTGACGGCTCACGCCTGCTTGCTGGGTTAAGACAATGTTCAATTCCCTGTCCGGCCGTCTGATCATCCTCACGTGCATCTTTGTGATGATTGCCGAGGTGCTGATCTTTGTCCCGTCCATCGCGCGGTTTCGCGAAGATTATATGCTGAACCGGCTGGAGAGGGCGCAGATTGCCTCATTGGCGCTGCTGGCGGACGATATGCTCGACCCCGAGCTGGAGTATGAGCTGCTTGAGAATGCGCAGGTCTTCAACGTCGTTTTGCGGCGCGATGAGGTGCGGCAGTTGATGCTGTCCACGGATATGCCTCAGGCCATTGCCGAAACCTACGATCTGCGCGATGCGACCGCGCTGACGTTGATCCGTGACGCGCTGGCACGGATGATCAACACCGAAGACGAGGTCATTCGTGTGATCGGTGCGCCCGTGCGCGAGGCTGGGCTGCTGATTGAGATCACCATGGAAACCAGTCCCATGCGGATGGCCATGATCGACTATGGCATCCGCATTCTGATCCTGTCTGCGGTGATTTCCATTATCACGGCAGGCCTTCTTTTTGTGGCAATGCGCGCGCTGATCCTGAAGCCCATTGCGGGGGTCGTGGGACACATGCAGCGCTATGCAGAGGCACCGGAAGACGCCCGGCGGATCATCGAACCGTCGGCCAGTGTGACTGAGCTGCGCGAGGCCGAAGTGGCCTTGCGGACCTTGCAGACCGACCTCACGCAGGCACTGAAGCAGAAAGAACGGCTGGCGCAGCTCGGCTCTGCCGTCAGCAAGATCAGCCATGATCTGCGCAATATCCTGACATCGGCCCAGCTGTTTGCCGACCGGATCGACATGTCCGAGGACCCGATCGTGAACCGGATGGCACCCAAGCTTCTGGGCTCCATCACCCGTGCGGTGCACCTGTGCGAAAGCACCCTTGCCTTTGGCAAGGCGGAAGAACCGGGGCCGACGCTGACCATGGTGCCACTGGCAGAGCTGGTTGAGGACGTGATTGAGGGCGAACGGCTGGCGACAGGCGATCACAACATCAGTTTCGGGGCCGACATTCCGGTTGGTTTGACGGCACGCGCCGATCCTGAGCAGCTTTACCGCGTGATTTCAAACCTGGTGCGCAATGCCCGGCAGGCGTTGATGGGCACCGGCAAAGGGGGCGAGATCGGGATCACCGCGCAAGACGGCGAGAGCGCCTGGACCATCGATGTGGCCGATACCGGGCCGGGTTTGCCCGCCAAGGCGCAGGAGCACCTCTTTACGCCGTTTCAGGGTGGCGCGCGCAAGGGCGGCTCCGGGCTGGGACTCGCCATTGCGGCGGAGCTGGCAAAGGGTCACGGTGGCAGTCTTGCCTTGGTCAAAACCGATGACGCAGGCACGACCTTTCGATTGACCCTGCCCAAGGGAGACGGCACCGTCTAAGCCCGATTTTTTCCGGACGGGTTGGTCAAACTGGGGCTTGCAAACCCCGTGCTGTCCCACTAAACCGCCCGTCAGTGGACCGATAGCTCAGCTGGATAGAGTACTTGACTACGAATCAAGGGGTCGGGGGT